>JBARCH010000454.1:0-2903 GCA_049793875.1 Pseudolabrys sp. | reverse complement strand
GACTTTCCTTTCATCGGCGCGGCCGTTGAAATTCAGGTCGTACACGCGGTCGACGCCCTGCACGTACATCGCCAGGCGTTCGAGACCGTACGTCAACTCGCCGGCAACCGGCGCGCACTCGACACCGGCGACCTGCTGGAAATACGTGAACTGCGACACTTCCATGCCATCGCACCAGCATTCCCAGCCGAGGCCCCCGGCGCCGAGCGTCGGGCTTTCCCAATCGTCCTCGACGAAACGAATGTCGTGCAGCTTCGAATCGATGCCGATCGCCGCAAGCGACTTGAGATAAAGCTCCTGAATGTCGTCGGGCGACGGCTTCAGGATCACCTGGAATTGGTAATAGTGCTGGAGCCGGTTCGGATTCTCGCCGTAGCGCCCGTCTTTCGGGCGCCGCGACGGCTGCACGTAAGCCGCATTCCACGGCTTCGGCCCGAGCGCGCGCAACGTCGTCGCCGGATGGAAGGTGCCCGCGCCGACTTCCATGTCATAGGGCTGCAGGATGACGCAGCCCCACTCCGCCCAATATTGCTGCAAGGCAAGGATAAGCCCCTGGAACGAACGTGCCGGGTCCAGGCTGCCTCGATTCAATCGTTCTGCGGCACGAAGGTCGCCTTCAGCCATCGCTCAATTACTGATTGTTAAGCAGGAAGTTGGCCGGGACCGTATCGGCGGCTCTTTTGGGGGTCAAGCCGGGACGTATTTACGGGATCTTGAACCGGCGCCGGTAGAAACGCGTCCAACAAAAAACAAAGGGATTGGCGCCGCGGAGGATGCTCAAATGCTCGCTTTTCAGCTTATCGGCCTGGCACTGCTCGCGCTGTTTTTCGGCGCGCTGATCGGCAACGACAGCACCATCCGCCACTAAAGGCGATAGTCGCCAGTCACCGGGTCGCGCCGCAGCGTGCGGCGATTCGTTTCCGGAATGGGGACGCGTTTGGCCTGATCGAGTTCTTCATTGATCCGGCGCACTTCCTTCACGACCCAATGCACCGCCATCGCGCCGCCAAGCGCAACGAGCGTCCATTTGAGCAGCGGCGTGAGAATGATCGGCGGCATCGGCCCCTCCCGGGCATATTCTGGCAGCGCGCAAGGCAAGTTCGGGTGCGAACAAGGCATTTTCGCGGCTGAAAACCATTGATAGGCTGCACCATCAAGCGGCGCCGGGAAAGGCGGCAAACTGCCGCCGCCCCTGAAACAACGCCGCAAGGTGGGGGAACGACCAATGAAGATCATAAAAAAAATCCGGCGTGCGGCATCGGCAATCATCGCTGCAGCGTTTTTGCTGCCGGCGCTCTGGACCACGCATGCCGCCGCGCAATCCTGGCCGAGCCGGCCGGTCCGATTCATCGTGACGCTCGGAGCCGGCAGCGGCGTCGACATCGGCGCGCGGCTGTTCGCCGACAAGCTGTCGCAGCGCTGGGGTCAATCCGTCGTGGTGGAGAACCGGCCCGGCGGCGACGGCATGGTCGCCATCACCGCCTTCCTTGCCGCTCATGACGATCATGTGCTGCTGGTCTCGCCGGTGAGTTCGTTCACCGCGCATCCCTACTTCCACGACAAGCTGCCTTACGACCCGAAAGACCTCGTTCCGATCGCGCGCATCTCGAACACGGTTATCGCGCTCAGCGTGCCGACATCGCTGAAGGTCAATTCGGTGAAAGAACTGGTGGCGATGGCGCGCGCCAAGCCCGGCCAGTTGAACTGGACCACCGCCACCGGATCGACCGACTTCGTGTTCGCGGGCTTTCTGCACGCGCTCAACCTGAAGATGGCGAAAGTGCCGTACAAGAATCCGGTGAGCGCGGTGAACGATCTCGCCGAAGGGCGCATCCAGGCTTACATGCCGGCTTACGCCATCGTGCGGCCGCAGGTCGCGAGCGGCAAAGTGAAAGTGCTTGCCATTTCCAATCATCAACGCGCGCCTGCGCTTCCCGACGTCCCGACGGCGCTCGAACTCGGCTATCCCTCGCTCGACTTCGACGGACTCGTCGGCATCTTCGGCCCGCCGGGGATTCCGCAAGATGTGCGCGCAAAGATCGCCGCCGACGTGAAGGCGATTGCGAGCGACCCTGTCGTCTTTCAGAAATTGACCGCGACCGGTCAGATCGTCAGTCCGGGCGACAGCAAGGAATTTGCCGAGTCCATCGATCAACAGAAGGCGAAAATCGCCGGGATCGCGAAACTGTTCGGCAACAAGCCGGTGCACTAGACAAAGGTCGCGCCGCGCTCAGAGCCCGTAGCGCGCCCAGAAAGCGCGCGCTTCCATTGCCGACACCAGTTCATCGGCGATGCCGGGATGGCGCGCGAGATCCTCGAGCGCGCCCACGCCGGGGAGCCGGCGGCCGAGCCATCCGCGCTCGGCCGAGATCAACGGCGTGCGCACCTTCTCGCCGAAACGCGCGCGCAATTCGGTGCGCAGATCGCCGATACGGTCGACGAGGCCGAATTCGAGCGCCGCCGGCCCGGTCCAGTATTCGCCGGAGAACAGCGTCTTTTCGGGTCCGCTCAACCGCGCGCCGCGGCTTTGCTTCACCAATGCGATGAAGCGCTCGTGGATGTCCTTTTGAATCGCTTTCAGCTTTTTCACGTCCTCCGGCTTTTCCGGCAGGAACGGGTCGAGCATCGCCTTGCGGTCGCCCGACGTGTAAAGCCGGCGCTCGATGCCGAGCTTGGCGATCGCCTTCTCGAAACCGAACGTGCCGCCGACCACGCCGATCGAGCCGACAATGGAAAACTGGTCGCTGACGATCTCGTCGCCGGCGCAGGCGAGCATGTAGCCGCCGGAGGCGCCGACATCCTCGACGAAGGCGTAGACAGGCAGCTTCTTCTCGTCGGCGAGTTCGCGGATGCGGCGGAAGATCAGGTGCGACTGCGACGGCGAGCCGCCCGGCGAATTGATC
>JBARCH010000453.1:0-8594 GCA_049793875.1 Pseudolabrys sp. | reverse complement strand
ACTTATCCCCGCTCGCCGAACCGGCCTTACATTGCATGCGCCTTGCTCGGCTGAGGGCGTCGTCGCGAGACGTCTCGATGATGGAGCAACTTGAATGGGCCGGAATGGCGTAAAGCGCCAGGCCGGCTGGCGCGGCGCCCGCGGGCGAGGCTCGTAACCTCGCACTCGGGCGGCGCCGGGGCACCGCCCGGGGTCACTATCGGACCCCCGCGAGGAGCTCGCTGACGTGCGGAGCCTGCAAAGGCTCCGGCGAAAGCGCGGCCCGGCGCCGTAGGGAGAACGCCGCGATGGAGCGCCGGGCGGCGCAGCGCGTCTCGCCGGACGCGCCCGCGCCGAAAGGTGCGATTGAATCGATGTGGCGCCGCTCGGCGCTCCATCCCCTCGGCATTGTCCGAGGGTTACGGGAATAAGAGCGTACCCGGCGCTCTGCAAAGAATACGGGCGGCGAAGCTTTGCCAGGCGCGGTTGCCTCGCGCGCAGGCGCGCCGCAAAATGCGGACGGGATGGAAAGCGAAATGGCAGAAAACACACCGATTGAAGGTGAATTCGATTACATCGTCGTGGGCGCCGGCTCGGCCGGCTGCGTGCTGGCGAATCGGCTCTCCGCAAATCCGAACAATCGCGTGCTGGTGCTCGAAGCCGGCGGACGCGACAACTGGATCTGGTTTCATATTCCGGTCGGTTATCTGTTCGCCATCGGCAATCCGCGCTCGGACTGGATGTTCAAGACCGAGCCGCAGCCGGGCCTTAACGGGCGCAGCCTGAATTATCCGCGCGGCAAGGTCGTCGGTGGCTCGTCCGCAATCAACGCCATGGTCTACATGCGCGGGCAGGCCGGCGATTACGATCACTGGCGTCAACTCGGATTAACGGGCTGGTCGTGGGACGATGTGCGGCCGATTTTCCGCAAGCAGGTCGATCACTTCCTCGGCGAGAGCGAGCATCACGGCGTGGGCGGCGAATGGCACGTCGAGTATCCGCGCCTGCGCTGGGACATCATCGACGTGTGGCGCGAGGCGGCAGCGCAATACGGCATTCCCAAAGTTGCGGATTTCAACACCGGCGACAACGAAGGGTCCTGCTATTTCCACGTCAACCAGAAGCGCGGACGGCGCTGGTCGGCCGCGCGCGGATTTCTCAAGCCCGTGCTGCATCGGCAAAACCTGCGGCTGGAAACCGGTTGCCTGGTCGAAGGCGTGCAGTTCGAGGGCAAGCGCGCCGTCGGCGTGCGCTGGCGGCAGGACGGCGTCGCGCGCAGCGCGCGCTGCCGCGGCGAAGTCATTATGGCGGCAGGCGCGATCGGCTCACCGCAGATTTTGATGTTGTCGGGTGTCGGCCCTGCGGGCGATCTGTCGAAGCTTGGTATTAATTCTGTGCTCGACAAACCGGGCATGGGCGCCAACCTGCACGATCATCTGCAACTGCGGACGATCTACAAGGTCAGCGGCATTCGCACGCTCAATGAGATGTACGGCTCGCTCGGGCAACGCGCGTGGATGGGCGTGAACTACGCGCTGTTCCGCCGCGGCCCGCTCACGATGGCGCCGTCACAGCTCGGCGCCTTCACCAAATCCGATCCGTCGCAGGATCGCGCGAATTTGCAGTACCATATCCAGCCGCTGTCGCTCGACAAGTTCGGCGATCCGCTGCACACGTTCCCGGCCTTCACGGCCAGTGTCGCCAATGTGCGGCCGACCAGTCGCGGCAGGCTCTCGTTGAAATCCGCCGATCCGGCCGCCGCGCCGGCGATCGATCCGAATTACCTCGCGACGCCGGAGGACCGGCGCATTGCCGCCGAATCGATCCGCATCACCCGCAAGATCGTGGCGCAGCCGGCCTTGCAGAAATATTCGCCGGTCGAATATCTCCCTGGGCCGCAGGTGCGCGACGATGACGAGGCGGCGTTGATGAAAGCGGCGGGCGAGGCCGGTACGACGATCTTCCATCCGGTCGGTACCGCTAAAATGGGCCGCGACGGCGATCCCATGGCGGTGGTCGACGCGCGCCTGCGCGTGACGGGCATGGAAAATTTACGTGTCGTTGATGCTTCGGTGATGCCGTCGATCACATCCGGCAATACCAACTCGCCGACAATCATGATTGCGGAAAAAGGCGCGGCAATGATTCTTGAGGATCAGCGCCGCTGACGCCTCGCGGGCCGTTGATCGTAGCCCGCTACCATGAGACATTTCGCTCAAGGGGGCCGGACCTCACGCCATTCGACGTCTGACGGCCTCTGGAATCCGCACGCGGGATTGGACCCTTGTGCTTTTGGGCTCTACTCGCCGCGAATGGAGGGGGAGCATGAGCCTTGTCGATCGCGTCAAATCAATCATCCTGAGTCCCAATTCCGAGTGGCCGGTCATCGACCGCGAGCCGGAAAACGCGCGCGATGTATTCGTCAATTACGTCGCCATTCTCGCGGCGATACCCGCGGTTTGCGGCTTTATCGGAACGGTGTTCATCGGCATCTCGGTCATGGGCGCGACCTATCACGCCCCGTTCATGTCCGGGCTGATCTCGGCCATCGTCAGTTATGTGCTGGCCTTCGTCGGTGTCTATGTGATGGCGCTGATTGTCGATGCGCTGGCGCCGACGTTCAGCGGCGTCAAGAACATGAACAGCGCGGTCAAGCTGGTCGCCTATTCGGCGACGGCGTCATGGCTGGCGGGCGTGTTTGCGCTTATTCCGACGTTGAGCTTCCTCGGCCTCCTTGGCCTCTACTCGCTCTATCTGCTTTATGCCGGCCTGCCGGTGATGATGAAGTCGCCGCGCGAGAAATCGCTCGTCTACACCATCACGGTGATCGTGATTGCGATCGTGATCGCGCTCATCATCGGCTTCATCCAGACGCGCATTATCGGCGTTCCTGGCTACATGTGAGACGCGTCCGCCTGCCGCCTCAGGGAAGCGCCCTGAGGTGGCGGATCGGGCGGCCCGGCGCAATCGCCTGAGCGGCGGCAACGATGGCGTTCGCGTCGATGCCGTAGTGGCGGTACAATTCGGCGAGCGATCCGGTCTGGCCAAAATGTTCGACGCCGAGCGGCCGCACGCGATGGCCGCCGACGGCGCCGAGCCACGCCAGCGTCGCGGGATGTCCATCCAGCACTGTAACGATGCCGCAATGAGTCGGCACGTCGGCGAGCAGCCGCTCGATGTGGCTGCGTGCATGTACCAGCCCGCGTTCGCGCGCGCGTTGCGCGGCGGTCCAGCCGGCATTGAGCCGGTCGGCCGATGTCACCGCAAGTAAACCGACATCGCGGCGGTCTTCCGCGATCAGACCGACGGCGGCAATCGCTTCCGGCGCGATCGCGCCGGTATAAGCGACGATAACTTGCGCATTCGGGCCCGGCTTGCGGAGCCAATAGGCGCCGTCGACGATGTCGTGCCGCAACTCCGGCGTCATCGTTCGCGCGATCTGCTCGACGGGCCTTGTCGACAGCCGCAGATAGACCGAGCCGCCGGTTTCGTCGCGCAGCCAGTTTCGTTCCAGTGCGCGGTCAGCAAAAGTGGGTACCGGTTTTGCGTCCGACCGCGCACTAAACTCAACAGTGGGCGCGCAATCCGGGCGGCTGACCGGTTCCCACTCAGCCTGATTGCGCGCCATCGGCGCGGCGTCGCTGCTCTTCTGGATATAGGCGAAAGCCCAGCCCAGAATCGCCGCAAGCTCGTCGATATAAGCCGGCTCGAACGCGGCCAGCCCGTCCTGCGCGAGCCCGATCAGAGGCTCCGCGATTGACTGGTGCGCGCCGCCCTCGCCGGCGAGGGTGATGCCGGACGGCGTCGCCGCCACGATGAAACGCGCATCCTGGTAACAGGCGTAATTGAGCGCATCGAGACCTCGCGCAATAAAAGGATCGTACAGCGTGCCGACCGGCAGCAGGCGCTCGCCGTTGATCGAATGCGATAAGCCCAGCGCCGACAGCAGGATGAAAAGATTCATTTCGGCGATGCCGAGCTCGATGTGCTGGCCCTTGGGTGAAAACTCCCAATTAAACGTCGACGGGATGCGCTCGCTCCTGAACGTATCCGTCATCGCCTCGCGCGCGAACAGCTTGCGGCGATTCACCCACGGTCCGAGATTGGTGGAGACGGTCACGTCCGGCGAGGTGGTGACGATGCGGCGTGCAAATTCGCTGTCGCCGCGGCCGATCTCGTTGAGGATCGTGCCGAAGCCGCTTTGCGTGGACGTTACCGGCTGGAACGTCACCGGCAATTCGTCCGGCACGGCTATCGCAGGCGTATTCAACCGGCGTCTGCCGGCGGATGCGAACGGCACGCGCTCAAGAAATTCCTGCAGTTCGGCTTCGGGCTGCGAAAGGCCTTCGAACTTGTCCCATTCGTGTCCGGGCCGCACGCTCATGGCGTTGCGGAAGGTTTCCATCTGCGCCGGCGTCATCAGCCCCGCGTGGTTGTCCTTGTGGCCCGCCATCGGCAGGCCGAAGCCCTTGACCGTATAGCAAATGAAACAGGTCGGCCGGTCGTGATCGATGCCGCGGAAAGCGTCGCGCACTGTCGGCAAATCGTGGCCGCCGAGATTGTTCATCAGCCGCGCCAGTTCGTCGTCCGGGCGCTTCTCGACCAGACGCGAAACGTCGCCCTGGTCGCCGATTTCGTCGTTCAATCGCTTGCGCCACGCAGCGCCGCCGGCGAACACGAGCGCCGAATAAAGTTGGTTCGGGCAATTATCGATCCACTCGCGCAGCTTTTCGCCGCCCGGCTCCCTGAACGCGGCCTGTTGCAGCGAGCCGTATTTGAGAATGACGACGTCCCAGCCGAAATTCTTGAAGAGCTGTTCGTAACGCTGCCACAGGCCTTCGCGCACGACGGCATCGAGGCTCTGCCTGTTGTAGTCGATCACCCACCAGCAATGACGCAGGCCTTGTTTCCAGCCCTCGAGCAGCGCTTCGAAGATATTGCCTTCGTCGAGCTCGGCATCGCCGACGAGCGCAATCATGCGGCCTTCGCGGCGGTTCAACCCCCAGCCATGCGCGCGCACGTAGTCTTGTACCAGCGATGAAAACAGTGTTTGCGCGACGCCGAGACCGACAGAGCCGGTCGAAAAATCGACGTCGTCGATATCCTTGGTGCGTGAAGGATAACTCTGCGCGCCCTTGTATCCGCGGAATTGTTCCAGGCGTTCGCGCGTCTGCATGCCGAGCAGGTACTGTATGGCGTGGAAGATCGGGCTCGCGTGCGGCTTCACCGCGACCCGGTCTTCAGGCCGCAATACGTCGAAATAGAGCGCGGTCATGATGGTGGCGAGCGAGGCGGAGGAAGCCTGATGGCCGCCGACCTTCAACCCGTCGGCGTTCTCGCGCAGATGATTGGCGTTGTGGATCGTCCAGCTCGCAAGCCAGAGCACCTTCTTTTCGAGTTCGCGCAGGATTTCGCTGACGTCGGCCATGGTGCGCCCGGTGATTTGCGGACGGAATTATGCGCGTTTCGGCGCGGCGCGATTCGTCAATCTGCGCTGTAAAGCGCCGCCATTTTGATCTATTCTGTCAACAAGGCCCCATGAATAGGTGGATTATGCCAACAATCGCGCTGGATGAAATCGACCGCAAAATCCTCGGCGTCCTGCAGGAGGATGGCCGCGTCAGCGTGGCGGACCTTGCGGACAAGGTCGGGCTTTCGCCGTCACCTTGCCTGCGCCGTGTCCGGATCATGGAGAAGGCCGGTGTCATCGCGCGTTATGTGGCGGTGCTGGACCAGCAGGCGGTCGGCCTGCCAGTCAGCATCTTCATCTCGATCAAACTGGAAAAGCAGAAGCAGGACGCGCTCGACCGCTTCGCCAAGACGATCGCGCGCTGGCCGGAAGTGCTCGAGTGTTATCTGATGACAGGTCCGCGCGACTACTGGCTGCGCGTGGTCGTGCCTGACCTTGCTGCGTACGAGCGCTTCCTCAAGCAGAAGCTGACGCGGCTTGAGGGCATCGCCTCGATCGAGTCGAGCTTCGCGCTGGAGCAGGTGAAATATTCGAACGTGTTGCCGCTGGCATGAACGGCGGCCGGACTAGTTCTTTGCGGCGCTCCTGGCCGGTGCGTTGAGGACGGCTTTGCACGCAGCCGGCAGGTCCGCCAACATGATTGGCTTCGGCGGCGGGCCGGTGCGCTTCTTCGGATGCAGAACCTTGTCCGAGAACCAGTAGTCGAGCGACTTGTTGCATCCGTCATCGCCGGGCACCGGCGGCTGCTTGCGGCAATTCGGCGAATCGGCCGGACATTTCAGCCGCACATGGATGTGGTCGTTGTGGCCGTACCACGGGCGCACCTTGGCGAGCCATCCGAAGTGCTGCTTGCCCTCGATGCGGCACAATTCCTTTTTGATCGCGGCGTTGACCAGCACGCGCTCGACTTCGGGCTGTTCCGCCGCGGTGCGGATGAACGCGACATCCGCTGGCGACCACGTTTTGGGGTCGATGTGTTTCCAGTCGGCCGATACCAGATTGCTCGCGGACGTTTTCTCGCGTTCTTCCCTGGTCAGTACGTGACCGGGCATCGGCATGAACCAGATGTCGACGTCGAGGCCGATCTGATGGCTGAGGTGGCCGAACGGCAACGGACCGCCGCGCGGTTGCGCCATGTCGCCGATCAGGATGCCGTGCCAGCCGGTCGCCTTGGCGGCGAGCGGCGCGAAACGCTCGAGAAAATGCACGAGTTCGGGATTCCCCCAGTTGCGGTTGCGCGACAGCCGCATCACCTGCCAGGTTTTTCCGGTGGTCGGCAGCGCAACGCCGCCTTGCAGGCAGCCACGCGGGTAATAGCCGATCGAGACGGCCTTGCCGATGGTAGGCAACGCGACTGCCGAGAACAGCTTTTTGGCCGGCTCGGTGCTTTCGTGCTCGAATAATTCCTTCTTTGCCTCTTTGGCTTTTTCTTTTTTCTCTTTTTCTTCCGCTTCTTTTTTTGCCTTTTCGTCGGTCTCTTTTTTTTCTGCGGCTTTTTTCTGCTCGTCTTTCAATTTCTGTTCGTCTGCTGTTGCCGGCGTCGGAGCGGAGGCGGGCGATGGAGTCGATGCAGCAGGCGAAGGGATCGGCGCGGTTGCGCTATCCGGACTGACAGCGGACGGCGCAGGCGTTGCGGCAGGTGCCGGCTGATCTGTTGCAGCGGGCGATTGCGCAAGACCCGGCCGCACGCAGACGACAAGCGATGCGGCGCCGAGTGCGCACGACAGAAGGGCTGCGGTCAGTATCCGGCCGAACATGACAGTGCCGGTCTAGCGGCTCGAAAGGCGGCTGTCAGGTTAATTGCGCGTAGATGGTTTAGGCGGTTTTGGCCGGGCTTTGTCCGGATCAAAAAGTCGCGAGTATCGCGAAAAGCGTAGGTTATTGAAGGACTTTTATGGTTAACAATCCCTTTACAAGCCCGCTGCGCCTGCGCGATGCTTGCCCTCAAATGCAAGGGGCATGGGGTGCGGTCATGCGTTGGGTCGGCGTTGCGGGCTTCGGCCCGCTGTTGGGGGCGCTGCTGTGTTTGTCTCTGCCGGCGCGCGCCGACATCCTGATCAACATCAGCAAAGCCCAGCAGCAGCTCACCGTTACCGTCAACGGAACTGAGACTTATCGCTGGCCGGTTTCGACCGGCAAGCCGGGCTACGAAACGCCGAGCGGCAGCTTCCGCGCCTTCCGGCTGGAAGAAGTTTATTTCTCCAAGAAATACGACGACGCTCCGATGCCGGACGCGGTGTTCTTTCACGGCGGCTACGCGGTGCATGGGACATATGAGCAGGCGCGGCTCGGCCGCCCGGTGTCGCATGGCTGCGTGCGACTCTCGCGCGCGAATGCCGCGACATTGTTCGCGCTGGTTCGCGAGCAGGGCCCGAGCCGCACGCACGTCGTGGTGTCGGACGCACGGCTCGTCTCGCGCCTGCCCGAGCCCAGAGCCGAGGCCGTCGCCCGTGCGAAGCCGCCGGAGAAGAAACAGGCCGACGCAAAGGCGGACCGCAAGCACGCGTCCAGGCAGCAGGCCAGGCTGGCGCCGAAGTTGGAGCCAAGGTCTGTTTCAAGACATGAGTCCGACATCGAGGCCAAAGTTGAAGCGAAGACCGTGCCCAAAGCCGGACGCGGATCTGCGCCCGAATTAGCGGTCCAGGTCGATCTGCCGTCGCCGCCGGCACAAACGCAACAAACGCCGCAGAAGCAACAGACGATTGCCCGCGCGATCGAGCCGCTTCCCGGCGCAAAGCCGGACCGTGGCTTCCAGAAATTCAACGCGCCGGTCGATGCGCCGGTGGCGCCGCCGGACGTCACTGTGCGGCGTTCGCCGAAGCCGTCACGCGGGGTGAACGATATCAAAAGGCAAAACAACAAACCGGCTGGCAAGGTCATTGTGCACCGGGTACATCCCGAAACGCGCCGGGTGGCGCAGCGTGAGCACAGCCATTTCCGCCGCGCCGAACCGGATGAGGCGCGCATGCGCGCGCTCTACCGCAAATACGGCTTCAAGTGGGAGCCGTAGCGTCCGTTTTGATCCGAGGTGCGGGCAGAACGCGCCTCTGAGGATGGCCTCATGCTAGCGGCGTTTCTTGCGGGTGCGTGCAGCTTTCTTCGCCGAGCGTGAACGCGCTGCCTTGGAGCGGTTCGCCGAAGCACC
>JBARCH010000452.1:0-9296 GCA_049793875.1 Pseudolabrys sp. | reverse complement strand
TCGCTCCACACATCGCTCGCAGCGGGAAATACCGAATAAGGCCGCGCGTCCCAGGTCCACAGATGGATCGCGGACGGGTCGATCATGCGTCCGCCATACACGCTCGAAACCGGGTTGAGCACACCGGCACCAAACGCCGGATCGAGCGCGCCGAGAGCGGACTGTAGATGACGGCGCTGAATCAGGTCGTCGCGCTCGCCGTCGGAAAAATACGGCAGCGCATTTTCCGAGGATTTCGGATCGGGAAAAACAGCGGGTTGGTTCGCGCCCTTATCGACGGCCGGACACCCTATTTCGGTGAGCCAGACCGGCTTCGACTGCGGCACCCAGCCCGTCGGCGTGCCGAACTCCACGCCGCCGACACGCTCGTAATGCGGCTGCGACCAGAAATTCCAGATATCCTTCTGGCGGAAGATCCACGGCTTGCCGAAACCGTCGGTGATCGGCGTGCGTATCTGCGCCGCGCGTGCTGCGTCGTCGGCGTAAAACCAGTCGTAGGCCTCGCCGCCGGCAAGATTGCCGGTGAGATAGCCGATGTCATAAGGGCTGTCGGCAATCGCGCGATCGATCTGGTTCGCATCATCCCGCCAATCGGCAAGCGGCGCGTAATAGTCGATGCCGATGGCGTCGACCGACGCCGACGCCCAGAGCGGATCGAGCGGAAAACGTACCTCGCTCGCGTCTGCGTCAACGACGTGCGCGCCGTACTCCGTCCAGTCGGCGCCATAGGTGACGGTGGTGTCGCTGCCGACAATCGTCTTCACGTCGCCGGCCCGCATCCCCAGCGCATCGACGGCCGGATAGACGCCAGGAGCGGAGCGCACCCGCGTCAGTGCCTTTAGCTCCGAGCCGATGAGAAATGCATCGACGCCGCCAGCGTCAACAGCCAGCGTCGCGTAGTGCAGAATGAAATTTCGGTAGCTCCATGAATCGCCACCATCGAAAAAGGCGTTCACCTGGTCTGCGGCTGCGCTTGTGCCGTCGGGCGAGCCGGCCTGTCCCGGTGCCGGATCGCAGGCAACGCGTCCGCGCCACGGAAACACCGGCTGTGTCGCCGCGCCACTCCACGGATCAGTGAGCGTGTTGCCCGGCGGAATATCCATCATTACGAACGGATAGAGCGTCACCTTCAGGCCGCGAGCTTTCAACTCGGCGATCAGGTGGCGCACACTATCGTCCGACGGCGTGCCGCCGAACGCAGGCGTGCCGTCGGCCATCGACACGAGTCTTGCGCTCGCGCGGTCGAGGCCTGCTACCGACCAGGTGGCTCCATAGGTCGATTTCTCGCGATTATCGACGGCAGGCACGATCCGGCATTCGCCACAGCGCAGATCGTTGCCGAACCAGGCGACAACAATGGCCACACGCTCAATCAGCGGGCACAGCGCCTGCAACTCGTCGAGCGCGCCGATGACGTCGGACGCCGCATAAGTAATATGACGGTTCTCCGGCGCCGACTGGCCGGGGCCTAGCTGCTGCACGACCGTCGCCGGCTCGTAGCCGAATTCGGTCGCGCCGGGAATGAGCGTCACCGCGCGCGTCATGCGCTCGAGCGCACCGAGCGGGCGCAACACCTCGAACGACAATTGCGGAATGCGGTTGCCGAAATTCTCCAGCGGCAGCCGCTCGAACACGACATAAGCCAGACCGCGGAAGGCCGGCGCGTCGCCCTCCTTCGCAACGATCAACGGATCGGCCGTCTGCGTCTCGTCGCCGGCATAGACACGCATCGTGATACCGGAGAGATCGACCGGCTTGCCGTCCGCCCACACCCGCATCACGGTGCCGATCTGCCCTTCGCTCAAGCCCACCGCAAAATTCGCGAAGTAGGAATACGTGGTGGTCGTCGCCGTGACGCTCGAGCCTCCGCCCATGCCTTTGCCGCCGCTCGACTGCGTGCTGGCGCTCACCACCTCTTCGAGATTGGTCGCCCAGATCACCTGGCCGGATAGCCGCGCGCGGCCATAGGTACGCGGGATCGGCGCGCCTTCGGTCGAGGCCATGACGGTAAGATCGGACAGTCGCGGTCCGTCGATCGCGACGTCACGGCGCGGCGAGAACAGCGATTGATCGATCGCGTTGCCGGCCAGCGCGCCGACCAGACGGCCGGCAATGGCGCCGACAGGCCCGAGCAAAGCGCTGCCAGCCGCACCACCGGCGACGGAGAGAAGAAGAGCGGCCATGAATTTCCCGGCGGTTCATTCCGTCGTCCGCCAGGCGCCCGAAGGCGCGACAGGACAATCGGACGTGTCAGTCAGTCAAATTCGGAAAGCGGAACGCATAAGCAAGCCGCCTGCGCCACCACGGCGCGACGGCGACTTCGGCCACGGCCGCACCGTCATGCGCGTGCACCATCAAATCGGATGCAGTGACAATGGCGGCATGTTTCGCCGGCAGATGAGCGCGCCAGCGAAACAACAGCACGTCGCCTTCACGAAAATCATTGAGCGCAATCGGCACAAGATGCCGCGCCGCCGCTTGCGCCAGCGCCTCGTTGCCGGTCGCCTCCGCCCAATCCGGCGCATAAGGTGGCGCGCGTTCGGGCTCGACGCCGATCACGCCGCGCCACACGCCGCGCACCAGGCCGAGACAATCGCAGCCGATGCCTTTGAGCGATCCCTGATGCCGGTATGGCGTGCCGATCCATGCGCGCGCTTCGGCAACGATATCCTGTCTCGTCAGTGTCATGTTCAGGACTGCAGGCTCGACCCGTCATTCCCCGGTTCGCCCTGCACCGGATAGCGAATGACGAAGTCGTTGCCGGGAATGAACGGAAAGCCGCGGAAGTTGACGACGTTATTGAAGCGGTCGTGACAGGTCGAAAAGCGCTTGTCGCAGCCCGCCGTGATCGTGAATGTATCGCCCGCCGCGATCAGCTCCGGCATGGCTTGCCACAGTGCGATGGTGACACCACTGTCATTCCTGCGATGGATTTTCACTTCCATCGCGAAGCCGGCATTGGCGCCGCCGGTGAAGGTGAGTTTGCCTTGCGTAAACCAGCCGTCGTCGAACGCATCAAGGCCGGATGCGTCGAAGGTCGACGTCGCGCTCGACACCGTCACCGCGCCACTACCGAAAAACGCCGGATCGGTGAGATTGATCGTGCAGCGCGCGTCTCCAAGATCGGCGTTGCAGGTCGCGGTGAACAGCCGCCCGGATTCTTCCGATAACCGATCGGACAGTCCGCGCACTTCGGCGGTGAAAGCGCTCCCCTCGCGCCTGACCTCGCCGAGCGTGCCTTTCGCAAGCAGCACGCGCAGCGATGGCTCACTCCAGTCGACCAACCAGATTTCGACCGTGGCCGCGTCGTAACGGCCGGCGGCAAGATCGTTTTCGCTGAGCGAGTCGTCGGTGAGCGCGCCGGAAATTTCCGAGCCATCCACCGCCATGCCAAGCTTCTGCGTCGCCTCCGAACCCACAAGTCCGGTTCCCGCGCGGCAGGTGACGGCGTCGAGTGCGACGTCTTCATCGTGGTCGGTAAAGCCCTGCACAATGCCGTCATTGCGCGTGATCAGCCAGCAGCGGCACAGCGTCGTGACGCCGCTGTCGAGCCTGGCTTGCAGCGCTGCGGGAATATTTCTCATGGCTTGATCTCGATCAGCGGAATTTTCGGGATGGCACCGGCGGCGAAGGCAGACAGATCGACTTCCAGATAATCGGTATCGAAGCGCACCGGCACATCGAACAGGAAGCCCGCCGTCACTGCCGCGCCGCCAGCGGGAATATGCCCGGCGAGAAACGTCACTGTTCCCGTCGTCGCGTCGAGCGTGAACGCCGTCCCCTCGCTCATCTCGACGCCCGCAACGGCAATGCGCGCGCTGCCATCGACCGGCTTCACGATCGGCCGCTGATAGGGCGAGTAAAGCGAACCATAGGTCTTGGCGAGTTGGAACGTCGCGGTCACGCCGTCGCCTGCGCCGATAACCTGATCGGTCGGCGCAATGCCGATCCCGGGCGCGGCGGACGAATGATCGAGCCGGTCGCGCCAGCGAAAACCGTCCAGCCGGCCACGGCGTTCCTCGAAGAACGCGACCACGTCCGACAACGCCTCGAATGTCTTGATGCCGTAACCGGCATCGTAGCGGCGGCGCGAATGCGCCCAGCGCGCATTGCGCTCCTCGGCGCCGGACCCGAGCGCGACAATGTCAGTGCGGCGCTGCGGTCCGCCCACACTTTTAAGCGCGATGTCGAGCGGAAACAGGATTTCGTGGAAAGCTGTCATGGATCAAAGACTGCGTTGCCCGCGTGCCACTGCGCGCGCGATCTGGCCGGTGACGTAGGCTTCCGAGCGGCGGAAGCTCGACGCATCGGGCGTCGCGATATGCACGATGACGTTTGGCGCTCCGCCGCCGTTCATGGCGACGCCGAGTTGCCCATCCGGCCCGCGCGTGAGCGGCATGATCGCTTCCGGCCCCGCCTCGCCGGCGAGGCCGACACCGCCCGACGCCATCGGGAAATATGTCGGCGTGCCAATCACGCCACCGGACGCGAAAGGCTTGATCGCACCCATGCTGGCAGACAATGAAACGCTGCCGCCGGAACCGGACAGCCCACCGAACAACTGATTGAGCCCGCCGGAAATGCCGGTCGTGAGCCCGCTCGCGATCGGCTTGAACGCCTGCGTCACCGCCAGGCCCGAGATGCGCAGCGCCAGTGACTGCAGCACGGTGTCGAACTGCTTGCCGCCGGTCGTTGCCTGTGTGAAGGCACGCGTCATGGCGCTGGCGAAGCCGTTGGCGCTGACGGCAAGACTCGCTGTTTGCGCACTCAGCCCGCTCAGGACATTGCCGAGACCGGCCCCGGCCGTTGCCGCGTCACTGACGCTCGCGTCGAGAATGCTGTCGGCCATCGGGATACCTCGTCATCATGTCGGCAAGCGCGGCGCGGTCGAGCGGCGCGCCACGCCCGCTCGCAGCTTCAATCGCGCAGGCCAATTCGCGCGGCGTCATGCGCCAGAATTGGTCGGGCGCGAGCCGCAACACGCCAAGTCCAAAGCCGATCGCCTGCTTCCAGGGAAAGGGATTCATCGGCGCGTCCATATTATTTATCTCCGGTCATCATCCGCGAATGCGGATGATCCAGTAATCACTGCGCTCCCGGTGTCTACTGGATCGCCCGCTTTCGCGGGCGATGACAGCTAAGGGCCAAACGTCGCCGCGATCAATTCGGCGGCGATGCGCACATAGCCCTGCGCGCCGCCGGTCACCTCCATCTGCGCGACATCATCGTCGCTCGCGATCTCGCCAGCTCCCCGCAGTCCAGCGCCGATGATCCGGATGAGATCGCGCGCCTTCAGGCGGCCCGCGCCGAAGCGCTCGGTCAGCGCCACCAGATCCTCGGCCCCGAACGCCGCTTCAAGCTCGGCCAGAGCGCCCAAGGTCAAGACAAGCGTGCGCCTCATGCCGCCGATCTCGGCTTCGATCTCGCCGCGATGTCTGTTTGGCATATCAGGCCGCCGCGAAGGTCAGTTCGCCGGCGGATTCGAGCGACATATCGTAAGTCACTTCGCCGTTGTGCTCGCCGGCAAATTCCAGGCTCGTGAGCTGGAAGGCGCCCTGCATCGTGCCGAAGGCCGGAATGACGATCTGGTAATTCGTCACCGTGCCGTCGAAGAACGTCTGCCGCATCAGCGCGTCGGACGACTCGTCCCTGAACAGGCCGCGCCCGGAAACGGAGGCGCGTTTGACCCCGGCGCCATCGAGCAATTCGCGCCAGCGGTTCGACGATTCCGCATTGGTAATGTCGACGGTATCGGCATTGAACGACAGCCTGCGCGTGCGCAAGCCGGCGACGGTGGTAAAATCGGAGCCGTCGGCGTTCTTGACGAGCAGGTCATTGCCATTTTGAGCTGACATGAAGCAATCCTCTTGTTCAGGCGGGTTCGGTCACCGCGCGGAAGCGCACCAGCGCGTGATAGGTGCGCCCGTCGGCTTCGCGCCGCACGTCGGCAACCGCGAAACGGAAATTGACCAGCGTATGGTCCGTGAGTGTGAGCGGCGCATCGTCAAGCGCGCTGAGCAGCGCGCCGGTGATGACATGCGCTTCCTTGTGGCCGCCCTGGCGCGACCAGGCGTGCAGCACGAGCTGGTGCTCCTCGCCCGCTTCATCGCCCGCGGAATAATCGCTGATGCGCGTCTCGCCCAGCGTCACGTAAGGAAAAGCGGCAGCTCGCGGCGGCTCGTCATATATCTTGGGTCCGCCCAGCAATGACGTGAGCGAGGCATCCGCGATCAGCGCGTCGTGAACCGCCGCGCGCAGCGCGGCAGAAGCGGCAGTCGGCATGATGATGTCTTTCTAGTCCTCCCGTTCCTCGGCGGTGATCGCGAGGAAACGGCGGTCGGTGCTCTCTTGCACCGCGATGATGCGGTAGGTGCGGTCGCCGTCCTGAAAACGGTGACGCGTCGTAACGTCGGCGCGGTAGCGGATGACAATGCGATAACGCAGCGCGGCACCAAGCGCGTCGGCCGCGATGTCCGCGCGCGCGGCCAGCGGTGTGACTTGCGCCCACAGCGTCGTCACCGGCTGGAACATCGTGACGACACCGCCGGCGCCGTCCTCGGTATCGACAGGCGCGTCGAGCACCAGCCGCCGGTCGAGGTCGCCCGGATTGATGACCGGCGCGCTCACAGCGACAGCACCCGGTAAGGCGCAATTAATGCGGCGACGTTGACCGGCAACGTGCTGACCGTGCCCGCGGCAACAAGCCCGCGGTTCTCGTACCAGTGCGCGGTCAGCAACCGGATTGCATGACGCAGCGGCTCCGGCACTTCGGCTGCGGCGGCGCCGTAGCCGACAGTCACGTCGATCTCGATGCCGGCAACGGTCCGGCCCGGTGCTGGCAGCGCCCAGGGAGCAAAAGCCAAAGCCGACGCCACGAGATCGACCACAAAAACGCCGGTGTCGATCGCACGCGCGATGCCGCCGGCGTCATAGACCCGGACGGCGGCGAGCGCTTGCAGCGGCGCCGGCCGCACCTGCAAACGGCCTGCGAGCGGCCAGGCGTCGGTGGAAATCCGCCAGCTCTGCGTAATCAGCGCGCGGCGCGTCTGCGCTTCCACGTGGATGCGCGAACCGGCGACAAGTGCGGTGATGACATCGTCATCGTCGTCATTTTCGACGCGCAGGAAGGCCTTGGCCTCATCCAGCGACAAAGGTTCGACCACGGGCGCGGTGAGAAGGATGGAGGGCATAGTGAATCCATTTACTTGTCATGGCCGGGCTTGACCCGGCCATCCCGCTTAGGAAAGCATTACCTCCCTAAGCGAGATCACCGGGTCACGGCGCTTATGCGCCGGCCCGGTGATGACGGTTAAATTTTTGACGCGCGATGCTGGCCCACATTGACAATCGTGCCGCGCCGGGGCTCATCGGCGCGTCATGCGCCGCACCCTCGCCGCCCTCGCCTGTCTTTCATTGTCCGCGCCGGCGCTCGCGGTCACCGGCAACGCGCCGCCGGCGAATGGCTGGAGCGCGCAGGCGATTGTGATGGTGGTCGACCGGCGCGGCGACCTGTGCACCGGCACGGCGATCGCACGCGATCTCGTTCTCACGGCCGCGCACTGCGTAACGCGCAGGCGCGACGACAAAATCAAGGTTTTCCAGAACGGGCAGACGATCGGTGTGCAGCGCTACGCCATCCATCCGCAATTCAATGCCGAGAACTACGCGCGGGCTCGCGCCACCGCCGACCTGGCGCTCCTCAAGCTTGCCGCGCCGCTGCCCGAAAGCGTCGTGCCGGCAAAGCTCGCGGCCCCACGTCGCGTCAGCGTCGGCGAAAAACTTGTCATCGCCGGCTTTGGCGTCAGCGTCGAAGGCACGTCGCGCGGGCTCGGCGTGCCGCGCGCGGCGACGCTGGCTGTCACCGGCCAGCCTGGCTCATTGCAGATCCGCCTGATGGATGCCGCAACGCGCGATACAAGTCCCGGCCTGGGCGCCTGCGTCGGCGACTCCGGCGCGCCGGTATTTGAGCCCGGCGCTCCGAACGTCATTGGCGTCGTGAGTTGGTCCACCGCGCCAAACGATGAAGAAGGCTGCGGTGGTCTCACCGGTGTCACGCCGTTGTTGATTTATCGTGGATGGATCACGGACGAAGCGCGGAAGTTCGGCACACCGGTCGAATAGCCTCTGCGCCCGGTTTCGGCCAAATTCGTTTCGATTCCAGCCGGAAGATCGGGAAACTCGTCCCGTCAATGAGATGTCGGATCGCCCATCAGGGCCGGGCGATCCGAATAGTATGACGATGTCTGTCGCTACGATGCCGCGAACTTCAGCAGCTTGATCGCGTCGAAGTCCTGCACGCCGCCGCCGACGCGTTTGGTGGTGTAGAACAGCACATAGGGCTTCGCCGTGTAGGGATCGCGCAGCACCGTGACGCCGGCGCGGTCGACGACCAGGTAACCGCGGTTGAAATCGCCGAACGCAACCGAAAGCGAATTGGCCGCGACATCCGGCATGTCCTCGGCTTCGATCACCGGAAACGTCATCAGCGACGCGCGACCGCCCGCAATCGCCGGCGGCTGCCAGAGATAATTGCCGGAGCCGTCCTTGAACTTGCGGATGGAGCTCTGCGTCTTGCGGTTCATCACGAAGGCGCCGTTCTGCCGGGAGCCTGCGTTCACCGCATAGACGAGATCGACGAGCACGTCGGACGGATCGGACGACGGGAACGCGCCCGCCGCACCGGTCGCGATGTATCCGATATTGCCCCAGCTCCAGGAGTCGTTCGCCACCGTGGTGTAGGAGAGAAAGCCCTTCGGCTTGTTGTTGCCGTCGCCAGTGACGAAGGCTGTGCCTTCCTGCGCGGCAAACACCTGCTCCACTTCCTGCGCGATCCACTGGTCGATGTTGACGGCAGAGTCCTCGAGCAGCGTCGCGGTCGCCGCCGGCATGGCGTAAAGTTCCATCGCCGGGAACGACAGTTCGTCGAGCGTGGGCGACGCCGTCTGCGTGCGCGCGTCGGTCTCCCCCACCCAGCCGACCGCAGGACCCGCGGTCATGAACGGCTTCTTGTAGATGTTGCCGCTGATGGTGCGGTTGCCCGCGATCGAGCGGATCGGCGAGATTGCCGTGAGCCGCTCGCCGATCTGCGTCTCGACTTCCGCCGGCACCAGGTAGCCGCCGTCCGGATTGGAGCCGGCGGACAGCGCTTTCATCTCCAGCGCGCGAAGTCCGCTGCTTTCGCCCGAGCGCACGTAAGCCTCGAACGCCGCCTTGTGCTCGAGCGTGCGTTCGCCGCGCGCGCGTTTCGTGTCGTGGCCGATCTGCGGCCGCGCGTTTTTCAGCGCGATGTCGTCGAG
>JBARCH010000451.1:0-4517 GCA_049793875.1 Pseudolabrys sp. | reverse complement strand
CGGCCGACCATCGGGCGAAGCGAAAGCTGGGGCTGGCGGTACGGCTGCGTCGGCTTCATGCGGGTAAGGCATCGCACCGCGCGGTTGCCTGCTCAATCCCGGCGGCGGGAGAGCGTCGCTGCTGCCGTCATTTTCGCCAAAATACCCGCCGGCTGGCGGGCCGCGATCGTAGACCGAAGATTGCGGAGAGCCGCGATAGGCCGCCGGCGGCTGGGATGAGTAGTACTGGGCAGTCGCCTCGCCGCCTGGGACGGCAGCCGAAACCAGAAACGCCGCAATGACGGCAGCGGACCGAACGATCATCTACCCACCCGATAAGTCAGAATCATATGTCTTGCCGGGGACTTAATTGCTCCGGGATGGCGGCACATTCAAGACCATAATGAGGCCGGTGAGTGTCAGGTTGGTAAATGCGCCGCCAGTGTGCCGTTGGAGCCGCACCGCCTTGGATCGAGCGTGGGTGCGCCGGCCGAGCCCCGCGTATGTTCCCCATTCAGGACTTCTTCGTTTCGTCGATAACTTTCCGGGCCGTGCGAAAGCAGTCGACCGCGACCGGAAAGCCACAGTAGATCGCGATGTGCGTCAGGATTGCGCGCAATTCGTTTTGTGTCAGCCCGTTGCGCATGGCGCCGCGGAAATGCGCCTCGAATTCATGCATTTTGCCGAGACAAGCGATCATGCCGAGATTGAGAATACTGCGATCGCGCGGCTTCAGCGTCTCGTCGCTCCACACCGCGCCCCAGGCGAATTCAGTAAGCAATTGCTGAAAGTCGCGGTTGAAATCGTCGACATCGTTCATGTTGCGATCGACATGCGCGTCGCCCAAGACCTTGCGCCGCATTGCTATTCCACGGTCGTAACGTTCCTTATCCATGATCGTCGGATCCTTCCGTTTGGCGGCTCTATAGCCGCACTGAACATCCTGGCAGAGATCGGCCGTTATCGCCCGCCGATGGGCCGCCGGGTCGGCTAAAGCTCGATAACTCAATGGATTAGGGGAAATTCTCCGCGTTTATCCCCGGTTTCCCCAGTGTTCCTGGACCGCAGGTTTAAAAGCCTTCGCGCGTTTATCGAATAGGCCAATAACTACAATGCGAAGGCTATTTCCGATGGCTACCGTCAGGGTATGGACGACAGCGACGAAGCGCTCATGGCCCGCGTCGCGCGGGGCGACGAGGCAGCATTCCGTGAACTCTCACGCCGGCATGTTCCGGCGATGCTTGCGCTCGCCCGCCGCATTCTCGGAAATTCTGCCGACGCCGAGGATGTCACCCAGGAAGCCATGCTGCGCGTCTGGACCAATGCGCCGCGCTGGCGTCCGCTCGCAGCCGTTCGCACATGGATCACGCGCGTGGTCGTCAATCTGTGTCTCGACCGCAAGCGCCGCGCGCCTTGGGTTGCGCTTGAAGCGGCCGGCGAGATCGCCGATCCTTCGCCCGGCGCGGAACACGGCATCGAATCCAGCCAACTCGATCGTCAGGTTGCCGCCGCGGTCGCCAAATTGCCGGCGCGCCAGCGCACCGCCGTCGCCCTTACCTACAACGAAGGCATGAGCAATGCGCAGGTCGCGGAAATTCTCGATACGTCCGTCTCAGCCGTCGAGACATTGCTGGTGCGGGCACGACAGAGCTTACGGCAAGCGCTCGGTCATTTGATTGAGTGAGGATGAGTGAGATGAATACGGATCGTCAGATCGACAAGCTTGTGGCGCATCATCTCGATGCCGGCAAAGACGCCGACAGCGCCGCCGCGGCACGCGTGCTCGCTGCACTGGCGCACCCGCTGCCACGGCAGAAAGCGGGGCTGTTAGGCCGCCTGCCCGAACTGCTGCTCGATTGGCAATTCGCACCGGCCTGGCCACGCGTCGCGGCGCTCGTCGGCTGTGCCGCGCTTGGCCTCGCCATTGGATTTTCGGGAGTCGATCGGCGTATTGACGGCCTCAGCGCGCGGGCTGCACAGCCGACAAATTTTGCCAGTGCGGTATTCGAACCCGAGGCGCTGACCGGAGCGCGTCCATGAATTCCGTACTGACGGGTATCGTCCTATGAGCGTCGCGCACGCCGCACCGTCGGCCCACTCCGCGTCACCGCGTTGGCTGTTGCTCGCATCGCTCGCGGTCAATCTGTTCTTCATCGGCGTCGCGATCGCGTTGCTGATCCGCGCACCCGCCGCCCCGACCTATGACCGCAACGTATTCGTGCGCATCGACCGGCTGGCGGCGACGCTGCCGGCGGCCGACGGCGGCAAAATGCGCGCCGAAATCGCGTCCCATCACGACGCCGTCGAGGCTGTGCAAACCAACTATCGCGCCGCGCAGGACGCCATCAGGGCAACCTTGCGGCAGGAGCCGTTCGATGAGGCCGCAATGCGCGCGGCCATGGCGCAGACGCGCGCGGCCCGGCAGAACTTCGATCAAGCTATTCAGGGGGTTGTGGCGCTGGCGGCGGCAAAGATGTCCCCAGCCGGACGCAAGGCGCTCGCCGATTGGCCGCCCGGTCGCAAGAAATAAGCTAGGATAGAGGAAACGGGCGCCTGGCTGCCCGGTGGCATGCGTTTGAGAGTTGTTTGTATGGGTTCGGGTTCTCAGTTTGCGGCTATTGGAACTAATCGGCGCGTCGGCCGGTTCCTCGTGGTCATTTGTGGCGCCGTCCTCGCTCTCCCGTTAGGCGGGTGTCTGCTTACCGACAAGTCGGACCCCAAGCTCGACATTCCGGTGTCCTACCGTGAAGGCCCGCGCAAGCCGCAAGTAGCCGAAGCCGCGTTGCCGCCGCTCGACTGGTGGCAGAAGTTCCACTCGCGCGAACTCACGCAACTGATCGAGCAGGCGCGCGACGCCAATCTCGATATCGCAGCCGCCGTCGCGCGCATCGTGCAGGCCGACGCGCAAGCGCGCATCGCCGGCGCGCCACTGCTGCCGAATGTCGAACTCGACTCCAGCGCCAACCGTTCGCGCCCCTCGCAGACAACGGGCGTTGGTGGCGGCGGCGCCGGGATCGCAACGGTTGGGGGACCGTCGGAGCGCAATCTGCTCTCGGCCTCGCTCACCGCGAGCTACGAGATCGACTTCTGGGGCAAGAATCGTTCGGCGTTGCGCGTGGCGGAGCAAACCGCCGTCGCCACGCGCTACGACCGCGAGGTGGTCGGCCTCACCACCATCGTCAGCGTTGCCAACGCCTACTTCCAGGTGCTCGCGTCGCAAGATCGCCTGCGCGTCGCACGCGAGAACGTGAAGAGTTCGACCCGCATCCTGAATTTGATCAACCAGCGTCTTTCGGCCGGCACCACCTCGGCGCTCGAGGTCGCGCAGCAGGAGAGCCTCGTCAACACCGAACGTGCGACCATCCCGCCGCTCGAGCAGACGCTGCAGCAGAACAAGGCTGCGCTCGCGCTGCTCATCGCGCAGCCTTATGAGCGCGTGAATATTCGCGGCGGCAGTTTGACCAGCGTCGCAATTCCGCGCGTCACGCCCGGCTTGCCGTCGGAATTGATCGCGCAACGGCCGGATATCCGCGAGGCGGAGGCGCAACTCGCCGCCGCCGACGCCAACGTCGAAAACGCGCGCGCGCAGATGTTCCCGAGCATCACGCTGACGGCCGAAGGCGGCTACCAGAGCGCGGTGCTCAAGACGCTGCTGCGGCCGGAGTCGGCCTTCTTCAACCTGACCGCCGGCCTGACGCAGCCGATCTTCGACGGCTTCCGCCTGCAAGGAAATCTCGATCAGCAAAAGGGCCGGCAGGACGAATTGCTGCAGGATTATCGCAAGGCGGTGATCTCCGGCTTCACCGACGTGGACAAGGCATTGATCGCCGTCCGGCAGACGACGCTGACCGTCAAATTGCAGACCGAAGTCGTGACCAGTTCGCAGCGCGCCTTCGACATCTCGGAGCAACGCTTGCAGGAGGGCACGGTCGATCTCGTCACCGTGCTGCAGACACAGCAAACGCTGTTCCAGGCGCAGGACGCGCTGGCGCAGGCGCGCCTTACACGGCTGCTCGCGGTCGTCAGCCTCTATCAGGCGCTCGGCGGCGGCTGGCTGCCGCATCCCGTGGAAGCCAACAATGCACGGTGAGCTGCCCGTAGTCGTGAAAGACGCGACAACGCGAAGCAAAACGCGGCGCTACATCGTATTCGGCCTGATCCTCATCGCAATCGCCGGCGCGCTGTACTACGCGTTCGCCGGCGGCGCGGCGAAACAACAGCGGCGAAACCGCTTCGCCGCCGACGGTCCGGTGCCGGTTCTGGTGGCCACCGCCGTCAAGGCCGACGTGCCGGTCTATCTCGACGCCGTCGGCACCGCCAAGGCGCTCAACACCGTGACCGTGCGGCCCCAGGTCGACGGCAAACTCCTGAGCGTCAATTTCAACGAAGGCCAGGACGTCAAGAAAGGCGACGTGGTGGCGCGCATCGATCCGACCACATTCCAGGCGTCGCTCGATCAGGCGGTCGCCAAGAAGGCGCAGGACGAGGCGCAGCTTGCCAATGCAAGAATAGACCTCGACCGCTACGAAAAGCTCGCC
>JBARCH010000450.1:0-4433 GCA_049793875.1 Pseudolabrys sp. | reverse complement strand
ACACGATCTGCGCCGCCGGTCAATAATGTACGACTGTCGGGAAGGAAGACCGCCGACCATACCGGCAGGCCGGGGCCGATCAACGTTCGCGCGAGCTCTCGTGTTTTGCGCTCGATCACCGCGACTGAACCGCGAATACCGACAGCGGCAACGAGCGCGCCGTCAGGCGAAATCGCAACCTCGATAATCGGCGTCGCCGACGCGAGCAGTTCGCCGCGCATCTCTCCCTGCGGTGACAGGAAATAGACCTTTCCGTCCGCGCCCGCGGTTACGACCTCGCCATCGGGCGCCACCGCTACGCTGTTAAGCGGCGTCGGCAGATTGTGGACACTCACGCTGTCATCGCTTAGTCGCCAGATGCGCAGTGTCGCGTCATAGCCGGCGCTGAGCACCGCTGCGCCGTCCGGCGAGAAAGCGACGCCATTGACGTTCTGACTGTTGCCTTCCAGCACCCTCGGCGCACCGCCCTTCAGCGGCCATAGCCTAACCGTGTGATCCCAGGATGCCGACGCGAGCATTGCTCCATCCGCCGACTGCGCCAGCCCAACGATCGGATCGGTGTGGCCGCCGAGCACAGTGTCAGGCTCCGGTCGACCTCGCGTCCAGATCGCTATGCGCGCATCGGCGCCGGCAGTGACGATCCGCCCATCTTTCAAACATGCGACTGCATTCACCGCACCGTCGTGGAAGCGCATCACCTGTTCGGCGATGTTTCGCTGCAACGACCAGAGGATCGCCGAGGTGTCGAAGCTTCCCGACACGGCGTACTCGCCGTCGGACGAGATCGCCAGCGCGCGCACCGGGCCGCCATGTCCACGCAGTTGCGCAGAGGCGGCACTAAAAAGGAGAGGTAGCGAAACGATCGCGACGTAAATGCAGCGAAACCCGGGGACGGCGGTCATCATTCTTGGACTTGCCATGAAACGCACGTTTGCCGCTGTCAGTTCCTAGCATGGAGTGCCACAGGAACAGCGAAGATGCCGCTGGCCGTCTGGATGGGCCTATTATGCTTCCAAAAGTCGCCTCTGAACCAAATCACTATTCAGTGCTTGTCTCGCCGTCCCAGGAACAGGAGCACCGGGGCACGAAAACAGGAGGCGACGATGAACTCTAATTTGATCAAGGCGATTGCCATCTCTTTTCTGGTTGTCTCTGCGCTCATGTCAGGAGTGCAGGCGGAGTTGAAAAACAACAAGGACAGCAGTGGCAGCCAAACCCAACCGCAAGGGAACACTGGTCCCCTCAATACGAAGTCAGGTGGTGCACCAGCCGCTAGTCCACAAGGTGAGACGCCCGCCGGGATGCAGTCGGCCCCCAAAGGGTCCAGTGAGACCATAAGAACGGATACTTCGGGTAAGCCTGAGGGAACTCCGAAGGATTAGGACCAGAGCCTGTTTCGAGGACGCTCGATTAAAAGTGCCGTGCTGCTGGGTATCTTCGAAAGAGTGCGTGGCGCCTTGTCGATAAGGACTGGGCAAAGGTAGCGCAAACATTTTGACGTCACCCCTCGTGGGGTCACGATTTCATTGACGGGAATAATGCTGAAAAATTTGGGCGCAACAGCGGTGCATGCCGTCGTCGCGAATCCGGCCCGGTTACCCTTGCACGCTGGATTTACGTCTCATTTTGGCGGGATGACCGGCAACAGAATCCACGCGGGCCGATCCTTGCCGAAATGCAGCGTATTTTTTCCGCCATACGTTGCAGCCGGCCGATCTTTGGCATCGGCGTGGATAAACGGTCCGACGCCGCGCAACGGATAAGGAACGTGCGGCGCCACCACCGGGGTGCCGCCATATTCGTAGTCCCGGCCCCGGATCGTCAACGCAACGCTGTAGCCAGCGGGTACCGCGATGCAAGTCGGCCAGATTTCGATATCGAGTTCGACCGGCGATCCCGCCGTCAGTAATTGCACTTCATCATGTGCGTGATAGGGCCGATACGGAAGATTGCGTTTGGCGTCGAGCTTGCGATGCGACGCGCGCAGCCACCCTTGCGCGATCGGGGTGTGTGGATCCTGCGCGCCCTGAAACGTCACTTCGGTGCCGTCGGGCGCAAATACCCGCAGGATCACGAACAAGTCGGCGTCCGTCGTGGAAGACGATACGAAAAATTTCGCGGCGGCCGGCCCGGTAATTTCCATCGGCGTATCGAGAGGACCCATATTGAAGGTCACACCCTCGCCTAATGCGTCGTAATCGAGCGTCGCGTCACGCTCGGCCGGCGTGCGAGTCAACCTTTTGCCGTTCGGATCGAGATAGAACTTCGTCCATTGCGTGCGGGCGAGCGGCCACTCGTTCTCATGGCGTTCGACGAATTTTTCGCCCGGATGCCGGACCATCAATTGCACGGCCGGCTGTCTGCTCCATCCCGTGTCCTGGCCTTTCAGGAAGTGCCCAAAGAAACGCTTCTGCAGCGTCACACCGTAGTCGGTGTAGAACTCGCGCCAATGGGTGTCGCCGTGTGCCTCCAGCCATTTTTGCTTCGCCGGCGCGCGCATGAAGGCTTCAAAATTACCGCGCGGATGGATGCCCTGCCCGCCCCAATTTGCGGCGGAAAGAAACGGCACCGTGATCTTCTCGAGATTCGGCGTGCGGGCCTTGTGATAATCGTCATCGAGTGGATGCTTGAGCGCATCGGTGATGATGTTGCGGCGGTTCTTTTCCAGTTCTTCGGGCGTAAGCGTCTCCGGCCCCGCGATCGTCTCGCCTGTCACACGGCTGCGCGCGCCGCGCTCACCAACACCATGTTGAACCGGTACGATAGCGCGCGGATACCAGTTGGAGATGAATTCGGAATAGATGCCGCCATGATAACAGGTCTCGCGGTAGTGATCGGCGGCACCTTCCCACGCGCACAACGCGGTCAAATGGGGCGGCGCAAGCTCGGCCACCTGCCAGGCATTCATCGCGAAATAGGAAATGCCGTTCAGGCCGACCTTGCCGCTGCACCAGTCCTGCGCCGCAGCCCATTCGATACACTCGTAAATGTCCCTGGTTTCGCGCGGCGACCACGGATCGACATAGCCGGGCGAACGTCCGGTGCCACGCGAGTCGACGCGGACCACCGCATAGCCGTCCGGCACCCACTTCTCCGGATCGACAACTTCCCAGTTCTGATATTTGTTGCTCGATCCCGCAGCGACCTCGGGCTTCTGCGCGATCATTCGTTCCCAGGCGAATTTTCGGCTGTCCTGGAACGCATGGCCCTTTGCGTATGGGCCGTAATTCATGATGACGGGATATTTGCCATCCGCGACCGGCCGGAACACGTCGGCGCGCACCACCACGCCGTCGTCCATTTCAATCGGGGTATCCCAGTCGATCCGCATTCCGTCGCGGATCTCCGACTTCCCAGTTGTCATTCCCGCCGGCCCTTCGCGTTACGGGCGGGCCAGAACGCGCTGATCTCGTCGCTCGATGCTGTTTCACCAAAGAAACGGTCGATGTTTTTTAACGTCATGTCATGGTCGGCCTGCGAATAAGCCGCGGTGCCGTCGTTTGCCACCACCACGTAATAGTCGCGCACGAATGCTTCACGTGCGCTGGTCTCGACGCAGACGTTGGTGACGACGCCGGTAAATACCACCGTGCGGATTCCGTTCGCACGCAAAATGGTGTCAAGATCGGTATTGTAGAACGCGCTGTAACGATGCTTGGTGACGATCGGGTCGTGCGGTTCCGGCTTCACCTCGCCGTAAAAATCGCCTCCCCAGGAACCCGCGGCGCAGACCGGTATGCGCGTGTAGCCCCCATTGCGCTTGCGCGCGGCCTGCTCCAGCCAGACGTCGGACAGATAGAAATTCTGCTCGCTGGTGTAGACGTTGCGGACGAAGACGACGAACACGCCGGCTGCCCGCGCGGCCTTGATCAGTTCCGGCAGATGTTTCGCCATCTCCTGCGCCTGCGAGACATCGCGGCCTTCACGCGCAATCAGTCCCTCGTCGTCGATGAAGTCGTTCTGCATGTCGATGATCACCAGCGCGGTGTGGCGCGGATCGACCTTCTCACCCAGCCCCTTCACCGGCTTGACGTGAGCGATGCGTGTTGCAACCTCAAAGTCGGCCTCGAACGACGACGTACTCATTGATGGAACTCCTTGACCAGGGTCATCAGCGTGACTCACGTTTCTTTGGGCAGCAACAGATTAAGGAGGATGGAGGTCACCGTACCAATCACGATGCCGTCGCCCGCCAGGATATGCAGCGAGGCCGGCACCGAGGCGAGCAGCGAAGGTGGCGCGAAGTTGATCGCCGTACTCAACCCGAAGGACGCGGCAACCAGCAATATATCGCGGTGCGTTCGCAGGCTGTCGGCGAGAATGCCGACGCCGACAGCGGCAATCATGCCGAACATGAAGATGAGAGTCCCGCCGAGAACGAACGGCGGCACGATGGCAATGATCGCGCCGACTTTCGGCAGGAACGCCATCAC
>JBARCH010000449.1:0-12555 GCA_049793875.1 Pseudolabrys sp. | reverse complement strand
GATCACTGTTACTTTCCGGCTGGTCCCTTCACGGAGAACTGCGCCACGATCGTCTTGCCGCCGGCGAATTTAAGCGTGACCGGTACGTTAGCGCCTACTTTCATTGCACTTTGCGGCTTCATGCACATCAGGTGATAGCTCCCCGGCGCAAAAGTCACCACGCCGTGCGACGGCACAGTAACGGCTTTGACCGACAGCATTTTATCGACACCGTTGACCTCCTGGCTTTGATGCAACATCAGCATACCGCAAGCGGCGGATGACGCGCCGTTCAATTCCACGGCCGCATCAGTATCGTTACGCAAAGTGAAATAGCCAGCCGCCGGGCGCGCTTTGATAATGAAACGCATCCATGGTCTTTCGACGGTCACCCCGCTCCCTGCGGCGAATCCCGTAGACGCCATAAGTGTGAGCATCACTGCCGCAACGCTGTAACGTCTTTTTCGTGAGCAGTGTCTTATGCTAGCCGGTCCATTGGCTCGAACGAATGATCGGGCGGAAGTCGTTAGGGTCTTCAGGTTCATCGTTCAAAGTCCTTTCTTCGCTTCGCCGCATTGCATTGAGCACTAACAGCAATGCTAACACGCTCATCATCGCGGGTGGAATCCAGACGATTAAACCTCCAACCGTCTGATCGTAGAGCGCGCCCATGTCGGGATAGATTCGTCCACACAGATCGTAGAATGAATAAAGATCGTGTGGGTTGAAGGCTATCATGGCACCGCCGAGGATCTGCGGAAACATCACCACCATCGCCAATGCAGCGCGCCCGCCAAACGATACGCGCGCGGGCGGCGAGGGGCGCGGATCGAGGACCAAACACCAGAACAGAATGCCGTCGGCCACCATGGTCCAGTTCATAAACGCAAACAGATTGGAATCGATCATGGCACGGAAATGTATGGAGGGGATCAGCCAAAAGAAGAATGAACCGACGAACAGGATCGCCGCGAATACCGGCTGTTGCAGCGCATGCACGACGCCGACTGGAATCGGATGCTGGATGACGCGGGTCAATGGTGCAGGCATTGCACGCGTGATTGCCGCGCCAGGCCATGCGAGCGCGATCAACAGCGGCCCCAGATGATGCATGACGACATGCTGGATGCGGTTGAAGAAAAACTGATGCTCGGCGAGATATCCAAAATGGGTTTCCAACACCGCGTAGATCAGCAAAACGCCAGCGAAAAACGAAATTTGTCGCGCGATGCCCGGGCGCTCTTCCCCGGACATCAGGCTTATTCCGCGCCCGAACCACCAGATCGCAAGCCATCCTGACAGGAACTCGGCCCAGGAAAAGTCCCACGGCGCCCAGAGCGGCAGGATCGATGCATGCGCGCGGCAGAGCCACCACAGCAACACACCGACAGTTGCAATTACGGTATAGGCCAGCACATCCGCTTTGGCAGTAGAACGCAAATCTATCAGCAACGCGACGCGGGTCTCGGCCTGAGCCATGGTTGGGGTGCTACGCAAGCGGCCGGATGCGTCACGGTTCCAACCGTCGTGGATATCGCCCGCCCCTGCATTACTACGCAATTGCTCCGTCGCGAATGTGACAGATCGCGCTTCAGGCCGCTTCCTTTCCAAACAGCGCCGCGGCCGACAAACCCCTAGCTCGGATAAATCTGCACGGTCTTTGCCACGGAATCGGCAACATGCTCCTTGGATATGACGCCGCGAACGTGCTCAGGTCGCGGGGAACGTCCGGCATCGGACGAGACAACCAGCGCCATTGTGGCGTCGCGGCGGGACATGCGGGTGATGACGTCGAACACCGCGTCATTTTCACGCACGATGGTGAAATTCTTTTGTGCGACTTCGCCGAAGCTGACGCTCGTTCCTGGTGTGGCGAGTCGATGGCGCATACGGGTGTTAATCCGTAACACGCCGAAGATGCGGCCCTCGCGTGTCACAACGACATGACGAATAGCGCCCTTGTTCTCCGATCGGAGCAGAAATTCGTCGAGTTGCGTTTCGGCTATGAGGACCGGAACATCAGTTTCCATTACATCTTTAGCGCGCTGGACCAAAAACATATTGGCGTGTAGCCCCCGCGGCACGGGATGGCCGCGACGGACCAGCTTGGCTGTGTAAATGTTGTCACGCGCTAGCAGCCGACGCACGGCCAGACTTGCGCCGACCGCAAGGATCATCGGGAGCACGATTTCGTAATCTCGGGTCATCTCGAAGATCATGGTCACTGCGGTTAGCGCCGCACCCGCGGCTCCGCCAACCATCGCGCCCATGCCGACCATCGCGAATGCGGGAATACTGACGGGTATATGCAGGACACTAACGAGGAAGCTGCCGAACGCTCCGCCCAACGTCGCTCCCATATAAAGCGACGGCGAGAACACGCCTCCAGATGATCCGGAGCCGAGGCTGATGGTCGTTGCCGCCACTTTGCAGACGAACAGCAATGCAAGCAGGGCCGCGCCAGTGAGTTGGCCGCCCAGGATGGCTTGAATGGTGGAGTAACCGACACCTTCGACGTAATAGTGGCCGAAATTCCGATACAGCAGATAGATCATAATACCGACAAGCAGCATACCCAGCATGTGGCGCACGTACCGGCCGGGGATCTTGTCGAAGGCGTCTTCCAGAAAATGTAAACCGCGGATGAATACCGCGGCGGCAAGGCCTGTCAGCATGCCGAGCACCACATAAAGTAGCAGCGTGAACGCGCCCGAGCCGAGAGCGTTTGGCAACGGTGTCAAATCTGGCACGGAAAAGGCCGGGGCCGGCCCGAAGAACAGCCGCCCGATAAAAGTCGCGAGGCCGGTGGCGGTTGCGACCGGCAGAAACGTGTTGACGCTGACTTCCGGCAGCATCATTTCTGTGACGAACAATACACCACCAATCGGCGTATTGAAGGTCGCGGCGATGCCGGCGCCGGCACCAGCGGCAACCAGCGTGATGCGCTGGCCAGGCGTCAACCTGATGATCTGACCGAAGGTCGATCCGAGCGCCGAGCCGATCTGGATGATCGGACCTTCGCGGCCAACCGCGGCGCCGCTGCCGATCGCCACGGCCGACGCGATCGATTTCACCGCCACCACCACAGGCCGGATCACGCCTGCTTTGTAGTAAATGGCGTCCATCACTTCAGGCACGCCGTGACCTTTAGCCTCGGGCGCGAAAGTCGCGACGATGAACGTGACGATGATCGAACCCGCGACAGGCACCAGGATCACCCATGCGCCCCACGGGTTAAAGGGCGTGAAAAGGCTGGAGGCGTAATCAAATGAAATCGTCTGCAGAAAAAAAACGTTATGCACGAAACCGATCATCATCCGAAAAATCACCGCCCCAATGCCGGTGATAATGCCCACGAATGCGGCCATTACGCACAACGGCGCGATACCCACAGAGATCGGCTCAGAAGAGTCCGGCTTAGACTGGAGCCATTGCGGTATGGCTATCATCTGTTCACCTTCAGCTAGTGCTGCTTAATTCGCCACCCGGTGCGGCTCAGAAGAATCGCGATCATTTTGAAACGTCAGTTAACCCTTGCTGGTGCCTCCTTGGAAGATTTTCTCGCGCTCCTATGTAAAAGACATCATTCAAGCGCAAAAGCTTTACCTTGACCCCACGGTTGGCGGCGACGATGCCGAAGGCGGATCGGGTAGACTTTATGCACCGCTAACATCTAGTGGACGAAAATGGCTTGGCGATATGGACGCGATTTTGAAAGAAAAACTCGATTCGGACACGACCATCTGCTGGACGTGTTGCCAGTAAGACATCTTCAAAAATTGGAAGTCGAAGCTAGCGTACTCCGTCGGATCTGAGAGCGGAACAGAGGTGCGTTAACGGCGGCTAAAGCGTCTGCTAGTACTTTTACGCGGCGCTGAAGAAGTGGCCAGTATCGAAGCACGTCAACAGTTCGCGTGCAGACGATAACGACCCCACGTTGATCCATCAGATTGACGCGGAACATCTCGACACCGTGCGGCTAGACCACGGGCGTTGAGCAAGACAACAAACTTACTTTCACTCACTCCTCTAGACGAGCCGCCAGCTGACGCGGCTTACTTGCTTGGTTCATTGTCTGCCGCGGGAATAACTTTCTTCCGCTTACAGGTTTGGCACTCATAGACGGAGGGCGCAGGTGGCTTCGTACCGGCAACGTGAACTAGCCACATCGGCAGTCTGCACACGGGGCAAAGCAGATGGCTTTCGAGAGTGTTCGGGGGTGCAGGTCGATCGGACTGGTTTTGAGGCATCAAATTCTCCCCAGCTTGCAGGCGGGAATCTGCTTCAGCGCTGACACCTGGGCCGGAGAACCCATTGGCAGCGATGGAGCTAATTTGGAACTTTAATGTCTAGTGGCCGGCGAGTCCCGAAACTAGACCAGCGGCTGACGACCGATATTAGCTCCTTGTTTTATTGAACTAATTGGCGACTTATGTTTTATTTATGTGGCAAACTAGGCTCGGTGCGCCGTTGAAAAAAGCAGAAGAATATTATCACCACGCGGAAGAATGCCGGGAGATGGCGAGGACCGCCAGCAGGGCCGAGCACAAGGCCGCACTCGAGAATATGGCTGCGACGTGGGCCGCACTCGCGAAAAATCGTAAAGAAACGATTGCCCGACGCCAGCGGATCGACGCTTTGGAAGTGCCAAGCAGCAGATGTACCGGCGGACTGAAACGGAATGAGTGACTCAGCCCACGGGTATACCGGACCAGAAAAGGGCAGGCCGCCGGATGACGACGCTGAAAATTACTACAGGTGCGATCGTTGCGGCGTGTGGGTCGATCGGCGCGACTTAGTCCAGGTGTTCGACCACGTGAGGCCCCTGCCGCATGTGACCGAAGGGCGAGAGCACTAAAGCCAGCCGGCACGGTCGAGCAAATATTCGATTCTCGACACCGGCCGCCTCAGATTGGAACCCGGGCGAGCTACGCGGCGCGCGTTTGATTCAGCAATGAACCTCGCTCGGCACAATGTCGGCGCCGGGACGTTATCCCCGGATGGCAAATGACAACTATGACGATGCGGCGGCAGCGAATATTGAAAGAATCCGGCGGCATGTGCGGATTCTGGTCGATATCGGCCGGACCGCCGTCAAACGCAGAGAAAAGACTCAAGAAGACGAGCCTGGATCAGGACAAAACCCTCCCTCCGCCGAGCCAGTTCAGTCATGTCGCAATCTCGGATTTGAGTCCAAACCCGGCCAACCCACGCAAACACCCCAAAGCGCAGATCCAAAAGCTCGCAAGCAGCGTCGCATCGTTTGGCTTCTGCGGAGCAATTTTGGTCAAAGACGGACAGATAGTGGCCGGCCACGCCCGTGTGGAGGCCGCAAAACTCAACAGCTATTCTAAAATTCCTGCGATGCAGCTCGATCATCTGAGCGACGCCCAAGCCCGCGCGTACATGCTGGCCGACAACAGATTCACCGATCTGTCATCATGGGATGATGTGGCTCTCGCCACACATCTCAAGGAAATGTCGGCGCGGGTCCTTGAGTTTGACATCGAGGCGACCGGATTTGAATCAGCGGACATCGATGTCCGGATTCAATCGTTAGGGGATGCGGAACTCGCAGTGGGGGCTGATGAATTTCAGCTTGCGAGTGGGCCTGCCGTGCCTGTCCTCGGCGATCTATGGTTATTGGGGGATCACAAAGTTTGTTGCGGAAGCGCTCTCGATCCGAATGCCTAGAGTCCCGCAGAGAGGCTAGATCAGTTGATCTCACTCAGCTCTCCGCAACCCGATAGCCTATGCCCGGCTCCGTCAGGACAATCCGCGGATCGTCTGGCTGTCCTTCGATTTTCTGGCGCAACTGGCCGATGTAGACACGCAGGTATTGTGTGTCCTCAGTATGCGCAGGACCCCAAACCGCGGTTAGAATTTGCTTGTGGGTTACGACGCGTCCGGCATGGCGCGCCAGGAATGACAGAAGCTCGAATTCCTTCGGCGTTAATTTGAGCTCCTGGCCTGCCCGTGTCGCGCGATGGCGGACGGCATCGATTTCCAGCCCGCCGACACGCAGCAACGGAACCTCGGCCTTGCGCTGGATTTGGTGGCGCACGGCAGCCCGCATCCGCGCCATCAGCTCGCCGACATTGAATGGCTTGTTGACGTAATCGTCGGCGCCAAGATCGAGCGCCTCGATCTTTTCCGTCTCGCGTTCGCGCGCCGACAGGACGATGATCGGAATGTCCGACCATTCGCGCGCCCGTTTGATGACGTCCTTGCCATCGCCGTCCGGCAGACCGAGATCGAGAAGCACAATATCGGGAGATTCGGCGGCGACGCGCTTGAGCGCCTCAGCGACTGTGCCTGCGCTTATCATCTCATAGTCATTTGCCTCCAGCGCCGGCTTGAGAAAGCGCAGGATCGCCACTTCGTCGTCAACGACCAGAACACGGGCTTTTGCTGTCATGCCGCAGGTTTCCGGCGCGGAAAGGCCAGCCTGAAGCGTGCGCCCCGACCCTCGCTGGCCGGGCTTTCCACGTCGATCAAGCCGCCGTGGGCATTCATAATGCCCTTAGCGATAGCAAGACCAAGGCCCGTGCCTTGGCCACCGTCCGCACGCGACAGTCCCGGCTCGTTCCCCTTGACGAATTTATCGAAGATATGCGGCAGCGCGCTGGGCGCGATGCCGGGGCCATCATCGGTGACGCGCAGGATGATTTCGTCCGGCGTGATATCGGCATCTACGCGCACGCGCGTATCCTTCGGCGTATGGGCAGTGGCGTTGGCTACGACATTTCCGATGGCCTGCTCGGCGAGCGTGGCATCGGCCCACACCATGGGCAGGTCAGCAGGCAGGTCGGCGTCGAAACGCTGAAGCGCACCGCGGCTGCGCGCAAGACTCACCACGCGCTCGGCAATTTCCCTCAGGTCTACCCAATCGAGCCGCAACTCCAGCGCGCCGGCGTCGATGCGTGTGATTGCCAGCAGATTGCGAACCATTTCGTCCAGGCCCTCGGTCTCCTGCTTGATCTGCCCGAGCAAATCCTTTTTCGCCGCAACATCGAGCTTATCGCCATAGCTGATCAGACTGGTTGCCGCCCCGAGGATCGACGAAAGCGGCGTACGAAAATCGTGCGAGATCGAAGCGAGCAACGTATTACGCACGCGCTCGGTTTCGGTCGCGGTTTTCGCATTTACCATTTCGCGCGCAAGCGACGCGCGATCGAGCGCGGCGGCCGTCTGCTCCGAAAGCGTGTCGAGCAAGGCGCGCCCCTCCTGATCGAGCGGCAACATACCTGGAGCTTTGGCAACGCCCACGACGCCAAGGACCTTGCTGCCGATCCGCAATGGGACAAAGAACCAGGGAACGATCGGCAACGTGCCGGTGTCGGCTCCGGCAGGCTCTGCGTGGGTATATGCCCATCGCGCAGCCGTCATGGCCGCGGCATCGAGATCGTCGTCGGGCGGCCAGGCAGCCACAAGATCGAGATCGCCGTTACGCGCCAGCATGACCATCACCGAGCGGCTCAGGCTGGCGTGAATCTCACTGGCGGCGCCCTCTGCCACTGCGTCGAGGGCAGCGAGTCCGGACAGCCGGCGCGTAAACTCATAAAGACGGCGCATTGCGCGCATGCGGCTCGCCGACGTTTCCGCCTGTGCGCGCACGCGGCCCGCCAGCGCCGACGTAATGAAGGCGACAACGAGAAAGATCACCAGCGCGAGCAGCTCATAAGGCTCGGCGATTGTGAACGTGTAAATTGGCGCGATGAAGAAAAAATTGTAGGCCAAGAATGACAGGACCGACGCATAGATGGCCGGCCACATGCCGAAACTGATCGCGGTGAACAGCACCGCCAGCAGGAACACCATCGAAAGATTCGGGATCGGCGTAACATCGGTCAGCAACTTACCGAGGCCGATCGCGGCGCCGACCGCGAGCGTTGCATAAAGAAACGACGCCGGCTCAAGGGCCGTGCGGCGCGGACGACGCACCGGTTTGGCAACCGTCGCTGCCGCGGTGGCGTGTGTAACAACATGGATGGCGATATCTTGCGTCCGCCGCACCAATTCGTGAGGCAAAGAACGACGCAGCAACTCGCTGATAAATCCGCCGCGTGAGCGGCCGACCACGATCTGCGTGACGTTCTCGAACCGCGCAAACCGCAACAACTCTGCGGGAAGATCATTGCCGGTAAGCGTCTGCGTTTCGGCGCCGAGACTTTCCGCAAGCTTCATGGCCTCATCCAGCCGTTGGCGCGCCGCGCCGTCCGGATTTCCACCCGGCCTTTCCACCGTCACGGCCAGCCACGGCGCGTCCATAAGATCGGCGAGGCGCTTGGCCGTGCGAACCACCGTCAGGGAGAGCGGATCTGCCCCAATGCACACAAGAATACGTTCACCCGCCGCCCACGGTCCCTCAATCGCCTGTGCCTGCATGTGCCCGAGCAGGTCGACATCGATGCGTTCTGCTGCCCGCCGCAATGCAAGCTCGCGCAGTGCGGTCAGATTCTGCGGTTTGAAGAAATTCTCGACTGCGCGTGCCGCCGTTTCCTGCACGTAGACCTTGCCCTCGGCCAAGCGCTTGAGCAATTCGTCAGGCGGAAAGTCAACCAGCACAATCTCGTCGGCATTGTCGAACACCGTGTCAGGAACGGTTTCACGCACCCGCACCTTGGTGATTTTCTGGATGACGTCGTTGAGGCCTTCCAGATGCTGGATGTTAAGCGTCGTCCATACGTCGATGCCGGCATCGAGCAGTTCGTCGATGTCCTGCCAGCGTTTGGGATGGCGGCTGCCGGGCACATTGGTGTGGGCGTATTCATCGACCAGCAACAGGCCCGGCTTGCGCGCAAGCGCCGCATCGAGATCGAACTCCTTCATGACCTGATTGCGATAAACGACCGGTTGGCGCGGAAGAATTTCCAGTCCGTCCACCAACTGTTCGGTCTCGCGCCGGCCGTGCGTTTCGACCAAGCCGGCGACCACATCGCGCTTGCCGGCCTTTTCCGCGCGGGCGCCGGTGAGCATCGCATACGTCTTGCCGACGCCCGGCGCCGCCCCGAGGAAAATCTTCAGATGCCCGCGTCCCTCCCGGCGAGCGAACGCGAGCAGCGCGTCAGGCGAAGCTTTCTGGACTTCCGCAGCCGCCATGCGATCCTCTTTGACCAGCCAATTCTACAGTCAGTCACCTTCACACACGACAAAATCTATTTGGCTACCCCTGGCGCGACACGCCATAGCGGCTGCCACGCAGACCGGCCCACAAATCCGGTCGCCTGCGCGAACGTTTCCGTCCCGCAGCCGGTTCGAGCGACGTTTTTCCGGGGCGAAGCACGGCCTCGAAGGCGGGCCGGAGCCGGCGGTGCTCGATCCGCTGAAGGTGGGTTTTCAGGATCGCCGCATTGCCGGCATCGTCCGAGGCTTCGAGCGCGGCGCAGACACTATTTGTCGTTCTGGAAAAAAATTCAGACCTTTGCCGTGTCACGCCGAGGGAATCGAACTGTCCGGCCAATGCAGACGCGGCGACGCGATCTTCCAGCCTGCGCGTGATCGCAAAGCGCAGGATGAGCAAAAGCCAGTCCTCGATTTGCCGTTCGCGCCAGACGCGCCCATCGATAGTTACCGTCACTCTATTTGGCCGCCAGCCTGTCGAGCGCGAGATTGAGGCCGAGCACGTTCACGCGTGGCTCGCCCAGAAAACCGAGCGTGCGCCCCTCGACACGACTTTGCACCAGAGCCTGCACGCGCTCTTCCGGCAGGTTTCGCGTCCTGGCGACGCGCGGCACCTGGAAAAACGCCGCTTCCGGCGAAATATCTGGATCGAGGCCGCTGCCGGAGGTGGTCACCAAATCCACAGGCACCGGCATCAAGGGGTTTTGACCCTTGAGCTTCTCCACGTCGGCTTTGACGCGTTCGGCCAGTGCCTTGCTCGTCGGCCCTAGATTGGAGCCGCCTGAGTTGGCTGCATTGTAGGGCGCATCGATCGTCTTCGATGAATCTTTCGGATCCGGCGTATTGGTCGCAGAGGGACGACCGTGGAAATACTTATCGCTGACAAACTGCTGCCCAATCAGTGCCGAGCCGATCACTTTGCCGTCCTGCTCAATCAGGCTGCCTTGCGCCTGACGGGGGAAAATGACTTCGGCTATACCGGTAACAGCTAACGGATAGGCCATGCCGGTGATAATGGTAAGCGCGACGATGAAGACGAACGCGGGCCGGATTTCCTTCAGCATTGTGTCCTCCTCACGCGAGATGCAGGGCCGCGACCGCGAGGTCGATGGCCTTGATGCCGATGAACGGCAGAACGATGCCGCCCGCGCCGTAGAGCAGCAGGTTACGGCGCAGCAGCGCGGCGGCGCCGATCGGCCGATATTTGACGCCCTTCAGCGCCAGCGGAATCAGCGCGATGATGATGAGCGCGTTGAAGATAATCGCCGACAGGATCGCGCTTTGCGGCGTGGCCAAATGCATGACGTTGAGCACCTGAAGCTGCGGATAGAACGCCACGAACATCGCAGGGATGATAGCGAAATACTTGGCAACGTCGTTGGCGATGGAAAACGTCGTGAGCGCGCCGCGCGTCATCAGGAGTTGCTTTCCGATCTCCACCACTTCGATCAGCTTGGTCGGATTGGAGTCGAGGTCGATCATATTGCCGGCTTCACGCGCAGCCTGCGTCCCGCTTTGCATACACACACCGACATCGGCTTGCGCCAGCGCCGGTGCATCATTGGTTCCATCGCCGCACATCGCGATGAGCCGTCCCTGCGCCTGCTCGCTGCGGATGTAACGCAGCTTGTCCTCCGGCGTCGCTTCGGCGATGAAATCGTCGACGCCGGCTTCGGACGCAATCGCAGCCGCGGTGATCGGATTGTCGCCGGTGATCATCACCGTCTTGATACCCATCCGGCGTAGCTCGGCGAAACGCTCCTTCACGCCCGGCTTCACGACGTCTTTCAGATGGATCACGCCGAGGATGCGTCTGCCTTCCACGAGGCCCAATGGCGTCCCGCCGGAGCGCGCGATCCTGTCAACCGTGGCGCGAAATCCCTGCGGCTCGGCAAGTTCATTCCCTGCCTGCTCGCGCGCGAATTTGAGCACCGAGTCAATCGCCCCTTTGCGCAAGTGACGATCGCCGATGTCGGCGCCGGAAAGGCGGGTCATGGCGGAAAACTCGATGAATTTTGCGCCTGCCGGCGCCGGCTGCCGCCCGACGCCATATTTCTCCTGTGCCAAAGTGACGATGGAACGGCCCTCCGCCGTCTCGTCCGCCAGGCTCGCGAGCAGCGCGGCTTCCGCCGCCTCGCGCTCGGATACGCCCTGCACCGGCACAATCTCGGTGGCAAAGCGATTGCCGAAGGTGATGGTACCGGTCTTGTCGAGCAACAGCGTATCGACGTCGCCCGCCGCCTCCACCGCGCGGCCGGACATCGCCAGTACGTTGAAACGCACCAGCCGATCCATGCCGGCAATGCCGATGGCCGAGAGCAGCGCGCCAATGGTCGTCGGGATGAGCGTCACGAATAGCGCAACCAGCACGACTACCGATATCGCGCCGCCAGCGTAGGCCGCGTAGCTCGGAATGGTCGCTGTCGCAAACACGAAAATGATAGTCAGGCCGACGAGCAGGATGTTGAGCGCGATCTCGTTCGGAGTCTTCTGGCGTTCGGCGCCTTCCACGAGCTTGATCATCCGGTCGAGAAAGGACGAACCGGCAGATGCGGTAATGCGGATGACGATACGGTCGGAAATGACCATCGTCCCGCCGGTCACCGCCGAGCGGTCGCCACCGGACTCGCGAATGACCGGTGCGGATTCACCTGTGATCGCAGCTTCGTTGACCGATGCGATGCCTTCTATCACGTCACCATCGCCAGGGATGATATCGCCGGCCACACAGACAACCAGATCGCCCGTCTCCAGCTCCTCGGCGGCCACGCCTTCATAAAGCTCGTTATTGTTCGGCGACAGCAGGCGCTTGGCGCGAGTCTCGGTGCGGGTCTTCCGAAGCGTATCGGCCTGCGCTTTGCCGCGCCCCTCCGCCACCGCTTCGGCGAAATTGGCAAACAATACGGTGAACCAAAGCCAGATGTTGATTTGCAGCTCGAAGGCGATGCGCTGATGGCCGCTTGCAATGTCCCGGATCAGGATAATCGTCGTCAACACTGTGACGACCTCCAGCACGAACATGACCGGATTTTTGATCAACGTGCGCGGGTCGAGTTTGACGAACGCCTGGCCGATCGCGGGAACGACGATTTGCGGATCGAGCAACGTCGTCGCCGGCATCCGCTTGCGGGTTCTTGAGCTTTTCATGGTGTTCACCGCCTAGAAAACCGCGCCGGCTTGCATCGCCAGATGCTCGGCGATGGGACCGAGCGCGAGCGCCGGGAAAAACGTGAGACCACCGACAATGAGGATCACGCCGACGAGAAGTCCGACGAACAGCGCGCCCGTGGTTGGAAATGTGCCGCTTGAGGCTGCAACGGTCTTCTTTTGCGCGAGCGACCCTGCGATCGCCATCGCCGGAATGATCATCCAGAACCGACCGATCAGCATTGCGACCGCGCCCGTCAGATTGTAGAAGAGCGTATTGCCCGTGAGCCCCGCGAAGGCCGAGCC
>JBARCH010000448.1:0-2644 GCA_049793875.1 Pseudolabrys sp. | reverse complement strand
AGCTGGAGCAGCCGTCATGACCTACGAGCACATTCTCGTCGAAACCAAAGGCCGGGTCGGCATCATCCGGCTCAACCGTCCGGACGCGCTTAACGCGCTCAATCTGAAACTCAAGTCGGAACTGGGTGACGCGATCAGGACGTTCGACGCCGATCCGGCGATCGGCTGCATGGTCATCACGGGCAGCGAAAAGGCTTTTGCCGCCGGCGCCGACATCAAGGAAATGGCCGACAAGACCTACAACGAAGCGCTGATGGGCAATTTCGCCGGTGACTGGGACGAGGCGGCGCGCGCACGCAAGCCGGTTGTTGCCGCCGTTGCCGGCTTTGCGCTCGGCGGCGGCTGCGAACTGGCGATGATGTGCGACATCATCATCGCCGCCGACAACGCAAAATTCGGCCAACCCGAAATCAAGATCGGCGTCATTCCCGGCATCGGCGGCACGCAACGGCTCACGCGCGCGGTCGGCAAGGCCAAGGCGATGGAAATGAATCTCACCGGCCGCATGATGGATGCGGCGGAGGCGGAGCGTTCCAGTCTCGTCGCGCGCGTCGTTCCGCTGGCGAGCCTGATGGATGAGGCGATGAAAACGGCGGAGACGATCGCGTCGATGTCGCTGCCGTCGGTGATGCTGGCGAAAGAGGCCGTCAATCGCGCGTTCGAGGTGCCGCTCGCGGAGGGTATTCGCTTCGAGCGGCGCGTATTCCACTCGCTGTTTGCGACCGAGGATCAGAAGGAAGGCATGAAAGCCTTTGTCGAGAAGCGCAAGCCGCAATGGAAGAACAGGTAATTCGGCCGGCGAAGAAAATTACTTCCTGACGCAGATCACGCGCACGATGGACGCACGCGCATCGCTGCCGGACGCGGTCTGTGCGACCGCCACTTTGTTGTGCGCCAGAAAATTCCTGATCGTGTCGGCTGAAACGAGACGCACCGGCGGCACGGCCGGACCGGCGCTCGCAAGCACCATGTTGCGCGTCTCCATGATACCGAGAACGCGCCCCTGATCGTCGAGCGCGGCGGCGCCGGAGAAGCCGGCGACCGGCACCGGGTCGCGCAGTTCGATGGCATTGTCGCCGACAAGCCGCGCCTTGATCTCGGCGATCTTCGCGCCGCCGTCCTGCTCCTGCGGATCGGGAATGCCGGCGAGCGTCAGCGCGCTTTCCTTCGGCGCTTGCGCCAGCGCAACCGCCTTCAATCCGCGCGCGCCGTAAACGCGCAACAATGCAATGCCGTTGTCCTTGTCTTCGGCGACCTGTTCGGCGTTGCCGATGCCGGCGGCAACGATCACCTGACAGCCTTGTGTGTTGCGACGGTCGGTGACGATCGAACCGTCCGCGCTTACGATCAGGCCGGTGCCGTATTCGACCTGGCGCGCCAGCGCCGCGATCGGCGCGCTGCGTGCCGGAAAGGGGGCGAACGCGCTCGCCATCGCCACCATCACCGGCGAGACGATCGTCTCCATCATCTGGTCGAACAGCATGGTGAAGCCGCGGATCTCGCCGTCGCGCATTTGCGCGCGCACCGAAAATTTCTTCAGGCCCTGCAAGCCGCTGACGAAAAACGTGTCGCCACGCAACACGCTGTATTCGACGCTGCGCGACAGTTTCTTTTTTTCGTCCTCGAACAGCTTGGCAAAATTGGCGTCCTTGATGCGGAACGTCGCCACCTGCACGTCGCCGTGCGTCGATGACCAGCGCGTGCCGCTGCCGTCCGGTTTGGCGTGCGGCACCATCTTGGTCGGCAGACCGATGCGGATGCCGGTGGCGGGATCGATCACCACGCGCCAGCCGACCCGGTCGTCGTGCGCCTTTGCGGCGGCGACGAGTTCGGCGCGCTCTGCCTCGCTCAAGGTGCCGGTGACTTTATATTTCTTGCGCGCCTGGAAATTTTTTACGGCGGTGAGCATCGCGTCGTCGCCGTTCGTTCCTGAGCCGGTGTAATCGCCCGCCCACAACAGCGCCGATTGGATCGCGAATTGCTCGTCGCGCGGGATGCCGGCGAGAACGTCACCCGCGACCGCGGCCTTGTCCGCATCGGATTTTCCGGTACCCGGTTTGGTCGCGTCGGTGTTGGCGATCTTGGTCTTGTGGACTTTGGCTTTTGCGGGCTCCGGCTTGGCGGCGGCAGGGCCGGGCGCCGGTGCAGCCGCCGCTTTCGGCGTTGCTGTTTTTGGCGATGCCGTGTTTGGCGCCTTTGACACGCCCGTTTTGGGTGAGACAGCCTTTGACACGGCTGCTTTCGGCGCGACGGGCTTTGCCGCCGGCTTGACCGTGGGCTGTGCATCGGACGGCGCGATCACCGGCATGGCGCCGGGCGGACCGTCTTGCGCCAGCGCCGGGCCGGCGCAGAGCACGACCGCAAGCAACGCGATCACCGAACGGCAATGCATGAATTTACGCCCACCCAACCACGATTTTCTGCACCTTAGCCCATCATCGAGGTGGCGCAAGGCGGCGGCGTTCGTCCGTGCCGCCACGCCAGCCCGCGCGACGGCGGTTTGGTCGCTGGTCAAAAGCCTTTGGTCGCCATAGGGTTAACCCTGATGCTCGAAAAGGAAGAACTGGAGCGCTACGCGCGCCACATCGTGCTGCGTGAGGTCGGCGGGCCGGGCCAGGCGGCGCTCAAGCGCGCGCGTGTGCTG
>JBARCH010000447.1:0-10595 GCA_049793875.1 Pseudolabrys sp. | reverse complement strand
GCTCCGGTCCGCCGTTCGCGCTGCGCCCGACCGACCTGCTGAATGAATCGCTTTTGAGTTCCGGCGCGATCACCAATCGTATCGATCGGGTGGAGCGGATGGGGCTGGCTCGCCGCACGGCCGATCCGCGGGACCGTCGTGTCGTCATCGTCAAGCTGACACCGGCCGGCCGCGCGCTCGCGGACCGCGCGATCAAGCGCCATTTCGAGGCGATGACGGAAATGCTGTCGCCGCTGACGTCCAGGCAAGGGCGCGGCCTTGCGGATTTGCTCGGCACATTGCTGCTGTCGATGGATCGTTCGCGGGTTTTGGCGAAGCGGGCGCCGCGGAAATCTCCCGGTCGCGGCAAGGCTTTGCGTAGTCTAAAATCACCGCGCAGGACATCTTCATCGGCACGTGCGGTAACAGGGACGTTCACATGAGCGACATGCAGGAAGAGCTATCCTTTATCTATTTTCCGGAAAATTACCGCTGGTCGCACGGGCTTTTGATCGGTCTGAATATGGCGCCGTGGGGCGGCGCGGAAATCGGCGAAGTCAATCGCATCGGGTTGCGACTGAAGAAGAAGGTCGGCGACGACGACGCCTGGTTTCGGGAATGGGCGCGCGAGGCGCGCACGGTCGAGGATCGCGGCCGGGAACGCATAGCCGAGGGACATGCCACGAGCGGCGCGCAATATCTCCAGCGCGCCAGCGTCTATTATCACGTCGGCGAACGCTTCCTGCAGCCGAAGAGCAAGGAAGGGCTCGACGCGTACATGCGCGGCGTCAACTGCCTGCGAGACGCCGCCAAGCACATCAAGCGGCCGCGCCTGGAGCACGTCGAGATCCCATACGAAGGAACGAGTCTGCCGGCGATCTACGTACACGCCGAGCCGGCAAATCGCACCGGCAAGGTGCCGGCGATGGTTTTCTTCGACGGCCTCGATGTCACCAAGGAGATTCAATACCACAAGGGCGTGGCCGATCTCGCTGCGCGCGGCATTGCCTGCCTGATCGTGGACGGACCGGGGAACGGCGAAAGCATCCGGTTCCGCGATCTTTATTTGCACCATGAGACCGAGCGTTACGCCACGCCGGCCTACGACTATCTCGCGGCGCGGTCCGAGATCGACCCAAAGCGGATTGGCGTCATGGCGATCAGCCTCGGCGGCTATTACGCGCCGCGCGCGGCGGCCTTCGAGCAGCGCTTCGCCTGTTGCGTCGCCTGGGGCGCACAGTGGGATTATCAGAAAATCTGGCGCGACCGTTTCGACCGCATCGCGCGCGCGGAAACGCCGTCGCTGTCGGTTGCTTCGCAGCATATTCTCTGGGTGCTGAACGCGACGTCGCAGGCCGAGGCGATGAAGCGGCTGGAGCCGTTCAAGCTCGATGGCGTAGCGCAGAAGATTACCTGTCCCTTCCTGATGTTGCACGGGGAGGGTGACGAGCAAATTCCGCTGGCCGAAGCGCAAAAATGTTTCGACGCAGTCGGCTCGAAACACAAGACGATGAAGCTATTCACCCGCGACGAAGGCGGTTATCACCACTGCCAGATCGACAACCAGAGCATCTGCTCGGCTTATATGTGGGACTGGCTCGAGCAGGTGCTGCACCCGGCGCGGTAGTGCGGGAGTTCTCAAACAGGCGGCACTTATTTCTTCCGGCGGCGCGGTTTGGATTTGGCTGCCGGTTTCGCGGCCTTTGAGGATTCGCGCCGGGACGGGCGATCGTTCACGATCACGCGGCCTGCGCGTACCTGAAGCCGGGAAAACAGTTGCCCCATTGTGAGGCCCTGGTGGGCGGCCGGCACATCAAGCATGGCGAGATTCTGACCACGCGCGGGAGCTATGCCGAGCGTCGGTATGCCGGGCGCCGATGGGATGTCATGCACGGTGGCGAGTATGCGGCCGGTGCGATCATGCAGGACCTGCAATTTCCTGATTGCGATCTGTTCCATGGTCACATCGAAATCTTGACGGCGGCAACGCGAAACGACGTATTGAGCTGGGTGTCGGGATCGTCGTTGCGGATGAATTTGCTGATCTGATTTGACCCGAGCACGGGGTGCTTTGTCACGCTCGACAGGACCGTCAAGCGATACTCGCCATAGACCCCATCGACGCCGTCGTCGCTCCACGCGTCACATGGCATCCAGTCGTTGAAGGTCTGGTCGCCCCAGTCCCACGACACGGTGAATTCCACGGTGGCGCCGTGCGCAAGCGTTACCTGGTTGGAGATTCCCAAGCTCGTTGTCGCCATCGCTCATTCCTCCAGTTGGAGTGGATGCGTTGTGTAATGGCACAAGAGTTTCGATAAGGCCCCCAGCAAGCGATTTATGACTCTCCGTTATTGATTGATCTTGATGTTGTTGTCGGTGATGACCTTGCCCCAGCGCGCGATCTCGCTCTTGATAAACGTCTTCGCGGCGCCGACCGAAAGCTGATCTTTCGGGAAGGCATCGAAGCCCTCGACCTTCCACCGTTTGACCAGCGCGGGATCCATAACGATCTGTTGCAGGGTGGCGTTGAGCTTGTTCACGACGGCGCTTGGCGTCTTGGCCGGCGCGAACAGCGCTTGCCAATAGACGATATCGAATTTCGGCCCCAGCACGGTGCCGAGCGGCGCGGCGGTCGGAAGGTCCGGCAGTTTTTCTTTCGACGTGACGGCGTAGGCCTTCAGTTTTTGCGCTTTCACCTGGGGCACGGCCGCCTGCGGCGTGGCGATGAAAAGGTCGACATGGCCGCCCAGGAGATCGTTCATGGCCGGCGCCGAACCGCGATAGGGTATCTGGTCGATATTGACCTTGGTTTCCTCCGCGAGAAGCGTCGTGGTGAGGTGGCCGGTCGCGCCGTAGCCGGGAATGGCGGCCTTCAACGTCTGCTTCTTCATCAGCGCCAGAAGCTCGGTGAAATTCTTCGGCTCGAGCGTATTGCGGCCCAAAAGAACCAGCGGGTTCTTGTTGACCAGCATGATCGGCGTCAAATCCTTTTCCGTGTCGAACGGAAGGTTCTTGTAGAGCGTGGCATTCGCCGAAATCTGCAGGTTATGCAGCAACAGCGTGTAGCCATCCGGCGTTGCCTGCGCGAGCTTGTTGGTGGCGACGATGGTGCCGCCGCCGGTGACGTTCTCGACGATCACGTTCTGCTTGAGCTTGTCTGCCAACGCGCTTGCGATTTCGCGCGCTGTCGTGTCGGTCGGCCCGCCTGCCGGATAGGGCACGATGATCGTGATCGTGTGGCTCGGATATTGTTGCGCCGAGCCTTGAGCAGCGAAGACGAAAAGGCCAAGAGCGGCCAGTGCCAGCGTAGCGATGCGCTTCATGATCGTATCCTCCCAGTTCTTACGTTTTTGCTTTTGTGAGGCAGCTTACGCCGAAGGAATGATCGGCAACAAGAGGTATGGCTCGCTGCCGGACGCGACGTGCAGCGTGTTGCGGCAAGCGAAGGTCGCCGCCGGCCGGTCGTCGGGATCAATGTGCAGGAACGGACCGACGCCTTTCATCGGGTAGGCCGCGTTCGGCAGCGCGGTATCGGTCCCGTCTACTTCGTAGTCCTTGCCGCGCACGGTCAGCGCGAGTTGATAGCCGGGCGGCACCACGATGCTGGTCGGCCAGATCTCGACGTCGAGCTCCACGGGCGCGCCGGGCGTGAGCGGTCGCGCTTCGTCGTGCGTATGCCACGGCCGATAAGGTTGCGTGCGTTTCGGATCGAGCTTGCGGTGCGAGGCGCGCAACCAGCCGAGCCCGACGGGGGTGCGCGGATCGTTCGAGCCGATGAAGGTGACTTCCTTGCCGGCGGGATCGAACACACGCAGGGCCAGGAACAGGTCGGCATCCTTCGTCTCGGACGAGAGCCACAATTTGGCGGCGACCGGCCCGGTGATCTCGAGGCTCTGCGTCAGCGGCGCGGTCCGGAAGGTGAGGCCGTCGCCGGTTGTGTCGTAGCCGAGCGACGCTTCCGTTTTCGGCTTGTCGATGCCAAGCGTCTTGCCGTCCGGCTGCAGGAAGTATTTTGTCCATTGCGTGCGCGCGAGCGGCCATTCGTTCTCGGCGCGCAGCACGAATTTCTCGTCGGGATGGCGAACGTTGAGCGACACGCGTGGCTGCCTGGTCCAGCCGGTGTCTTCGCCCTTGAGGAAATGCCCGAAGAATTTCTTCTGCAGGCCCTCGCCGTAATTACTGTAGAAATGCGTGAAGTGCGTATCGCCGTGCACCTCCAGCCATTTCTGCTTCGAGCCGGCCTGCAGCCAGCCTTCGAAATTGCCCCGCGTATGCAGGCCCATGCCGCCCCAATTGCCGGCGGAGAGCAGCGGCGTCTCGATCTGGGAGAGGTCGGCCGTGCGCGGCGTGTAATTCTTGTCGTGAAAACGTTGCCGCTTGGCCTTCGCCGGCGTATCGGCGCGGTTCTTCGCCAGCACATCGTCCGGCAGCGTATCCGGCCCGGCAACCAGTTCACCGGTCACGACGCTTTTGGCGCCGCGTGAGCCGGCGCCGTGCTGCACGCTCGCCACCTGACGCGGGTGCCAACTGGAAAGGAAGTCGCTCAGGATGCCGCCGTGCCGGCACAGCTCACGGTAATAATCGGACGAGCCTTCCCAGATGCACAGCGCGGCAAGATGCGGCGGCTTCAAGGCGCCGACCTGCCATTGGTTCATCGCGTAATAGGAAATGCCGTTGACGCCGACCTTGCCGCTGCTCCACGGCTGCACGCCGGCCCATTCGATGCACTGATAAAGGTCTTGCGTCTCGCGTGGTGACCACACGTCGAGATAACCCGGCGAGCGGCCGGCACCGCGTGAATCGATCCGCAAGCAGACGTAGCCGTCCGGTACCCATTTCTCAGGGTCGACCAACTCCCAGTTTTGATATTTGTTGCTCGATCCCTGCAGCACTTCGGGTGCCGCCTTCGTCAGGCGCGCCCAGTTGAGTTTGTAGCCTTCCTGGAACGACAGGCCCTTGGCGTAGGGGCCGTAACTCAGGATGACGGGATATTGGCCTGCGCCGATCGGCCGATAAACGTCGGCACGAAGGACAATGTCGTCATCCATCCGGATCGGAACATCCCAATCGATCTGCATTCCGTCGCGGATTTCGCTTTTCGTTGTTTCCATAGGCAAGGCCTGACCTGACTGACAGTGGCGGGTTAGCCGCTCTATCATTTCGAGTTTTGCAGGATTGTCGAGGCCTTGCAGACGCGCGCAAGCTGCGCGCAGCACTCATGACTGGTGCGCAACCGGCTGGTGACAGTTCTATTGCGTGGTGACCGCCGCGCCGTTCTCGCCCGTCTGGCCGGCAAGGCCGGCGTTTTCGGGCCGCACAAAGATGCGCTGCAAAGCCCGGCGCTCGATCGGCTTTTGCAGCACCGGAACGCTGGCGTAGCGGCGATCGATGCTCTCCGCGCCATACCCGGTCGCGAAGATGAACGGCACGCTGCCCGCCACAAGAATGTCGGCCAGCGGATAAACGAGTTCGCCGCCCAGATTGACGTCGAGAATGGCCGCGTCGACGTCGCCAGTCTTCAGCGCCGCAATCGCTTCACTCACTTTGCCGAACGGGCCGATGACCGAGAACCCGAGTTCTGTCATCACGTCGCGCGCAGCCATCGCGACCAGGGCTTCGTCTTCCACGACCATGATGCGGCGGCCGGTTATGACGAAATCGGTGTCCTCCGAGGCTATTTCCTTCGTCGCATGCCTGCGTCCGTTTTTTGTCACGTCGGGCGGCCCGATCGCCTCGCTTATCGGAACGACCATGTCGCACTGCAGGCCTTCCGGCCGCCAATCAAAGTTCACGGTGCCGGCAAGCTGACCCTGGATGCTGGCCAGAATAATTCTGGTGCCGAAGCCGGGCGATATGGGCGCTTCGGCCGCCGGTCCGCCGGTCTCGCTCCATTGGAACACGAGATTGCCGGCATTGAGCTTCCAGATCAGCCGCGCACGGCCGGCTGATGTCGATAGCGCGCCATATTTGGCGGCATTGGTCGCAAGTTCATGCAACGCCAGCGCGAGCGTTTGCGCGTGCGCGGGTTGCAACAGGACTTTCGGTCCCTCTACGACAATCTTGTCGGGGTCATTTGTTTTGAACGGCGTGAGTTCTTCCTCGACGAGACCCGCCAGGTCGGCGCCCTGCCATCGCGCGAGCGACAGCACCGTATGCGCGCGGGAAAGCGCCTTGATGCGTCCCTCGACCGCTTCGACATAATTCGAGACCGAATTTGCCCGCGTCAGCCGGATGATCGACTGCACCAGCGCCAGGGCATTCTTGGCGCGATGATCGACTTCGCGCGCGAGCAGCGCTTGCCGCTCCTCGGATTCCTTGCGGTCGGTTATATCGACGGTGACGCCGCTGATCCGCACAACCTCGCCATTGGCGTCGATGGTGGGTGCGGCAGTACCAAGACACCAGCGGACCTCGCCGTTGGCGCGCCGGACGCGGAATTCCGCCTGGTGCGATTTCGGATTCCTGAACAGTTTCTCGACAGCCACCCGCAACGTATCCCAGTCGTCGGGGTGGATGAGGGCGCGCACGTTTTCAGCCGTCACCGCGAAGGTCTTTGGGTTGACCCCGAAAATCCTGTATTGCCCCTCATCCCAAAGGCAGTCGCCTTTGGTGCGATCCCAGTCCCACGCGCCCATGTTGCCGGCGACCAGCGCCAGTCCGCGGCGCTCTTCGCTTTGCAGCAGCCGCGCAGTGGAAGCTTCGAGCTCGGCGGTGCGCGAGGCGACCCGCTCTTCGAGCTCGGCATTGAGCTGCTCAAGCTGACGGGTCTTGCGATAGAGTTCGATGAAGACTTTCACCTTGGCGCGCAGCACTTCTGGAATCACCGGCACCGGCACGTAATCGACGGCGCCCATCTCATAGCCGCGCAGCCGGTCCATGTCGGAGAGGTGAATGGCGGAAATGAAGATCATCGCCGTCTTCTGGAAGCGGGGATGCTCGCGGATCATGGCCGCAAGCTGGAATCCGTCGAGATCCGGCATGCACACGTCGACGAGGACGACTGCTATTTCGGATCTCAGCAAATGCTCGAGCGCCTCGCGTCCGGACGAGGCCTTCAACAGGTTTTCTCCAAGGTCATGCAGGATGACCTCGTAGCTCAGGAGTTTCGCCTGCTGATCGTCCACCAGCAGAATGTTGACTTTGTCGTCCGGGGTCATTGTCCTGCTCCGGTTCCTAACGGTGTAACCAGGCGCGCAGCACGGAGAGCAGTTGCTCCGTATTCACCGGCTTCGCCAGATAATCGGATGCGCCAGCTTCCAGGCATTTTTCACGGTCGCCTTTCATCGCTTTCGCCGTCAACGCAATGATTGGTAGCCGGCGGAGTGAAGGTTTCTTGCGGATCGCTTCCATCGTCTCATAGCCATCCATTTCCGGCATCATGATATCCATCAGGACAATCGCGAGATCAGGCGTGGATTCGACCAGCGCGACCGCTTCGCTTCCGGTGGTGGCCGTAAGGACGTTCATGCCGCGCCGCTCGAGCACGCTCGACAGCGCGAAGATGTTGCGGGCGTCGTCGTCCACCAGCAGGGCGGTGCGGCCGACGAGGTCTTCATCCGAACCGGTCAGCCGCTCCAGCATGCGCTGCTTTTCGGCCGGCAGATCGGTGACGACACGGTGCATAAACAGCGCCGTCTCATCGAGTAGACGCTCGGGCGATTCCACGCCTTTGACCACGATGCTGCGGGCCATGGTGTGAAGCCTGGCGTCTTCTTCATCCGATAACTCGCGGCCGGTGAATACGACAACCGGCACATCCGACATCGTTTGGTCGTCGCGAATTTTCTCCAGCACGTCGAAACCGGACATGTCGGGCAGGCGAAGGTCGAGAACCATGCAGTCGCATGCCTGGCTGTGCAGGGTCGCAATGGCCTCCGAGCCGGTGCCTGCTGTGATGATTTCGATATCGTCGTGCGCGAGCAACTCTGAGATACTCATTTGCTCCGCAGGATTGTCTTCCACCACTAGCAGACGCTTGCGGCGCGGCCGGGCATAATCCTTGATCTTTGCGAGCGCCGCTTCGACACCTTCGGTCGTGGTCGGCTTGTTGACGAACGAGAAGGCGCCGCTTGCGAGCGCGTGCTGCCTGTCTTCATCGAGCGTGATGATCTGCACCGGGATGTGACGCGTCAGCGGATTTTGCTTGAGTTGCGTTAGAACGGTCCAACCCAGCATGTCGGGCAGGAACATGTCGAGCGATACGGCGCTTGGCTGGAATTGCTTTGCAAGCTCGAGCGCATCGACGCCGCGCATGGCGACAAGCACCTTGAAGCCCTTGTCATGCGCGAGATCCATCAAAATGCGCGCATAATGCGGATCGTCCTCGACCACAAGCAGGATGGTGTCGCCGGGCTCGATCTCGCCCCGGTCATCGGGGATGTGCTCGGTTGGCCGTTCATTAGCGCTTGAAACCAGCGCGGCAGCCGATTGCGCCAGTTCCCGCTGCGTTTCGGCCGGTGTGCGCACCACGCTCGACGAGCCGACATATTTGACGGGCAGATACAGGATGAACGTGCTGCCTTTGCCGGGCGTGCTGCGGAGCTGAATTTCGCCGCCAAGCAGTTGCGACAGTTCGCGGCTGATGGCGAGACCTAGCCCGGTGCCGCCGTATTTTCGGCTGGTCGAGGCATCGGCCTGCTGGAAGGCCTCGAAGATGATCTTCTGCTTCTCGAGCGGGATGCCGATGCCGCTGTCGGACACCTCGAACGCAACGACGGCGGGCGCCTGATTGAGGACCGGATGCTCGTCGCTCCAGCCGCCGACGGCGGCGGTCACGTTGAGGCTGACGGTACCTTGCTCGGTGAACTTGAAGGCATTCGACAGCAGGTTCTTGAGGACCTGCTGGAGACGCTTCGAGTCGGTGAAGATGCTGCGGCCGAGGCTCGGATCGATATCGACGTTGAACGAAAGTGTACGGTTTTCCGCCTCATGCCGGAACGGCCGCGCAATGGCGTCGCAAAGATTGTTGACGAAAACTTCCTGCACATCGACGGTGACGGTTCCGGACTCGATCTTTGACAGATCGAGAATGTCGCTGATGAGGTTGAGCAGGTCGGTGCCGGCACCGTGAATGGTGCGGGCGAATTCGACTTGCTTGGGCGCGAGATTTCCGTCCGGGTTTTCGCTGAGTTGCTGGCCGAGGATAAGGATACTGTTGAGCGGCGTGCGCAACTCGTGCGACATGTTGGCGAGGAATTCGGACTTGTATTTCGAGGTAAGCGCAAGTTCGGAGGCCTTTTCCTCGAGCGCGCGGCGCGCCTGCTCGATTTCCTGGTTCTTGCGCTCCACTTCGACGTTGCGTTCGGCGAGTTGCTGCGCTTTCTGCTCCAATTGCTCGTTGGTCTGTTGCAATTCCTTCTGCTGCGTCTGCAACTCGCCGGCAAGTTGCTGCGACTGTTTCAGCAATCCTTCGGTCTGCATCGTTGCTTCGATCGAATTGAGCACGATGCCGATGCTGTCGGTGAGCTGCTCGAGGAACATCGTCTGCAGCGTGGTGAAGCTCGTCACGGACGCAAGCTCGATGACCGCCTTGACCTGGTTTTCGAACAGGACCGGCAACACCATGATGTTGCGCGGAACGACCTTGAACAGCGCCGAGCCGATCGGAACCGCGTGTGTCGGCAATTCGGTAATGAGCATCTTGCGCTTGTCGGCCGCGCACTGGCCGATCAGGCCTTCGCCCAGGCGCACCTGCAGCGGGTGACCGTTGGCGCCGTCGTCGGCATAGGCAGAAAGCAGATGCAGGCTCTGCGCTTCTTCTCCCTCGACCTGATAAATGACGCCAAGCTGTGCGTTGACGAGGGGCGTTAGCTCGGAGAGGAGCAGGCGTCCCACCGTGCTGAGGTCGCGTTGGCCCTGCAACATGTTGGTGAAGCGCGCGAGGTTGGTTTTCAGCCAATCCTGTTCGGTGTTGCGGTCGGTGGTGAGCCGCAGGTTGTCGATCATCGTGTTGATGTTGTCTTTGAGCTCGGCCACTTCGCCGCGCGCATCGACCTGAATCGACCGGGTGAGGTCGCCTTTGGTCACGGCGGTCGCCACTTCGGCGATCGCGCGCACCTGGTTGGTCAGGTTTTCGGCCAGCAGGTTGACGTTGCCGGTCAAGTCTTTCCACGTGCCGGCTGCGCCCGGCACCGCCGCCTGTCCGCCAAGGCGGCCTTCCACGCCGACCTCGCGCGCCACCGTGGTCACCTGATCGGCGAAGGTCGCCAGCGTGCCGGTCATGTTGTTGATGGTTTCGGCAAGCGCGGCGACTTCGCCTTTCGACTTCACCGTAAGGTTCTGCTTGAGGTCGCCGTTCGCCACCGCGGTCACGACCTTCACGATGCCACGCACCTGTTCGGTGAGGTTGGCGGCCATGACGTTCACGGTATCGGTCAAATCTTTCCAGGTGCCGGCGACGCCGGGTACTTCGGCCTGGCCGCCCAGCGCGCCTTCGGTGCCGACTTCGCGCGCGACGCGCGTCACTTCCGAAGCAAAGCCGTTGAGCTGATCCACCATCGTGTTGATGGTGTTTTTCAGTTCGAGAATTTCACCCTTCACGTCCACCGTGATCTTGCGCGACAGGTCGCCGCGGGCCACGGCGGTGGTCACTTCGGCGATGTTGCGGACTTGCGTGG
>JBARCH010000446.1:0-3686 GCA_049793875.1 Pseudolabrys sp. | reverse complement strand
GTGACGGCGGTGCGCGCGACGCGCGGCAAGTGGCTGCGCGCCGAACCGGTGGCGCAATTATACGAACAGGGCCGCGTGAAGCACGCCGGCGCTTTTCCGGAGCTTGAAGACGAGATGTGCGACTTCGGTCTTGACGGCCTGTCGTCCGGCCGCTCGCCGGACCGGCTCGATGCGCTGGTTTGGGCGGTGACGGCGCTGACGTTTGGGGCGCGCGGCGAGCCGCGGGTGAGGGGGCTATAGCATTTTCGATGGCTCACGTAGCTAAAGAATGGATCGAACATCAGCGGAAACGCTGGACGCGGCACGACGCACGCCGTTGGCTCACGCCAGGATTCCGTGCAGAAGAATTGAAATTCGATCCAAATCAGCCGCGAGTGCCAGCCGGCACTTCGGCTGGCGGCCAATGGGCTGGTGGTTCAGGGGCCAATGAAACAATCGGCGCCGGTGTTTCGTCCAACATACGGCTTGCTGCAAGAATATCCCCAGAGCAAGAAAAGGCTTGCGAAGAGCAATATCGGGACGACATTTTTAAATGTAACCTGCTCGGCACGGCTTCTTGTTGGAGCCAAGCCAACTTCCGTTATTCGCAATGTCTGGTCGGTGGCTACGTCCCGCCAATATATTTTTGAGGGGTGGCTATGCTGATAGCAGGTCGGGTTCTGTTTTTGCGGGACGGCAGTAAAGCCATTTCGATTCCAGTCAATATCTATCGTCCTGAAAAAACAGCAGATGGTTCTTGGGGCTGCCGATATGTGGTCGGTTGGCCTGACAAGCCATCCGACAGAGTGATGTTCGGTTTCGATTCAGTGCAAGCGCTCCTCCATGCGCTGCAGTCCATCGGCGCCGAAATCTACAGCAGCAGTTATCACAAGTCCGGACAGCTGTTCTGGGATAAGCTTGGGGAAGGTTACGGCTTTCCGGTGGTATCGACCTTGCGCGATCTGCTGAGAGGCAGTGACGCGCAATATCTTTGAGTGCTGCAATTTTCTGACTTGTCATCGCCGGGCTTGACCCGGCGATCCCGCTTAGGCGGGCAATGCATCACAAATTGAATCGGGATCACCGGGTCACGCCGCTGCGCGGCGTGCCCGGTGATGACAATGAAACATGTTCAATCGTCTTCGACATCTTCTCTCTCCTCCCGAGCGCAAAGCCTCCCGCACCGGGCGCCTGATCGCGCTTGAAAGCGGCGGACGCGCGCGCTGGACGCCCCGTGACTACGCGGCGCTCGCGCGCGAAGGCTATGGCAAGAACGCCATCGTCTATCGCGCGGTGCGGCTGGTCGCCGAAAGCGTCGGCGCCAGCACCTTCCTCGCTTACGAAGGCGCGGCCGAGCGCGACACGCATCCGCTGCTCGATCTGATCGCGCGGCCGAACCCGCGCCAGGACGGCGCTTCGTTCCTCGAAGCCGTCGCCACGCATCTGCTGCTCGCCGGCAACGCCTATGTCGAGGCGGTCACGCTCGACGGCGACAGCGTGCGCGAGCTTTACGCGCTGCGGCCCGATCGCATGAAAGTAGTGCCGGGACCGGACGGCTGGCCGCAGGCTTATGAATATGCCGTCGGGGCGAGGACCGTGCGCTTCGACCAGAGCGTGGCCCTGCCGCCGATCCTGCAACTCGCCTCGTTCAATCCGCTCGACGATTATTACGGATTGTCGCCGCTCGAAGCCGCCGCCATCGCCGTCGACACGCACAACGCGGCGGCGGCGTGGAACAAGGCGCTGCTCGACAACGCCGCGCGGCCTTCCGGCGCACTCGTTTATGACGGCGCCGACGGTTCGGTGATGTCGGACGGGCAATTCGAGCGGCTCAAGAAGGAACTGGCCGATAATTTCCAGGGTACGCTCAATGCCGGGCGTCCGCTGTTGCTGGAAGGCGGGCTCGACTGGAAGGCGATGTCGCTCACGCCCAAGGACATGGATTTCATGGAGGCCAAGCATGCTGCCGCGCGCGAGATCGCGCTGGCCTTCGGCGTGCCGCCGATGCTGCTCGCCATTCCCGGCGACAACACCTACTCGAATTACCAGGAAGCCAACCGCGTGTTCTGGCGGCAGACCGTGCTGCCGCTGGCGAACCGTATCGGCGCGGCGCTGGCGCAATGGCTTGCGCCGGCGTTCGGCGCCGGCATCACGCTTTCAGTCGATACCGACAGGATCGATGCGCTGGCGGCCGATCGCGCCGCGCTCTGGGAGCGCGTCACTAAGGCGCCGTTCCTCACGCTCAACGAGAAGCGTGCCGCCACTGGTTACGGAGCCGCCGAAGGCGGCGATCAGTTCTAGCCCGGCGGCTTGGTGGAGGCGGGGACCGGCTCCGGCTCGGCGATCTGCGCCGGCAGCAGGCAACCGGCGATGACCGCGGAATAGACGGCGGTGCCGGCGCGGATGTCGCTCATGCACAGGTCCGGTTTGTAGTTGAGGTGGAACGAAAACCGGCCGGCGCCGTCGCTTTTGGTCTTGTATTTGCCGTCGAGCGTCACCGCTTCGTTCGGCTGCGTCTCGCCGGTGACGGTCGTCGTGCCGTTGGCATAGCGCGAGACGTCGATCCGGATATCGGCCGAGGCCGCGCTGACGCTGAAAATGAAAAGAATGAGGGCGCAAAGGGTTCGCATGTCGATCTCCGCACGCTGATACGTGCACGTCGCTTGCCCTCAACTTAAGCCGGACGGCCTCTGGCCGCAATGCCGCATGAATGAACTCATTGCCACATTCGCCGAGCGCGGCGACCTGGCGCATCTCGCGCTGTTCCTGTGGGCCAGCATGGCGAGCGCACTTGCCTGGTTCGCGCTGCGCGAATTGGCGGCAGCAAGCCGGCGTTTCGACGAATTCGTGCGCGAACTCGCGCGTTTCAACGACATGTTCAGGAGCAAGTGATGGATACGCTTCATACCGTGCTGCGCTCGATCCGCGGCGAGACCAAGGCCCGCCGCGATCATCTCGACGTATTCCGCGAATTTCTCGATCACCTCGGCCGTGCCTCGCGGCGCAAATCGCCTCTGCGGACGGCGAGAAGCACGAAAAGCAAGAGCCGGCGCGCCAAGCGCTGACCTGACGCCGCTGCCACACGCCGAGAAGCTTCATGGACCTGCGGGTCAAGCTCGCGGATGACGGCAGAATTTTGTTCGTTGTCGGGAATTTCCCATGCTCGCACCCAATACAGAACCGACCGTCGCTTCCGTGTTCGCGCCGCGCGCGGCGTTCGGGCCGGACGGAACGGTCGAAGGCTATGCCTCGCTGTTCGGCGAGATCGACCAGGCCCGCGACAAGGTGGTGAAAGGCGCGTTCAGGGAGACGCTTCTCCGGCGCAGCGTCCGCCGCGTGCCGATGCTGTTCCAGCACGATCCATCCGAGCCGGTCGGCATCTGGCTCGACCTGCGCGAGGACGAGCGCGGCCTGTTCGCGCGCGGAAAACTCATTCCCGACGTGGCGCGCGCCCGTGAATTGCTCGCGCTGCTGCGAGCCGGCGCCATCGACGGCCTGTCGATCGGCTTTCGCACCGTGAAGGGACGCATCGATCCGAAGACGCGCATCCGCAGCCTGCTGGCGGTGGATTTGTGGGAAATCTCGATCGTCACGTTCCCGCTGCTCGCGGGCGCGCGCGTGCATGCGGTGAAGCAGGCGGCTTCCTCCCCGAGGATTAGTCCGCCGAAGGCTTCATTCGCGCGCACGCGCGCCGAGCGGGCCTGGCG
>JBARCH010000445.1:0-1652 GCA_049793875.1 Pseudolabrys sp. | reverse complement strand
CGCGCCGACCTGAAGAAGCGTGGGCTCGACGGCTTCCTCGTTCCGCGCGCCGATCGCCAGCAGAATGAATACGTGCCGCCAAGCGAAGAGCGGCTGGCATGGCTTACGGGCTTTACCGGATCCGCCGGCTCGGCGGTCATACTGCTCAACCGCGCGGCACTGTTCGTCGATGGACGCTACACCGTGCAGGCGGCCGAGCAGACCGACCCCGCCGTGTTCGAGATCGTGCATCTCGCGGACACCTCGCCCGACAAATGGCTTGAGACAAATCTCGGCGCGGGCGCAAAACTTGGCTACGACTCGTGGCTGCACACGTCCGAAGGCGCAGAGAAACTGGCGAACGCCTGCGTCGCCGCCGGTGCAACGCTCGTTGCCGTCGACGGCAATCCGATCGACGCCTTGTGGCGCAACCGCCCTGCCCCGCCTTCCGGCCCGGTCGTGCTGCATGACCTTCGTTTTGCCGGAGAGAGCAGCGCCGACAAGTTCAAGCGTATTCGCACGGAACTGACCAAATTGCGCGCCGATGTGCTGCTGGTGTCGGACCCGCAGAATATCGCGTGGACCTTCAACATTCGCGGCAACGACGTGGCACACACGCCGATACCGCTTGCCTTCGCGTTGCTGCCGAAAGAAGGCCGGCCAACGCTCTACATCGAGGCCGGCAGACTCGGCAACAACGTGCTCCAGGCGGTGGAAGACGTCGCCGACGTGCGCGCGCCGGACGCGCTGACGCGCGACCTTTCAAACCTGAAGGGGAATACCGTGCGGCTCGATCAGGCCAGTGCGGCTCACGCAATAACGCGGCTGATCACTGACGCCGGCGGCAACGCCGCACGCGGACCCGATCCGATTACGCCGATGAAGGCCGTGAAGAACAAGACCGAAATCGCCGGCTCGCGCGCCGCGCACAAGCGTGACGGCGCCGCGATGGCGCGTTTCCTCGCCTGGTTCGACAAGGAAGCGCCGCGCGGCAGGCTGACGGAGATCGACGCCGTGGAAGCGCTCGAAAGCTTCCGCCGCGACACCGGCGCGCTCAAGGATGTCTCCTTCCCGACAATTTCCGGCAGCGGGCCTAACGGCGCCATCGTGCATTATCGCGTTACCCGCAAGAGCAACCGGCGCATCGGCAAGAACGAGCTATTCCTGATCGACTCCGGCGCGCAGTATCAGGACGGTACCACCGACATCACCCGCACGGTTGTTGCCGGAAAGCCTACGCCGGAGATGCGCGACCGTTTCACGCGCGTGCTCAAGGGCCATATCGGCATCGCCACCGCGGTGTTTCCGGAAAACACCAGCGGCGCGCAGATCGATCCGCTGGCGCGCGTCGCGTTGTGGGAGGCCGGCCTCGATTTCGACCACGGCACCGGACACGGCGTCGGCAGCTACCTGTCGGTCCACGAAGGGCCGGCACGTATCTCCAAGCTTGGCACCGTGGCGTTGCGGCGCGGTATGATCCTGTCGAACGAGCCCGGCTATTATAAAACCGCTGCTTACGGCATTCGCATCGAGAACCTGGTGCTGGTGATCGCGGAGCCGGAGCCGAAGGGCGCGGAAAGGCCGCTCAATACATTCGAGACGTTGACGCTGGCACCGATCGACCGGCGGCTGATCGACGTGAAGATGCTGACACCGAAAGAGCGCGCGTGGCT
>JBARCH010000444.1:0-2306 GCA_049793875.1 Pseudolabrys sp. | reverse complement strand
GTTGACGGCGACCAGTTGCTCGCCGTCATCGCGGAGAGCTGGAAGGAAGATGGGCGTCTGCAGCGGCCGGGCGTGGTCGCGACCGTGATGTCCAATCTCGGCCTCGAGCGTCATCTTGCCGGGCTCGGCATCGAAATGATCCGCACGCCGGTCGGTGACCGTTATGTGCTCGAGCACATGCGCGCCAATGGCTATAACGTCGGCGGCGAGCCGTCCGGTCACATCATCCTCTCCGACTACACCACCACAGGCGATGGTTTCGTCGCCGCGTTGCAGGTGCTGGCGGTGATCAAGGGCCAGGGCCGGCCGGTGTCGGAAGTGTGCCATCGCTTCGAGCCGTTGCCGCAGGTGCTCCGGAATGTGCGCTATCGGAATGGCAAACCGCTGGAGAATGCCGGCGTGCGCTCCGCCATCGCCAGCGCGGAGAAAAAGCTCGGCCGTGGCGGCCGCCTGATCGTCCGGCCCTCCGGCACCGAGCCGGTGATCCGGGTGATGGCCGAGGGCGACGACAAGGCGGCGGTCGAGGCGGCGGTGGACGACGTCTGCGAAGCAGTGAGCCAAGCGGCAGCCTGAACGGCGACCCGAGCGATGCCCGCTAAGCCGCGCTGCCGCTTGTATAATCGCGCTTTTCCGGGTTGGGCCGCGGGGCCGTGGAGCGATTATTCCTTTGGTTTCAATACTTTAGAACGTTTTTAAAGAGCAGTTTTGCTTTGACTATCGGTCCGGCAGCCATTACCTGAAATCCGTCTGGCGACGGAAACCCGTGACCGAGATGATCGTCTGCTCCTGCAACGTCCTGAGTGACCACGAAGTGCGCACTGCGGTGAGCACGGCGGCGCCGCGCAGTGCCGGTCAGGTTTACGGCTGTCTCGGTTGCAGCGCGCAGTGCGGCCGCTGTGCTCGCACCATCCGCAAGATCATGGACGAAGCGCTGATCGGCGCCGGCTGTCCTACGGGATGCGCTTGCGCGGCCCATTCCAAGCCGGTCGCCTGACACATCGATAAATCCCGATCCGGCCTGTCCGCCACAGGTGGCGGGCCTGCGCATTTCGATTTAAGCTGCTAGCGACAACCTTCCATCACGATCGAGCACAGGATTGAGCCCATGAAAGGCGAACCCAAAGTCGTTGAATATCTCAACAAGGCGCTTCGCCACGAGCTCACGGCGGTCAACCAGTATTGGCTGCATTACCGGATGCTCGACAACTGGGGTTACAAGGATCTCGCCAAGCAGTGGCGCAAGGAATCGATCGAGGAGATGGAGCATGCCGACAAGCTGATTGATCGCATCATCTTCCTCGACGGCTTCCCGAACATGCAGGTGCTCGATCCGTTGCACATCGGACAGAACGTCAAGGAAGTGCTGGATTGCGATCTGGCGGCGGAAATGTCGGCGCGCGCGCTGTATCAGGAAGCGGCGACGCAGTGCCATGCGCTCAAGGATTACGTATCGCGCGATCTGTTCGAGAAGCTGATGTCGGACGAGGAGCACCACATCGACTTTCTCGAAACACAGCTCGATCTGGTCGCCAAGCTCGGCGTCGAGCTTTACGCGCAGCACCATATCGGCGAGATGGGTGAGGGCGAGGGAGACTGAATCGCCTGCCTTTCGCCGGCATGGAACCGTTGCCCAAACTCTGAACGAGTTCTTAAATTTTCCTCCAGCGCCGTGGATCGCGCTCAAAGCGCGCGCCACGCGTGCTGTTTTGGTTAAGCAACGTCGTTAAAAAACAAGGTTAAGCGCCACTTAACGATTTGCTGCCATCGTCCGATTCATCCGTAGCTCGCGGTCGCGCGATCAGCGGGGGCGAAAAGGATGATGTCATGAGTGGTAAGCGAATCGGAGCCTGGGCGCTCGGAGCCGGACTTGTGCTGGCGGCAACGGCCGCGCACGCAGCCGACTATTCGCCGCCACAGCCGGTGATCATTCCGCAGCCGGTCATCGAGGAATACTCGGCCTGGTATTTGCGCGGCGATATCGGCTTTACCAATCAAAGCGTCCGCAATCTGACGAACATTCAGGACACCAATAATTCCGTGCAGGATTTCGGCGACGGTTTCGATGCGTCGCCCTTGTTCGGCGTCGGCGTCGGCTACTATGCCAATGACTGGCTGCGCTTCGACGTCACCGGTGAGTACCGGTCGAAAGCGAATTTCCACGGCACGCAGGTCATCACGAGTGGCGGCGGCACAATCACCGACGAATACAGCGCCAGCAAGTCGGAATGGCTGTTTCTGGCGAACGCCTACGTGGACCTCGGCACCTGGAATAATTTCACGCCATTTGTCGGCGCGGGCGTCGGCAT
>JBARCH010000443.1:0-2641 GCA_049793875.1 Pseudolabrys sp. | reverse complement strand
TCGAGGCCGACGATAGGCGTCCCGTCGCGGATTTCAGGCTCCAGGATGTCAAGTGCTTTCGTCCATAACCGTTTGGCGCGCGCGAGCATGCCCCAGTCGTATAGCGGACGCCCGCAACATAGAGACGTCCTTGGTATCACAACCTCGAATCCGAGAGATTCCAGCACCAGCGTCGCAGCGATTGCTGTCTGCGGACGGAAATAATTATTGAAAGTGTCCGGCCACAACATTACGCGCTCGCCGCCCGTTCGCTTCGTGCGCTTGCGGAACCACGACGTGAAGCTTTGCCGCGCATAACGGGGAATTTTCCGTTGTGGCGCTATTCCGCCCGCCCATTTCAACAGCGCTGACAGACCCGGCGTCGCCAGAGCCGCATTCGCAACGGACGGCACCGAGCCGGCAATGCGCGACCATTCGTGGATCAATCCCATCGAATAGGCGGCGCGCGGCCGCAGACGATGTTTGTAGTGATGGAAGCGAAATTCGGCCTTATAGGTCGCCATATCGACATGCACCGGACAATCGCTTTTGCAGCCCTTGCAGCCAAAGCACATGTCGAGCGCCTCCTCGACCGCTTCGCTTCTCCAAAGGTCCTTGATCGGGTTGCCGTTCAACATTTCGAATAGCAACCGGGCCCGGCCACGCGTCGAATAGCGTTCCTCGCGCGTCGCCATGTAACTTGGGCACATGATGCCCTTATTGCTGTCGTGTCGCCGGCACGCGCCGACACCAACGCACCGGGTCATTGCGCGTGTGAAACTTCCGTCCAGAGGATAGTCGAACTCACCCTCAATTTCGTGCGGCTTCCAGAGCGGTCCCATCCGGAGGTTGGAAGTAATCGGAAACGGATCGACCACCTTGCCAGGATTCATCTTGCCGGCGGGGTCCCAGATCGCCTTGAATTCGCGGAACGCTTGCACCAATTCCGGACCATACATTTTGTCAAGCAACGCCGCCTTGGCTTGACCGTCGCCGTGCTCGCCGGAGAATGAACCGCCATACTTGACGACCAGATCGGCGGCATCGTCGAGGAAATGCCGCCAGTGGCGGATACCCTTTTCCGTGCGCAAGTCGAAATTGATGCTGCAATGGATGAGACCGTCGCCGAAGTGGCCGTAAACCGACGCGTCGTAGCCGTAGCGGTTGAACAGGTCCTTGAGGTCGCGCAGATAATCGCCGACGACCTCACGCGGTACCGCGCTGTCTTCCCAGCCCGGCCACGTATCCGGCTTGTGTGCGGTCACCGCGAGTGCGGCCTCCCGCACATCCCAGACTTTCGCTTGCGCCTTTGCATCGCGCATGACGCGACCATCATGACCTTTGGCCTTGAACGCCTTGGCGCATCTGTCTGCCTGCGCAGCCGCCTCGTCTTCGCTGTCGGCGCCGAACTCGACAACGAGCCAGCCGTCGCCTTGCGGTAGCGCATTCACCTCTTCGGGGTGGTAGTGCTTCTCCTGGATAAGCTGGATCAACTCCTCGTCGATTCCCTCAAGGCCGATTGGCTTGAAGTTCAGGACTTCCGGCACGGCGTCGGCGGCGGTGAATACATCCTTGAAGCCAAGGATGGCGAGCACCCGCTTTTGCGGGCTGTGAATGAGATTGAGCTTTGCCCGCAGGATCGTGACACAGGTCGACTCTGTCCCCACTAGCGCACGCGCAACATTGAAGCCATTTTCCGGCAGAAGTTCATCGAGATTCTCGTAGCCAGAAACACGACGCGGGATTTTCGGATAACGTTCGCGGATAAGGTCGCCATATTTGCGGCGGAATGCATCGAGCGCACTGTAAATCTCGGCACGGCGGCCGCCGGCGGCGACGATTGCATGCAATTCCTCTTCGCTGGTCGGGCCAACTGTCATCCGCTCGCCATCGTAGGTAATGATTTCCAGCGACTCGACATTATCCGAGGTTCGGCCGGCCATGATCGAGTGCACGCCACAGGAATTATTGCCGAGCATGCCGCCCAGCGTGTTGTGATCGTGCGTAGCTGGATCAGGACCAAAGGTCAGTTTGTGGCGTTCGGCGGCCTTCCTCAGCGTATCGAGGACGCAACCAGGCTCCACCTCAGCAATGCGGTTGTGCGCGTCGATGGACAGCGCGCGGCTTAGGTATTTGGAAAAATCGATGAGGACAGCGACATTGCAGCCCTGCCCCGCCAGCGCGGTACCGCCGCCGCGATTCACAATTGGGGCGCCATGCGCCTTGCACAAGGTGATGGCTTTGACCACATCCTCGATCGAACGGGGGACTACGACACCGATCGGTACCTGCCGATAATTGGACGCGTCGGTCGCGTAAAGAGCACGGCTGCCAGTGTCAAAACGCACCTCTCCTTCAATCGCCGTTTCAAGTTCGCGCACAAGAGCGCGGAATTGATCAGGAGACGTCTTGATGTGCTCCTCGCTGATGCGGCCATTCGGCGCGTGCTCAGCGACGCGTCCATTCCGCGTTCTGCCGTGGTCGACATAGGTGACATGGCTCATCGTGTATATCTGACCTCAAGCCGCAAGGCGTGCGGCGTCCTTGTGCTTGAATTCAAGGCCATGACCGGGACGCGTGTGATCCGGTCTGATCATGCCGCCGTCTGGACGCGGCGCACCATCGAACACGAGATGTTCGATGCGGGCGTGGTCGTGAAACC
>JBARCH010000442.1:0-2714 GCA_049793875.1 Pseudolabrys sp. | reverse complement strand
GCGCTCGATGCGCGCGAGTTTGCGGTGGCGCGTGCCGCGCTCGCGCCGCATCTCGCGATGCCGACGCAGCGCGTTGCCGCCTTGATGGCGGAAATCGAGCAAACCGAGCACGGCGACGAAGGCCGCGCCCGCGAATGGATGGCGCGCGCGGTGCGCGCCGCGCCCGATCCGGCCTGGACCGCCGACGGCGTGGTGTCGGAACACTGGATGCCGGTGTCGCCAAGCGGCCGCCTCGATGCCTTCCAGTGGAAAGTGCCGCTCGCGGAAATCGGGTTCACGCGGCCGGTGATCGACATGGCCGCGCCGCAGGTGAGCGACGTCGCGCCGCCGATCGATGTGCCGCTACCGCCTGCCGCCGACGCGGAGCCACCGCCGCCGGAGCCCGCAAAGCCGGTCATCCGCCCCAAAACGGCAGCCAAAGCCGTGGCGCAGCCGGATGTGCCGCAGCCGGTCGAATCCGTCATTCCGCTGGTACATGCGCCGGACGATCCAGGCCCTGATTCAGCGCTCGAACCCGATCCGGTGCCCGAACCGGCCTCAACGCAGGCCGATCCGTGGCGGCGGCTGCGGCAGTTGTTCCGTTAGGGGCAAATTGACGGTTCGTCCGTATTGCTTGCCAAGTTAGACCCGCACCGATATCAGAAACGCGGATTTCAGCCGGCGTAGCTCAGCGGTAGAGCATCCGCTTCGTAAGCGGGTGGTCGGGGGTTCAAATCCCTCCGCCGGCACCATTCTGCCTCCACCACGATCCAGCGCACAAGCTCGCCGCTCCGCGGTCCGGCGTCGCATTTCCCACCGTCGTCCACCGGCAAAGTGGCGCTGTCACTTACAGTTGCCGGTTACATGGCTAAGATGCCGCCCTTGAGGACTGACCCCTTCCAGAGAGTCATCCAATGGCAAAACCAGCAGTTTTTCTCATCGGTGCCGACAAGGGCGGCGTCGGCAAGACGACCGTCGCGCGCACGCTGCTCGATTACCTGGGCGCGCACCAGACGGCTGTCCGCGCTTTCGACACCGAATCGCCACGCGGCACGCTGCGGCGCTTCCATCCTGATGTCGCCGAGGTCGTCGACGTGACGCAGGTTGCCGATCAGATGAAGATCTTCGACACGCTCGGCAGCGCCGAAGCCAAGGTGACCGTGATCGACGTGCGCGCCGGGCTCCTGTCGTCGACGCTGCGCGCCCTGACCGACATCGGCTTCATCGACTCGGCCAAAAAGGGCCAAATCACTTTCGCCGTGTTTCATATTCTCGGGCCGTCGATCGCGTCCTTGCAGGAGATTGCCGAGACGGCGGACGTCGTCGGCGATGCGAGCTACTTCCTTGTCAAGAATTTCATCAACAACGCGACGTTCTTCGAATGGGACCCGCAAACCTACAATTCCTATTTCACGAAAATCCGCGGCGCGATGGAGATCGGCGTTCCCAAGCTGAACGAACTTGCCTGCGAGCAAGTGGAAGTGGCGAGCGTGCCGTTCGTTAATTTCATCGGCAACAAGAACGGCCAGGGCGATGCGGCCAACTACTCGTTCGTGTTGCGCGGCTATGTCCGCCATTGGCTCGGCAATGTGTGGAACGAATACGACCGGGTCAGGTTGATGGACCTGGTCGCAGGCAAACAGGAAAGCAACGCGCGCCAGGCCGCCGGCTAAACCCGCCGAAGGCGCGGCGAGCCAGCGGCGGTGGCCGGTGACGCCATGTCGCTTCGCAGTTCCGTCCTCATCGTCGCTTCGCCGCGGCCGCGCGTCGGCAAGACGCTGCTCGCGCGCCTGCTGGTCGATTTTCAAATCTACAATGACCGCGAGGTCGCGGCCTTCGATCTCAACGCCCGCGACAGCGCGCTGGCGCAGTTCCTGCCGCAGCACGTCACGCTCGCCGACATCGTCGATATCAAGGGGCAGATGGCGCTGTTCGACCGGCTGGTGGCGGACGACGGCGTCGCCAAAGTCGTCGATGTCGGCCACGAGGCTTTTGAATCTTTTGTCACGGTGGCGGGCAAGATCGGCTTTGCCGAAGAAGCGCGCCGGCGCGGTCTGGCGCCCGCAGTTTTGTTCATGACCACGCCCGACCTGACCTCGGTGGAGGCCTACAAGGCGCTTGCGGTGCGCATGCCGCAGGTGACGCCGGTGCCCGTGCACAATGCGATTCTCGGCAACGCGCAATACCGCGACAAATACCCGCTCGGGGGTCCCGCCTCCGCGCTGGTGCAGGTGCCGGTCCTGGCGCCCGCGCTGCGAAAATTTGCCGACCAGCCGCCGTTTTCATTCGCACAGGCGCCGACGACGGCCGCGCTCGACATTCCTCTCGAGAAACATCTCGAACTCGCGCACTGGGTCCGCCGCGTTTTTCTGGAACTGCGCGAAATGGAACTTCGGCTTCTTCTCGCGGATTTGCAGTCGTCGCTGCAAATTCAGCCGTGATTGATGCAAATTGTACGGCTCGAGAAAGCATTTAGATCATTTTAAGTCGGCAAGATTTTACGCAGGCACACCGGAACCGCTCGATTCCTTGTGCGTTTCCCTGCCCAGAACTCCGAGCGTCAAGTTGCGGAAATCGAGGAGGGACGCACCATGTGGATATCGCTGTTCGGTATCGCCGCCGCCATCGCCGTGGCCTTAAGCGTGGCTGCTGTCGTTGTGGAATCCCGCAACGAACCCCACGGCCGGCGCGCGCGCCTGTAACAACAACAAAATCGGTAGCGTAATGTCCTGGGC
>JBARCH010000441.1:0-1964 GCA_049793875.1 Pseudolabrys sp. | reverse complement strand
TGCTCGGTCATGTAGGCAACGACGTAGGGCTGGCTGATGGTTTGCCCGCAGGCGATCGGCAGCGCCTGATCGGCGTAGGCATTATCCGCGTGACTGGCTTCGACGAACTGTCCGCGCGGCACTTCTTCCATCGCGCGCAGCACATCTTTATCGGCGATGCCGCGCCGCCGCAGCGTCAGCAGGAATTCCATGCGGCTGACGCCATCCTGGTCCTGCATCGATCGGGCCACTTGTCGTCCCCTTTATCCGAAGACGCCGGCGAGCCTCGTCATGAAAGGCTGATCGGTCATGTCGAGTTGCAGCGGCGTCACGGCAATACGCTTCTCGTTGAGCGCGTGCAGATCGCTGCCCGGCGCCGCGCCGGCGATGCCGCCGCGGCCGAACGCGATCCAGTAATACGGATTGCCGCGCCCGTCGCGGCGCGCATCGATGTGCAGCAATTCCTGATCGCGCTTACCTTGTTGCGCGATCGCGATGCCGGCAACCTCATCGGGCGGACAATCGGGAAAATTGATGTTGACGAGCACGTCGCGCGGAATGCCCGTGTCGAGCACGCGGCGTATCAGATCGGGCGCGTATTTTATGGCCGTGTCCCAATAAGGCATGTGCTTGTTCGCCGACGCATAAGCCTGCGACATCGCAAACGATGGAATGCCGAGCACGGTCCCTTCGATTGCACCGGCCACCGTGCCGGAATAGCTGACGTCCTCGGCGGCGTTGCGGCCCCGGTTGACGCCCGAGAGCAAAAGGTCGGGCATGTCCTTCATCAAATGACGCGCGCCCATGATGACGCAGTCCGTGGGCGTACCCCTCACCGCAAAATGCCGGTCGCCGACTTCGCGCAGGCGCAGCGGATCGTTGAGCGAAAGCGAATGCGAGACGCCGGATTGATCGCTTTCCGGCGCGATGATCCACACATCGTCCGACAGCGTGCGCGCGATCTTTTCGCAAGCCTCGAGCCCCGGCGCATGAATGCCGTCATCGTTGGTGATCAGGATGCGCATCGTCCCGCTCTTACCGGTCATGGCCGGGCATGTCCCGGCTATCTCGCTCAGGGACGCACAGCGCCTTTCCATGCGGGATCGCCAGGTCAAGCCCGGCGATGACCTCAATTTGGGTGGCAAGCGCATTCATCCCATTCGCTCGATCTTCTTCATACCGCCCATGTAGGGCAGCAACGCCTCCGGAATCTCAATTGACCCGTCTGCCTGCTGATAATTTTCCATGACGGCGATCAACGCGCGGCCGACGGCGACACCGGAGCCGTTGAGCGTATGGACCGGGCCTTTGACCTTGCCGTCCTTGCCCTTGTAGCGCGCCTTCATGCGCTGCGCCTGGAAGTCCCCGCACACCGAGCAGGAAGAAATCTCGCGATACAGGTTCTGGCCCGGCAACCAGACCTCGATGTCGTAGGTCTTCTGCGCGGCGAAACCCATATCGCCGGTGCAAAGCGTGACGACGCGATAATGCAGGTCGAGCTTCTTCAGCACCTCTTCCGCACAGCCGAGCATGCGCTCGTGCTCGGCCTTCGATTGCGCCGGCGTCGTGATGGAAACCAGTTCGACCTTGGTGAACTGATGCTGGCGGATCATGCCACGCGTGTCCTTGCCCGCTGCGCCCGCCTCCGCGCGGAAGCACGGCGTGCAGGCAGTAAACCTCATCGGCAATTTGTCTTCGTCGACAATGGATTCGCGCACGAGATTGGTCAGCGGCACTTCGGCGGTGGGGATGAGCCAGCGACGCGACTGCTGAAGTCCAAATTTTTCCAAGTCCAATATTTCTTCTCTGGTGGCGCGGCCCACCTTGTCAAACATATCGAGTATTTCTCCAACGAACTGGTGAATCCGTTCGCTACTTCCCGCAAAAAATTGATCATCTTCAAATTTTGGCAATTGCGCGGTCCCGAACATCACATCATCGCGCACCATCAACGGCGGATTGACCTCAGTGTAACCATGCTCGCC
>JBARCH010000440.1:0-5252 GCA_049793875.1 Pseudolabrys sp. | reverse complement strand
GCCGGCCGCGGAATAGCGGCCGTCAACCGGACAAACACAAAGGGCCGTCCTTCGGGGCGGCCCTTTTTCTTTATGCGAGGCCAGGTTCTTTATGCGAGGCCAAGCCGTGACCGACGGCATGTCGATTTTTATTTCTCGGGATTTCCTGCCGCCATCCCGCATGTGAAGGCGCACAACGTGAAGATGCCGGCCATGTCGTCGGTGAAACGGACATCGGCTGCTCCCGATGGGCCGACCGTGGCCGTGGCGGCGGGGGTCAAGGACTTCGATTCCACGCTTTGGATGGGTTATTTCGCGCCGAAGGACCCGCCGCAGCCGATCATCGACAAGCTGAACAAGACCATTAACGCGGTGATCACCCAGCCGGACATTAAAGCCAAGCTCGCCACGGCCGGCGCCGAGGTCACCCCGATGTCGGTCGCCCAATTCAGCAACTTCGTGCTTAACGAAAGCAGCAAGTATCTGCGCGTCATCAAGGAAGTGGGCGCAGCGTCGGACGAGGTAACTCAAAGGGCCGAAATGGCACGAGAGCCCGATTTACCGGGCTTTCTTGCTTGACACCCCTAAGCCTGGCCGATACAAACCGCCCACTTTTGGCAGGCGGTGAGCTTCGCTTGTTCGGAACGGCCGCCCGGTTAAGCTCTTGAGAATACTGATATTTTCTCAAGGTCGCGCCGGCGCATCGCCTCGACGGATGAAGCTCAAACGCTGCCTCTGACAGCCACTGTCAGGTTTTGATGTGAATGGCCACGAAGCCTTGCCGCTTCATGGCTGTCCGAACGGAAGAGCGCCCCTGCTGCACTTAGGCGGTGGCGTGATTTCGTTTTGCGCGCGGACAAGGCGCGCGAGCGGAGCGAAAGCTCTGGAGATTCCGGGCGCGAGCCCAAACGAGGGTACTGAAGGCAAACGATGCCGACGATCAACCAACTGATTGCCAAGCCGCGCAGCCCGCTCAAGGCGCGCAACAAGGTTCCGGCGCTGCAGGCCTCGCCGCAGAAGCGCGGCGTGTGCACGCGCGTCTACACGACGACCCCGAAGAAGCCGAACTCGGCGCTCCGCAAGGTGGCCAAGGTGCGGCTCACCAACGGCTTCGAGGTCATCGGATACATCCCGGGCGAGGGCCACAATCTGCAGGAGCACTCGGTGGTGATGATCCGCGGCGGCCGCGTGAAGGATTTGCCGGGCGTCCGCTATCACATCCTGCGCGGTGTGCTCGACACCCAGGGCGTAAAAAACCGCAAGCAGCGCCGTTCGAAATACGGCGCGAAGCGTCCGAAGTAAGGATCAGCCATGTCCCGCCGCCACGCCGCAGAAAAGCGCGAAATCATGACGGACCCGAAGTTCGGGAGCGCCGTCGTCAGCAAGTTCATGAACGCGATCATGTACGACGGTAAGAAGTCGGTCGCGGAAGGTATCGTTTACGGGGCGCTCGAGACGATCGAGAGCAAGACCAAGCAGAGCCCGCTTTCGGTATTCCAGCAGGCGCTCGACAACGTGATGCCCACCATCGAGGTGCGCTCGCGGCGTGTCGGCGGCGCCACCTATCAGGTGCCGGTCGAAGTGCGCACGTCGCGCCGCCAGGCGCTCGGCATTCGCTGGATCATCACGGCCGCGCGCGACCGCAACGAAAAGACGATGACCGAACGGCTCTCAGGCGAGCTGCTCGACGCCTCCAATAACAGGGGAAATGCCGTCAAGAAGCGTGAGGACACCCACAAGATGGCGGAAGCCAACCGGGCGTTCTCGCATTACCGCTGGTGACGGTCACAGAAAGATTCAAGGAATAGATCCCCTATGCCACGCAGCCACCCGATCGAGGACTACCGCAACTTCGGCATCATGGCCCACATTGATGCCGGCAAGACGACGACGACTGAGCGGATCCTCTATTACACCGGCAAGTCGCACAAGATCGGTGAAGTGCACGACGGTGCTGCGACCATGGATTTCATGGAGCAGGAGCAAGAGCGCGGCATCACCATTACGTCGGCTGCGACGACTGCGATCTGGAACAACAAGCGCCTGAACATCATCGACACGCCCGGACACGTGGACTTCACCATTGAAGTCGAGCGTTCGCTGCGCGTGCTCGACGGCGCCGTGTGCGTGCTCGACAGCAACCAGGGCGTCGAGCCGCAGACCGAGACGGTCTGGCGCCAGGGCGACAAGTACAAGGTGCCGCGTATCGTCTTCGCGAACAAGATGGACAAGATCGGCGCCGATTTTTTTCAGTGCCTGAAGGATATCGTCGACCGCCTCGGCGCCAAGCCGATCGCGATCCAGCTTCCGATCGGGTCGGAGCAGCAATTCAAGGGCCTCATCGACCTCGTCCGCATGAAGGGCGTGGTGTGGGACGACGAGTCGCTCGGCGCCAAATATCAAGACGTCGAAATCCCGGCCGACATGCTCGATCAGGCCAAGGAATACCGCGAGAAGATGGTCGAGGCGGCCGTCGAACTCGATGACGACGCCACCACCGCTTATCTCGAAGGCAAAGAGCCCGACGAGGCGACGCTGAAGAAGCTGATCCGCAAGGCGGTGATTACCGGCGCATTCTTCCCCGTCCTTTGCGGCTCCGCGTTCAAGAACAAGGGCGTGCAGCCGCTGCTCGACGCGGTGGTCGATTATCTGCCGAGCCCGCTCGACGTGCCAGCGATCAAGGGTCTCGATCCGAAGGGCAACGAAATCGAGCGTCACCCCAACGACAAGGAGCCGACGTCGGCGCTGGCGTTCAAGATCATGGACGACCCCTTCGTCGGCACCATCACCTTCTGCCGCATTTACTCCGGCCAGTTTACGACCGGCATGCAGCTCATCAATTCGACCCGCGAGCGCAAAGAGCGCGTCGGCCGCATGCTGCTGATGCATGCGAACAACCGTGAAGACATCAAGGAAGCCTTCGCCGGCGACATCGTTGCGCTGGCGAGCTTGAAGGAGACGCGCACGGGCGACACGCTCTGCGATCCCAAGCACGAAGTCATTCTCGAAAAGATGGAATTCCCCGAGCCGGTCATCGAGATCGCGATCGAGCCGAAGTCGAAAGCCGATCAGGAAAAGCTCGGCGTCGCGCTCGCCAAGCTCGCGGCCGAGGACCCGTCCTTCCGCGTGTCGACCGATCAGGAGAGCGGCCAGACCATTCTCAAGGGCATGGGCGAGCTGCATCTCGACATTAAAGTCGATATCCTCAAGCGCACCTACAAGGTCGATGCGAACATCGGCGCGCCGCAGGTGGCGTTCCGTGAGCGCATCACGCAGCCGGTCACGGTCGACTACCAGCACAAGAAGCAGACCGGCGGCACCGGCCAGTTCGCGCAGATCAAGATCGAGTGCGAGCCTTTGCCGGCTGGCGGCGGCTTCGTGTTCGAAAACGAAGTCGTCGGCGGCGCGGTGCCGAAGGAATTCATTCCGGGCGTCGAGAAGGGTCTCGAGTCGGTGCTGGGTGCGGGCATTCTCGCCGGCTTCCCTGTGGTCGACCTCAAGGTCACGCTGATCGACGGGCGCTATCACGAAGTCGACTCCTCGGCGCTGGCGTTCGAAATCTGCGCGCGCGCTGCGTTGCGCGAGGCGCTGCAAAAGGGCCGGTCGGTTCTGCTCGAGCCGATCATGAAGGTCGAGGTCGTGACGCCGGAAGATTACACCGGCTCCGTCATCGGTGATCTCAACTCGCGGCGCGGCCAAATCCAGGGCCAGGACATGCGCGGCAACGCCAACGTCATCGACGCGATGGTGCCGCTGATGAACATGTTCGGTTACGTCAATAACTTGCGCTCGATGTCTCAAGGGCGTGCAACATTCACGATGCAATTCGATCACTACGCTGAACTGCCTGCGAACGTCTCTGCCGAAGTGCAGAAGAAGTTCGCTTAAGGCGTGGTAACCAAAAGGATCTGAACGGAGAGCTCCATGGCCAAAGAGAAATTCAACCGCACGAAGCCTCATTGCAACATCGGCACGATCGGTCACGTCGATCACGGCAAGACGACGCTGACGGCGGCGATCACCAAGGTGCTGGCCGAAAAGGGCGGCGCGACGTTCACCGCCTACGACCAGATCGACAAGGCGCCGGAAGAGAAAGCGCGCGGCATCACGATTTCCACCGCGCACGTGGAATATGAGACCGACAAGCGCCACTACGCGCACGTCGACTGCCCGGGCCACGCCGACTACGTGAAGAACATGATCACCGGCGCCGCGCAGATGGACGGCGCGATCCTGGTCGTGTCCGCCGCCGACGGCCCGATGCCGCAGACCCGCGAGCACATTCTGCTTGCTCGTCAGGTCGGCGTTCCGGCGCTGGTCGTGTTCATGAACAAGGTCGACATGGTCGACGATCCGGAGCTGCTTGAGCTGGTCGAGCTCGAAGTTCGCGAGCTGCTGTCCAAGTACAACTTCCCGGGCGACAAAATTCCGATCGTCAAAGGCTCGGCGCTGATGGCGCTTGAGGGCAAGGACGAGAAGCTCGGCAAGGAAGCGATCATGGCGCTGATGAAGGCCGTGGACGAATATATCCCGCAGCCGGAGCGTCCGATCGATCAGCCGTTCCTGATGCCGGTCGAAGACGTGTTCTCGATCTCGGGTCGTGGCACCGTCTGCACCGGTCGCGTCGAGCGCGGCATCGTCAAGGTCGGCGAGGAAGTCGAGATCGTCGGCATCAAGCCGACCGTCAAGACCGTCGTCACCGGCGTCGAGATGTTCCGCAAGCTGCTCGATCAGGGCCAGGCCGGCGACAACATCGGCGCGCTGCTGCGCGGCACCAAGCGCGAGGAAGTCGAGCGCGGTCAGGTGCTGTGCAAGCCCGGTTCCGTCAAGCCGCACACCAAGTTCAAGGCTGAGGCCTACATCCTCACCAAGGAAGAGGGCGGCCGTCATACCCCGTTCTTCACCAACTATCGTCCGCAGTTCTACTTTCGCACGACCGACGTGACCGGAATCGTGCATCTGCCGGCCGGTACCGAGATGGTGATGCCCGGCGACAACATCGCGATGGAAGTGCACCTGATCGTGCCGATCGCGATGGAAGAGAAACTTCGTTTCGCTATTCGCGAAGGTGGCCGCACCGTCGGCGCCGGCGTGGTGGCGAGCATTATCGAATAATCCAGGTGCGGATGGCCGGGACGAACCCGGCCATGACACCGTCTGTCTTACTCGATGATGCTCGCCACCACGCCGGCGCCGACAGTGCGGCCGCCCTCGCGAATGGCGAAGCGAAGTTTTTCTTCCATCGCGATCGGCACGATCAGGTGCACTTCCAT
>JBARCH010000439.1:0-3389 GCA_049793875.1 Pseudolabrys sp. | reverse complement strand
CCCCTTCATTTTCATCAACAATTGCAAAGTGCCTCGACTGCCCCCCCGCATAAACAGAAGCCGAGCCTTTCATAACAGCATTCCATACGCCAAGGCGGTCAAGTATTCTCGTCAGCGCGCCGGTTATGGCGACACAACCGCCAAACCATGCATGGCGATCGAGTCGTGCCGAAATTATAGGCGCGAGCTTAGTCAGAACGTCACGGACACGACGATCATAGTCGGGCGACCGCTCACGAACGACCACCCATTCGCCGTAGGTTTCAAGAAATTCAGGTTGGCCTTGCTCTTGGGCTCTGAAATTAGGATCGTCGTAAAACCCTGGCTGCTTATAGTCGACGAAAAGACCTTCGAAGAGGCGCTGGAGGTCTGACCGTCGTTTGTCGGCACTGCCGAGAGCACGTTTTCGCTTCGCCTCGCCCATTCCAAGTCTCTCGTTGCTGATCACACCGGCAAATTGTCGTGCTTGCGGCCCGGCATCTCGACCGTCTTGCCCTTGAGCATCGCCAGCGCGCGCGCGATGCGGCGGCGCGTCGAGTGCGGCATGATCACATCGTCGATGTAGCCGCGCTCGGCGGCGACGAAGGGGGACAAGAAACGGTCCTCGTATTCCTTGGTGCGCGCGGCGATCTTGTCCTTGTCGCCGTTGTCGGCGCGGAAGATGATCTCCACCGCCCCCTTCGCGCCCATCACCGCAATCTGCGCCGTCGGCCAGGCATAGTTCAGGTCGCCGCCGATGTGCTTCGACGCCATCACGTCATAGGCGCCGCCGAAGGCCTTGCGCGTGATGACGGTGACGAGCGGCACGGTGCATTGCGAATAGGCGAACAACAACTTGGCGCCATGCTTGATGAGGCCGCCATATTCCTGATCGGTGCCGGGCAGAAAGCCGGGCACATCGACGAAGGTGACGATCGGGATGGCGAACGCGTCGCAGAAGCGCACGAAGCGCGCCGCCTTGCGCGAGGCGTCGCTGTCGAGGACGCCGGCGAGCACCATCGGCTGATTGGCGACGAAGCCGACGGTCGCGCCCGCGATGCGGCCGAAGCCGGTGACGATGTTCCTGGCGTAAGCCGCGCCGATCTCGAAGAAGTCGCCCTCGTCCGCCACCTTCAAGATCAGTTCCTTGATGTCGTAGGGCTTGTTCGGGTTGTCGGGGATCAGCGTGTCGAGCGATTTCTCCTCGCGGTCGGGCGCATCTTCCGTCGGCCACGTCGGAACGCCGCTGGCGTTGTTCGCCGGCAGGAAGTCGATCAGCCGGCGCATCTGCAGGAGACATTCGACGTCGTTCTCGAAGGCGCCGTCGGCGACGCCGGATTTCGTTGTGTGGATCGACGCGCCGCCCAGTTCCTCCGCCGTCACCACTTCGTTCGTCACCGTCTTCACCACGTCGGGGCCGGTGACAAACATGTAGCTCGTGTCCTTCACCATGAAGATGAAGTCGGTCATCGCCGGCGAATAGACGTCGCCGCCCGCGCACGGGCCCATGATGACGCTGATCTGCGGAATGACGCCCGAGGCGATGACGTTGCGCTTGAACACTTCGCCGTAACCGCCGAGAGCTGCGACACCTTCCTGGATACGCGCGCCGCCGGCGTCGAACAGGCCGACGACCGGACAGCGGGCGCGCATCGCCATGTCCTGCACCTTCATGATCTTGTTGGCGTGCGCTTCCGACAGCGAGCCGCCGAACACGGTGAAATCCTTGGAGAAAAGATAGACGGCGCGGCCGTTGACGGTGCCCCAGCCGGTGACGACACCGTCGCCGGGGATCTTCTGCTTCTCCATGCCGAATTCCGCCGAGCGGTGCTCGACGAACATGTCGAATTCCTCGAACGAGCCCTTGTCGAGCAGCAATTCGACGCGCTCGCGCGCGGTCAGCTTGCCGCGCTTGTGCTGGGCCTCGATGCGCTTTTCGCCGCCGCCGAGGCGGGCTTGCGCCCGCCGCTTTTCCAGCCTGTCGAGGATGTCTTTCATGCTTTTTTCACGCCCTGGAAAGCCAGCCCTGCCCGGCGGTTTCGACTCTAGGAATAGCATGGGAACCGAAGGCTTTGCATTGGCGTTGCTCAAAACACACATGCCTCCCAAGCCCCAGCAGACCCGGATGCATCGCCGTTAGCGAGCCTGAAGGGTCCTATTCCGGGGCCAGGACCGATTGCCCGCACCGACCTCATGGATTTCGCAGGAAAGGATACCCCCGATGAGCAGCAAGTCCGAAACCAAGCCGCGCCTCGATACGCCGAGCGATCTCAAGCCGAACGCCATCAAGGACATCGCCGGCGCGCTCAACGCCGTTCTGGCCGACACCTTCGCGCTCTACCTGAAGACGAAGAACTTCCACTGGCACATGAGCGGCGCGCACTTCCGCGACTATCATTTGCTGCTCGACGAGCAGTCCGAGCAGATATTCGCCACCACCGACCCGCTGGCCGAGCGCGTGCGCAAGATCGGCGGCACGACGCTGCGCTCGATCGGCGACATCGCGCGCAAGCAGCGATTGGCCGACAACGACGCGCCTTACGTCGATCCGCAGGACATGCTGGCGGAGTTGCGCGAGGACAACCAGCGCACGGTCGCCTCCATGCGCGAGGCACACGAGCTTTGCGACGAGCATAACGATGTCGCCACCGCGAGCCTGCTGGAGGTTTACATCGACGAAGGCGAGCGGCGCGTGTGGTTCCTGTACGAGGCGAGCCGCGGCGAGAGAACCGGGTCGTAGTTCACACGCGTCCCCGCCCGATTTCGTCATGGCCGGGCATGACGATGTGAACGCTCAGTGAACTTCCTTCAACACGCTCACCGCCGCATCGAACTCCGCGCGCCGATACGACCGCCGCTCCAGCGCCTGCTCGTCTCTGCCCCACTGTGCCATCTGCCAGTCCTCGTCGACATGCGCCGCGTCCCACGCCGCGTCCGCGTCGAGGTCTCCGCGCATCAACGCCAGCGCCAGCAGCGCCGAGCCGGTGAGCGTCGTGATCGACGACAGCGCGCCGAGCCGCCAAATGTCGTTCGCCGTTTTTGCATCGCCCGGCAACGCCACACGCGCGGCTGCAACCGCTTCGGCCGGCTGCGCCACATGGACGACGCCCTGCGCCAGCACGAAACGCGCGCCGAGTTTGTCGCGCGCCCAGGCCAGCACCGGATCCCAGTGCTGCGCCTGTTTCTCGCAAAGACCTGCCGGCGCATCGGCGCGGTAGCACAGCAGATCGGTGGCGAGATAGTTCGCGATCTCTTCCGCCACCGGACCGGGCGCGTCGGCAACCGCATCGATGATCGAATTGGCAAGGCGCGTCAGCGGCATCGCACCCGGATCGATCACATCGCCTTGCGCATTCCATTCCTCCGCGATCGCATCTGCGAGCGCGCGCGATGGCGCGGCTAGCGTGCGG
>JBARCH010000438.1:0-5282 GCA_049793875.1 Pseudolabrys sp. | reverse complement strand
CGGCGCAATTCGCTGCTCTTCCGGCGCATGGCGGACAAATCCGGAATCGAGCATCGCTATTCGTGTCTTGCCCCCGATGAGTTATCCGAGAACGAAGGGGCGAATGTATTTTATTCGCGCGGAAATTTTCCGGACACCGCCGCACGCATGCGCCGTTTCGAGCAGCACGCGCCCGTCCTGGCCGAACTCGCGGTAAACAAGCTGCTGTCGGATGAGGAGCGTGGTCACATCACGCATCTTTTGATTACCTGCTGCACGGGATTCTCGGCGCCGGGCATCGATCTCGAAGTCATCGATCGTTGTAAACTGCCGAGCACGGTCGAGCGCACCATGATCGGCTTCATGGGATGTTACGCCGCGATCAATTCGTTGAAGCTCGCCCGTCACATCGTCCGCTCCGAGCCGGCGGCGCGCGTGCTGATCCTCAATCTCGAGCTTTGCACGCTGCACCTGAAAGAAACGGCCGAGATGGAGCAGATGCTTTCATTTCTGTTGTTCGGGGATGGCTGCGCCGCGTGTCTGGTGACCTCCGATCCGGTCGGAACTGCGCTCGACAGTTTTCGCGCGGTACTGGTGCCGGATACGCGCGACTTGATAACGTGGAACATCCGCGAGTCCGGATTCGACATGGTGCTGTCCGGTGCGGTGCCGGGCGCCATTTTTGACGCGTTGCACGATCGCGCCGATGAAATCCTCGACGGAAAACCGATCGCGGAAATCGATATGTGGGCGGTGCATCCGGGCGGCCGCACCGTGCTCGACGCAGTTGAACGCGCGTTCGATCTGGCGCCACCGGCACTTGCCGCGTCGCGTGACGTTTTGCGCCGTTACGGCAACATGTCGTCGGCGACTGTCATGTTCGTGATCGAACAGTTGTTGCGCACCGGCGTGCGCGGCTCGACGGGGTGCGCCATGTCGTTCGGCCCGGGCCTGGTAGCAGAGACCATGTTGTTCCGCACGGCGGCCTGAATGACGGTGGGTATTTCCGCTCGTGTTTTAATCGAGTGCAACACATGGATTTAACCGCCGGCCAGCCGTCACCCGCGTTCGATGCCGCGCATCGCAGCGGACAGACCGAAATTCTCGATCGGCCGATCGAAACCGCCGAGCTGACGAAAATCCTGAGCGATCTTGCACGCTTTAATGGCGCGATGATGGGGCATTGGCCGGTGATCCGGTGGCTTAATCGCGCGACCAGGAATGTCCCGGTCGATCAGCCGCTGACATTCGTGGACGTCGGCTGCGGCTATGGCGATCTCCTGCGCGCGGTGCGTCGCTGGGCGCGCAAGCAGGGGAGGCCGATGAAGCTCATCGGAATCGATCTTAGCCCGCAAGTCATCGAGATCGCGCGCGGCGCCACGGATGCTTCCGAAAACATCCAATATCAAGTCGCGGATATCCTCACGTACAAGGCTGCGGTTCCGATCGATTTCGTCGCCACGAGCCTCGTTACGCATCACCTTTCCGACGGAATGATCGTGAAATTTCTGCGCTGGATGGAAGCGTCGGCGCGCCGCGGCTGGGTCATTTACGACCTTCAGCGCAGCATGGTGCCGTTTTATTTTATCAAGCTCGCCGGCTGGCTGATGCAGTTGCATAAAGTGGTCGTCTATGACGGCCGCGTTTCGGTCGCGCGCTCGCTTACGCGCGAAGAATGGGAATCGCTGCTCGCCAGCGCTCGCATTCCACGCGCAGCCGTGAAGATCCGCTGGTTCATGTTCCGCTTTGCGATCGGACGCCTGCGATGAAACGCGTGGAAACCGTCGTTGTCGGAGGTGGTCCTGCCGGCGCAGCGGCGGCCTGCGGGGTTGCGGCGCTTGGGCGGGAAGTGGTGCTGATCGAGCGCAGCGATGCTGCGCATCACAAGGTCTGCGGCGAATTCCTAAGTGTTGAAACGCAAGCGCATTTGAATCGGCTGGGCGTCAATGCGGCCGCGCTGGGTGCGGCCGCGGTCGATCATGTTTCGGTCAATTCCGGGCGGTACAGCGTGACGGCTGCGCTGCCGTTTCGCGCGCTGTCACTATCACGCTTCGTCCTCGACGACGCGTTGCTGCAACGGGCGGCCGAACGCGGCGCCGAGCTAAAGCGTGGCGTGTCGGTACGCACGGCGGCGCCGGAAGGCAGCGGGTGGATTTTGCGCTGCGATGACGGTGACATGCTGCAATGTCGTCACCTCGTGCTGGCAACCGGCAAATGGAGGCTTCGCGGCATCGAGGATGAGCGCGACACCTCGCTCGTCGGACTGAAGATGCATCTTCGCGTTACGTCTGAAACGCTGCGCGCCCTCGAGGCGCGCGTCGAGCTTTCGCTTTTCGATTCCACTTATGCCGGCATCGAACTGGTCGAAAATGGCATCGTCAATTTGGCGCTGCTGCTGCCGCGCCGCGTGGCGGCGCAACTGGGGCCCGGCTGGCAGTCCCTGCGCGATCATCTGGCGGCCACGGCGCCGAGCCTCGCGGAGCGCCTGCACGGCGCCGACCCGCTTTGGGACAAGCCGTTCGCGGTGGTGTGTCCATCACGTGGTCATTTGCATGCCGAGACCGGTCCGGAAGCGTTTCGCATCGGGGACCGTCTTGCCCATATCCCGCCCTTTACCGGTGACGGACTTGCGATCGCACTTGGCTCTGCCGCGCTTGCCGTCGAGCACATTCGGCTCGGGCGCTCGCCGCGAGCCTATCTTGCCGCCGCCAGGCGATTGACCGCTATGCCGATCCGTGTCGCCAGCGTGGTTGCCGGCCTCGCCGGAAGCAGGCCGGGGCGGGCGGTGCTGATGCGCGCCGCCTCGTATGCGCCGGGGCTGATCGGCGCGATCGCGCGCCGCACCCGGCTGCCGGTTCCGCTTCCACTTCCGGTGGCGGGACATACGGCCGCCGTCCGCCTTGCCATGCGAGAGCCGAGACGGTAGCTATTCCCCCGATCCGTGGCCCGGAATTCCGGCAACGGTATCAAGCGCCCGTAGCTCAGCTGGATAGAGCACCAGACTACGAATCTGGGGGTCAGGAGTTCGAATCTCTTCGGGCGCGCCATCTATCTCATTGAGCCGACTTCACTTTCTTCTTACTCGGTTTGTTCTTCCGGTGCTTAGTTTGCAGTTGGTTTGCAAACTTTGTTCGCGGTGAGTTCTCAAAGTTCGCGATGGCCTGCTCCGCGAGACCGCGTGTCCTCGCCAGATAACGTTCCAAGATACGGTGAACGGTCTTCAGTGAGTGTCCAGTGATGGTCGCAATCTGCTGCGGCGTTGACGCTGGTAACAGGATTCGAACCTGTACTCGTCACGTCCGGAATGTGATTCTCCAGGGCCGCTATAGCGGTAGTGCGAGCTAAATGCCCGACCCCCGACTACGAATCCGGGGACGTCGTTGAACGGAGCGGGTACCCGTTCCCTCAATTCTCATTAGTCCGACCAACCAGAAAGTTCTTGTCCAGCATCATATGAATTCCCTTTGCGGTGTTGACGATTTGCGTGACGTGCAAATCCGCCGCGACGCTGCACAGGGTGTAGGCATCCTCCCGCGATAGCCCGGTGCGTTGCCCGATCAGCGTGATCATATTGCGCAACGCGATGATTGCCGCGTCGTCGAGATCGTTGTCGAATCCCATGGTGATGACGTGGGTTTGGGTTTCAGCCATCGGCCATTCCAGCGACAGGTCGTCGCGCACGTGAAGCTCGAACGTGCCGATCAGCCCGGTCTCAATGGCATTGACGTTGACCTCACCGTCGCCCTGGGCGCCGTGCCCGTCGCCGACCGAAAACAGCGCTTCATCAACCTGAATCGGCAGGAACAGCGTTGTGCCTGCGACCAGTTCTTTATTGTCGATGTTGCCGCCGTTCCGCCGCGGCGGCAGCGTGCTGATGACGCCCCAGCCAGCCGGCGGTGCGACCGCCATGACGCCGAAAAACGGGCGTAGGGGAATGTCGAGGCCCCACGGCAGGCGCGCGGTCATGCGAGCGCGATCGAGCGGCATATGGACGACCCGCATCTGTTTGAAGTCGTCCGGCAGCGCGCCCGTGAGCGGCCGGATCATGTTGTATCCCCAGTCGTAGTGCAGATCGATCGAACGAATCCGCACCTCCAGCACCTGGCCGGCTTTGGCGCCGCGAATGGCGACCGGGCCAGTGCAGATATGTCCGGGCAGGCGGGGCGTCTGGCTGGCGTGGATGTCAGCTAACGGCTTCGGCAACACGAAGGGAGAGCCCTTCGGCGGCATCTGGGCGGGAACGCCGGAAACGGTGGAAATCGTTACCGTCTCGCCGCTGTTGATCGTCAGCAGCGGTTTGCGCGCGGCGTCGAAATATCCCCAGTGCACCGTATCGGGCGCTGCATCTACGCGGTGATTTGCCATCTTCGACCTGCCATTTCGTTGGAAAAAAATGCTCTCTTATTGCCAGCCGCCAGGCATGCTCTTGAGAACGTCGAGGAAGGTCTCGAACCGTTCCTTCCCCACCGCCTTACTCCATTCATGCTGAAGCGTGAGCATTTCGTTCTGGCAAATTTCAACGACCTTTTTTCCCTTTGCGCTCAGATAGACGCGCCTTCGCCCGCCGCGGCGTTCGGCTTTGCGAATGACATACCCGCCGGCTTCTAGATCGGTGAGCATGTAGTTGAGCGCCTGTTTTGACTGATTGGCGCGGGCAGCGAGTTCAGTCGGCTTGAGGCCGTCGGGAAATGGATAAGAGAAGGCAGTGAGCTGCGAGGCCGAGATGTCCTTGTAGCCGTGCCGCGACAAGGCAGCGAGCAGCCTGCCGCGGACGGTCGCCACGCTCATTCTCAGGATCGCGCCGACGTAGGGCGGCTTTTGCGCAGCTTTGACGTTTCTGGCCATGCGGCGAGCTTACCTTCGGTGCGTTGCCAAAGCGATTCGTTCTTGACTCTTTTTTGTAAAGTTACTTTACTTTGCCCACGGGTAAAGTAATTTTACTTGTGAGAGCGACTGCGCGGGTCGCTCCGACGCAATGAGCGGGGGCTACCTTGTCCACACAGCAATCCAGCGGCTTCACGTCAGATATGGCTCAGTCCTCGGCGGTGCCCAAAGTAGCCTGGCTCGCGCTGATGTCCGGATTTCTCGGCTGGACATTCGATTCGATGGATTTGAATTTGTTCTCGCTCGTAGTATTCCCCACGCTGGCGGAGTTGTTGGGCACGCATGATCCCACGCTGATTTCCCAGACTTCCGGGCTGATCGTGGCCTTGAAGATTCTTGCCTGGGGCGCTGGCGGCATCGTGTTCGGCGTCGTCGCCGATCGCATCGGCCGGTCCAAGACGCTGGGACTGACCATTCTC
>JBARCH010000437.1:0-5792 GCA_049793875.1 Pseudolabrys sp. | reverse complement strand
CCGGAGCCGCGTTTCGCTTACGGGCTGGTCGCCGCCGTCAGCGTGCTGATCATCGCCTGCCCGTGTGCGCTTGGCCTCGCGACACCGATGTCGATCATGGTCGGCGTCGGCCGCGGCGCGCAGGCCGGCGTGCTGATCAAGAACGCCGAAGCGCTCGAACGCATGGAAAAGATCGATACGCTGGTCGTCGACAAGACCGGCACGCTCACCGAAGGCAAGCCGAAGGTCGTCGCCATCGTGCCCGCACCCGGCTTCGAAGAAACCGATGTGCTGAAGCTCGCCGCAAGCATCGAGCGTCACAGCGAGCATCCGATCGCTTCTGCAATCGTGAAAGCGGCTTCCGAGCGAGATATTGCGTTGGCGGCCGTGCGCGGGTTTGAAGCGCCGGCCGGCAAAGGCGCGATCGGCATGGCCGAGCGGCAGCGCATCGTCATCGGCAACGCCGATTTTCTCGCCGAGCTCGGCATCGGCACGGCGCCGCTCGGCGCTCCGGCGGAAAAATGGCGTCGCGACGGCGCGACAGTGGTTTTCCTTGCCGTTGACGGCAAGCCCGCTGGCCTCGTGGCCGTTGCCGATCCGGTGAAGGAAACGACCCTGCAAGCGCTGCGTGCTCTGACGAAAAAAGGCATCCGCGTGGTGATGCTCACCGGCGATAACCACACCACCGCGCAAGCGGTGGCGGCACGCCTTGGCATTACGGAAGTCGAAGCCGAAGTTTTGCCCGATCAGAAAAGCGCCGCGATCGAGAAAATGCGGCGTGAAGGCCATATCGTCGCGATGGCGGGCGACGGCGTCAACGATGCGCCTGCTCTTGCCGCTGCCGATGTCGGTATCGCCATGGGCACCGGCTCCGACGTCGCCGTCGAAAGCGCCGGCATAACGCTGCTCAAAGGCGATCTGACCGGAATTGCGCAGGCACGCGCGCTGTCGGTGGCGACCATGCGCAACATCCGGCAGAATTTGTTCTTCGCGTTTATCTACAATGCGGCCGGCGTGCCGATCGCGGCCGGCGTGCTTTATCCTGTTTTCGGCCTGTTGCTGTCGCCTGTCATCGCTGCCGCCGCAATGGCGCTGTCGTCGGCAAGCGTGGTCGGCAATGCGCTGCGGCTGCGCCGCGCGAATCTCTGACGGGTCAGCGGGGAATGCTGCCGCTGCGCCGTGCCGGCGCCGCCGGCTTGCATTTCTTTTCGACCATCATTTCCTGCAACTGGCGCGACTCTTCCTGCAGCGTGTCGTATTCCGGCTTGTAGGTCAGCGAACTGACCAGCGTGCCGCCCGGTCCCGTCTCGGCTTTCGCCATCAGGTCGCGCAATTTTTGCTCGCGGTCGGCGTTCTCCTTCGCACGCAATGCCAGCTCCGGACATGCATAGAGCACGAACTTCCCGGGCGCGACATAGAACTTGCCCTGGCTGTTGCTGGCGGTCGAGCAGCCGGCAAGCAATACGCCAGCAAGCGCTGCGGCGAACGGGATGCGTGAGAAATGTCGACAGTTGGTTTTTGCCATCATCATCGCTTCATATAGTCACACTTTTGGTGCGGACGCCGGGACTTGAACCCGGACGGGATTACTCCCAAGGGATTTTAAGTCCCTTGCGTCTACCAGTTTCGCCACGTCCGCGTAGCCTTCGCTGCCGCCGGCACGCGGCGGTAGAGCCACGCGCGGCGTTTTACATTACTCCGATAAGACGTGCTTCCAGGCGAGGTCCCAATTCTTGCCGCTGGCGTCGGTTATCCTGCCGCCGGCTTCGAAGAACTTGTTGGGTACCTGGAAGATCGCAATCATGGTGCCGCCATTCGGGCACCAGGCAACGTGCCGGCTGCCAGCCGGACGCCAGACGAATTCACCCGGGCCAACTTCGAGACCGGCGTCGGGACCGTCTTTGTCGACCAGCGAACCTTCCAGCACATAAGTCTGCTCGATCAGAACGTGCTCGTGGTCCGGCAGCGTCGCGCCGGGCGCCATCTTGATCAGCGCCGTGGCCATTCCGCTTTTCGGATCGAACAGCAGCGTCTTCATTTCGCAGCCGGGGAACCGCATTTTTTCCCATGGCAAGTCGTTTGCACGCACGACCCGCGAGCGCAGATCGTCGAGCGTGATGGCATCTCCGGCATTCGGCTTCACGTTCATCGGCGTCCTCCCGGCATGGGGGCGGATGATATACCCAAATGGCGCCTGTTACTTCTGCTTCAGCTCGATATGCGCTTCCTTGACGATCTTGCCGAACTTCGCAGTTTCCGAAGTAACGAAGCTTTTGAATTCAGCCACCGACATCGTCTTCGGCACGATCCCCTGCACCATGAGCTTGCTGGCAATCGCCTTGTCTTCGAGCGTGTCGTTCACGATGGTATTGAGTCGCCCGACGATATCGGATGACGTTCCGGCCGGCGCAAACATGCCGAACCAATTGAGCAACTCGTAATCCTTCAAGCCCGGTGCGCCTTCGCTCAAGGGCGGCACGTCCGGCAATTGCGGCATGCGCTCACGCGAGGTCACCGCCACTGCACGAATTCTGCCCGCCTGGATCAGCGGCAGCGCCGCCGCCAGGCTCGAGAAACTCATGGTGACGACTCCCGATGCGACGTCGGTAACCGCAGGCGCCGAACCGCGATAAGGCACGTGCAGCACCTTGATACCGGCCATGCTGTTCATCAGCTCGCCGGCAAGTTGCTGCGGATTGCCGACACCGGATGATGAGAACGAGAGCTTGCCCGGGTGAGCCTTGGCGTAATCGATCAATTCTTTCGGATTGTGCACCGGCGTGCTTGTCGAAACGACGACGACGCAGGGCACGATGCCGATGAGCGCGACCGGTGCGAGTTCCTTCGCGGGATCGTAAGGCATCCTTTCCTTGAACAGGAAATGATTGATCGCCACCTCGCCGGACGCCGCCGCCAACAGCGTGTAACCGTCTGGATCGGCCTTGGCGACTGCGTTGGTCGCGATCATCGCGCTGGCGCCGGGCCGGTTTTCGACAATAACGGTCTGGCGCAGCGCGTCCTTCATCGTATCGCCGATGATGCGCGCGACGATGTCGACGCCGCCGCCGGCGGCATAGCCGACGAGAATACGAACGGGCTGGCTCGCGTATTTTCCTTCCGCGCTGGCGCCGCGCGTCATGGCGGCAAGGCCCGCGCCCGCTGCCGTGGCAAGCATGTGTCGTCGTGTCAGCATTTTTTCCTCCCCAATATCCCGCGTTTATGAGTTTCGTTTAGTCTCCACCCTCGCGGATGGGTGGTTGAAAGGCCAGTCCCGTATCCCAGGGAAAATAGATCCAGGTGTCCTGCGACACTTCGGTGACGAACGTATCCACCAGCGGCCGCCCCATCGGCTTTGCGTAGACCGTCGCGAAATGCGCCTCGGGCAAAAGTTCGCGCACAACGCGCGCGGTCTTTCCGGTATCGACGAGATCGTCGACGATCAGCACGCCTTTGCCTTTCCCGCCGCCAACATTGACGATCGATGAGCCCACGTCCTTGAGCACTTTCACCACGCCCTGATTGCTGTAGTCCTGATAGCTGGCGACGCACACGGTTTCGATCAGCCGCACGTTGAGTTCGCGCGCAACGATCGCCGCCGGTACCAGGCCGCCGCGCGTGATGCAGACAATCGCCTCGAACGGGCCCGCTTCATGCAGACGCCACGCCAGCGCGCGCGAGTCGCGATGGAACTGATCCCACGACACCGGGAAAATCTTGTCTGGCCTCGGTTGCGCTTTCGTCCGCGGCTGTTGCATCGATATTCCTAGCGTGCCGCCGGTTGCAGCGATGTCTTCACGCGCACCAGCATCGCTTCGACCTCGGCCTTGACCTGCGCCAGCAGCTTGGCGTCGCGCGAGCGCACGACAATGTTCGTATTCGGCCCGAGCTTCTCGTCGAAGAACGGATAGCTGCCGATGATCGCGTCGGGATGCGCTTTGGCGATCTGGCCCAATTCGGTGCCGACGTCGCCTTCTTTCGCGTCGGCGCGGATCGTCTCCGACAGGAGCCTGGTGCCGGTTTTCAGTTTCGGCGCTACTTCGTCGAGCATCGCCTGCATGATCGCCGGCACGCCCGCCATGGTGATCACGTTTTCGATCCAGAAGCCGGGCGCGCCCGAAACCTTGTTGTAGACGAGCGCGGCACCGGCCGGGATACGCGCCATGCGCAGGCGCGCCTCATTAAGCTCACCGCCGGTTTTCGCCATCCGCTCTTTCAGGATGGCTACCGCTTCCGGATGAAGATCGATCGAGACGCCGAATGCCTTGGCGATGCATTCGGCGGTAATGTCGTCGTGTGTCGGCCCGATGCCGCCGGTGGTGAAAACGTACGAATAGCGCTTTCGCAATGTGTTGAGCGCGGCAACGATCTCCTCCTCCACGTCGGGAACCACACGTACCTCGCGCAGGTCGATGCCCAGCGCGGTCAGGTATTCGGCGATGTAGCCGATGTTCTTGTCCTTGGTCCGGCCGGAGAGGATTTCGTCACCGATCACCAGCACAGCGGCGGTGACGATTTCGGAAGAAACGCTGCTGACGGTATTCATGACATCCTGTCCACCCGGGGCTTATGAACTAGCCCGCCCCTCGCCTCGGCTCAAGCCGAGGGGGACAGGCCGATTTTTATGGCCGCCGCCCTCCGGCCGCCCATCAAAAGCACAGCCCCGCCCCCTGAAACGGCCGGAATTAACCCCTTGTTAAGGGCACCCGCTAAATTGGGCCACTAAAAGGCATTTGGCCACGCAAAGCCCTGTAACGAAAGCGTTTTGCAAACTTTCTCCCCTAGCTTCCGCGCCAGTTTATTGAGGCGTTGGAGGGGATCGGAGGATGCTGGCCATCAGGCGCCCGCGCTCCACCGAAGATCGACAATACACCAGTTGGGACCGAGCTCGCCTGAGCATCGTGGTCCCGATCGGGGTTATCGTTGCCGTTGCGATCGTCTGCATCGTCGTCACCGTTCTCTCCTCGGCCGAGCACGCCGACAAATCCGCTCTCAACCACGAACGCGATTTGCTTTCGCGCAGCATCGATAATTACAGCCGGCGCATCTTGCGTGCAGTGGACAGCGTCACCTCGACCGATACCGCTGTCCGCAATATCCGCAACAATTTCGATCGCACATGGGTTCATCAACGCATCGGCCTGTGGCTGGAATCGTTCTTCGATCAAAATCAGGTCTTCGTCATCGACGGCGCAGGTCAGATCGTCTATTCGCTCGCCGACCGCAAAAACAGCGATACGAATTGGCTCGCGGGCGCGCGCGCCGATCTCACGCCCGTGCTCGACGACTTGCGCAATCACCCGCCGGCCGCACTCGGTGGCGCGACACCCGATGAAGCCGCGGGCAAGCAGGTCGTCGTGGCCCGTAAATTTCTCGGCCGTCCGGCGCTCATTACTGCCGTCGTCGTCGGATCGAAACTTCCACCGGCCGCCGATGCGCCGATCGTCGTCTCGGTGAAATACATCGACAATGATATGCTTGCCGAAGTGGGCTCGCGATTGCGGCTCGACAATTTGCACATGATCGGCAATGAGCGCGCCCCGGCAAACGAAGACGTCTACAGCCTGGCCGATCCATCCGGGCGGACCATCGTTCGCTTCGCCTGGAAGCCGCAACAGCCAGGCGCCGAGATCGTCAATAGCGTAGTTCCGTTTATCGCCGTAGCGCTTGCCGGCTTCGCGCTGCTCGCGGCCTTCGTGTTGCGTTACATGCGCCGGACCGCCGCCGCTATTTCCGCCGGCGAGTCGCGCTTGCGGCATCTGGCGATGCACGATCCGCTTTGCGGCTTGCCGAACCGTATCTTCTTCAGCGAGCGG
>JBARCH010000436.1:0-5558 GCA_049793875.1 Pseudolabrys sp. | reverse complement strand
GTATAACGTTATGCGTTATACAGACCTATGATCGTCAGCTTCGACGATGGCGAAACCGCAAAAGTGTGGAGCGGCGAGCGCAGCCGCCGGCTCCCCTTCGACATTCAAAGCCGTTGCGCTGCGGAAGCTGCGTCTCATCAACGCCGCGGCGAAGATCGACGATCTGCGCGTACCGCCCGCAAACCGGCTGGAGAAGCTCTCCGGCAACCGCACCGGACAGTGGAGCATTCGCATCAACGACCAGTGGCGCATCATGTTTCGCTGGACTGAAGGAGGAGCCGAAGATGTCGCGATCACCGACTACCACTGAGCAACTCCCCAACCCGCATCCCGGCGAAATCCTGCTGGAGGAATTCCTGAAGCCGATGGCGTTGTCGCAGACGGCGCTGGCGCGCGCAGTTGGCGTTTCTCCGCGGCGCATCAATGAAATCGTCCTCGGCAAGCGCACGGTCACCGCCGACACCGATCTGCGGCTCGGCCGTTACTTCGGCCTGAGCGAAGGATTTTTCCTGCGGCTGCAAGCCGATCACGACCTGATGGCGCGGCGGCGCCAGATCGGCGACAAGCTGAAGGCGATCAAGCCGCGAGCGGCGTAAGGCGTAAATAGATTTCGCCGTCAGAGCGACGGCAACGACGAGGACGCCCTCGCCCCGGCCAAAAAGCAGGGCCGATGATGCTTGCCCTTAAGAAGGTGAGCGATGGACTTGGCCCGCTGCGGTGTTTATCGCGGTAAGGCGGCAACACAGGGGGACGACATGCACACATCGATCGCAACAACGCTTTTCGGTCTCGCGATGGCGATGACGCCCATCGCGGCGGCGCAGGCGGTGGAGCTGAAAATTCTCGCTGGCGGCTCGATGACCGCAAGCCTGAAGGAACTCGGGCCGCAATTCGAGCGCGCGACCGGCAACAAGGTCACCATCCATTTCGATTCCACGCCCAATTTGATCAAGCTGGCGACGTCCGGCGCGCCGTTCGATGCCGGCGTCGTGCCGGTCGATGTCATGAAGGACGCCGGCGCGCGCGCCCGGTTCGCCGCGCCGATGAACGATATCGCGCGCGTCGGGTTCGGCGTCGCCTTCTGCGCGGGCCAGCCCAAGCCCGACGTGAGCACGCCCGAAGCGATGAAACAGACGCTGCTGAAGGCGCAATCCGTCGCCATGCTGCCGGCCAGTGCGGCCGGCGCCTATGTGCTGAAGGTGCTCGACCGCCTCGGCATCGGCGAGGCGATAAAGGCCAAAACCAAGGTGCAGGCCACGCCCGCCGCAATCCCGCAGGCCGTCGCCAAAGGCGACGCCGAGCTTGGCGTGTTTCTCATCAACGTGCTGATGGCCCCCGGCGTGGAGCTTGCCGGACCCTTCCCCGGCGACCTGCAACAGGATCTGGTGTTCACCGGCGCCGTCGCCGCCGACACCAAACAGGCCGACGCCGCCAGGGCATTCCTCACTTTCCTGAAAACGCCGGAAGCCGCCGCTGTGTTCAAGGCCAAAGGCGTGACGCCCGGATAAAAATGCACGCAGGAAATCGCGATCCTTGATGACGCATCCGCCGCCGTCCGCCTTGCGCGCAATCATGCGCGGGATCATGGCCGCATTTTTTGCCGGCGGTTTCGTGCTGCATCTCGCTTCACCCGACGCGCTGATGGCGATCACGCCGGATTGGGTGCCGTTCCCGCGCGCCGTCGTTTTCATCACCGGCGTGATCGAGCTTTTCGGCGCCGTTGCGCTGCTGGTGCCACGGCTGCGCCGGTGGGCCGGCGTGATGCTGGCGATTTACGTGCTCGCCGTGTGGCCGGCGAATATCAAGCAGGCGCTCGAACACATCGTGCTGCCGCCGATCCCCGATAGCTGGTGGTATCACGGCCCGCGTCTCGCGCTTCAGCCCGTGCTCGCATGGTGGGCGCTGTTTTGCGCCGGTGTGACCGATTGGCCGTTTCGCGCGACGCGGCGAGAAACATGATGCGGAACCCCGCGCCGGGGCACCGGTTATCCCTCGATCGCCGAGGGACAGCCGATGACCGACGTGATGCAAGAGCAGAAGACCCGCGAGGCCAGCATGCGCGCGCTGGCCGAGAGTCTCGAATTCAGCGTCGAGAAATCCGGCGAGCGATTCACGCTGACGCGCACGGCCGAACTCTCGCGCCCCGCGGTCGAGGAAAATCTCACGCTCGCCGAAGCCGAAGAGTTGCTGGAAACCTGGAAACTGCGCGGCCTCGGCGGCGGTTAGCTCCCGCCTACTTCAGTGACAGCGCGAGCCCGCTCAAATCGAGGCTGATGATGAGCCCCTTCTGCTCGCCGGTCAGCGTGAGCACCGCGCCGCGCTGGTTGGTGAGCACGACGGCTTGCGCGCCGCGCACCGCGGCAGCCCCCGCGCCGGCCTGCGCATAGACTCCTTCCACATCGGACGGCCTGCGGATGTTGGTCACGCGGCCGCGGAAGCGCGTCTCCGACGCGCCGAAGGTAAAGCCATAGCTCAGGCCGCCGATCGACAGCGGATAATTATGGCCGTGGAAGTGCAGCACGCCGCTGCCGGCCGAACCGCCGATCACAAAGCCCGCCTTAAAGATTCGGATGCTGATGGTGGCGCTGTCGGCCTGGGCGGCGGAGGAAAAGCTGATGCCGGCCAACATCGCTGTCATCGCGACAAGAGCTGCACGAAATCCGGATATGAAACGCATGGTGGTCATCTCCTGTTGCCTGCTGTTGATCCTTGCGTAATGCCAAATCATATCCCGGCTGCTTTCCGCAGCGCCGCGTTGATGCGGTCTTGCCAGCCGGGGCCACCCTCCTGGAAAAAGTCGAGCACGTCGCGGTCGATGCGCAGCGACACCATTTCCTTCACGCCGGGAAGCGACGGCGCTTTCGCCGGCTGCTCGACCGGCCTGGTGGTCGCTGCCTTGAAGGCCTTCTCGGCCTCGAAACGAGAATCGCCTGTCGGTCGCCTTGCCATAAGGTGCCTTTGCCGTTGCCGGGCAATTTATAGCCAGAAATCGGGTGGTCTCGCGCCACCCTCGTCGCCATGTTCTCATTGCAGAGGATGGAGAACAACCATGAACTTCCGGATTCGCGGCCTTGAGACCGAACAGTTCACGCACCTTTTCGCGCTTTCGGATGGGGAGCTTGCGGCGCTCGGTGCCATGCGGCAGACCGCCCAAGGCCCCAGTCCTTGCCGCATCAGCCTGACCGATGCGAAACCGGGGGATGAACTCATCTTGGTCAATTACGAGCATCACGCCGTCGCATCGCCATACCGCATGCGCTTTGCGATCTACGTGCGCAAGAACGAGGAAACCTTCGACGCGGTCAACGCCGTGCCGGAGCAATTGCGCACGCGCACCCTCGCGGTGCGGGCGTTCGACGACAAGGCGATGATGACAGCCTGCGAACTGATCGAAGGCACCAGACTCGAAGAGGCGGTCGAACGACAGTTCGCCAATCCGCGCGCGCAATACCTCCACATCCATTTCGCCGCGGCGGGCTGCTACGCGGCGCGGGTGGAGCGGGCGTGACTCTCGTCTGCGCTCGCGCGCGCCGGGCGGTCCGCCGCCGGAACGATTCCCGCACCCGCCTGTTAGCGCCCTGCAAGGTCTTGCCGCGGTGTGCATTTTCGCACCGGAAAAGTGGCAACTTTCTCGATTTGCAGGAGGTAGCGATGAAGCGTTTTGGTCTCGTCTTGATGGGCGCCACAGCGGCGTTCATGGTTTCTACGGCCGCACAGGCCGCGCCCGATTATCGCGTCATTCAGTGGGATATCACCCGTGTCTGCCAGATTTACGACTTCGGTTTCGGCGGCCGGCCGATCCCGTCCAACTACCGGATCATGACTCCCCCGCTGCGGAGCTTCGCCGCGGCGCTGCGTGCCAAGGATCGTCTCTGGCACCGCGGACGCTGCACGATCTGACGCGTCGCGCCGGCACAATCAAAGCCGGCGCATTCCCTCCCTCGCGCAACAGAATTCGCCGGCGGGACCGCGCGCAACGCGATCCCGTTGGCTGCACACGTGTCCCGTTTATCGCTTGAACAGTCCCATGATCGCCGCTTTCGCGAGCGTATTGAAATGCAGGTTGAAGCCGACGACCGCGGCGGACGTGTCGGCCGTCACGTCCAGCCTGTCGGTCCTGACCGCGAAAACCGTGAACAGATAGCGGTGCGGATGATCTCCTTCCGGCGGGCACGGGCCGCCGTAACCGGGCTTGCCAAAATCCGTGCGCGTCATCAGCGCGCCGGCCGGCAATTTTCCGCCGGCGCTGCCCGCGCCGAGCGCGAGTTCGGTCACGTCGGCGGGAATGTTCACCACCAGCCAGTGCCAGAATCCGGAGCCGGTCGGCGCATCAGGATCGTACGCGGTGACGGCGAAGCTCCCGGTGCCTTCCGGCGCCCCCGACCACTTCAGATGCGGCGACGTGTTGCCACCGGCACAGCCAAAATTGAAATCGGCTGAAAGAATATGATCCTTGGGCAGATAGTCTCCGTCCTTGAAACTGTTGCTCGTCACCGCGAACGCCATAATCGTCTCCCGCTGCTGGTCCGGACACGCCCGAAAATAAAGCTAGCCCGCGTCGCACAAAGCGCAACCCGAGGAACCGGTTTGGCGTAAGGTCGTTAGGGGCAAGGGCTTTACCGCGAGGCAGCACGATGGCGCACGTCACCTACAAGGTTGTCCGGCACGACGAGGGCTGGGCCTATACGTCGAACGGCGTCTTCTCCGAGCGGTTTGCGACGCATGCAGAGGCGCTCGCCGCTGCCCGCAAGGTGGCCGCCGAGCAGCGTGTGCCGGGCCACACCGAGGCGATCGAATACGAAGACCCGAACGGCAAGTGGCATAGCGAGACCGCCAGCGGCGACGACCGCCCCGCCACCGACGTGGAAGACAGCAGGTAACCGCTCACACCGTCGCCGCGCGCCGATCCCGGCGCATAGCCTATTGCGTGCAAAACATGAAACCAGCAAACTCCCGGTCGCAAGGGGTTGGGCCGTGCGTTCGAGGGTTGCTGGATTCGTGTTGGCGGCAATTGCCGCAGTATCGGTAAGCGGCTGCGCGCGCGACCCGGTCGTATCGACCGTGAATGCGGTGCCGGCCGGAAAATGGCGTATCGAGCGGCAGACCGACCGCATCACTGGGGCGCCGCTCGCGAGCGCTTTTCTGATGACGCGCACGGTGGCGAATTCGAAAGTCGTTTTTCCCCAGCCGGCGATGCTCCAGCTTCTGTGTTTCAAGAAGAACCCGGCGGTGCGCTTCGCCTTCCCGTTCCCGGTCGGCTCCACCAGAAATTCCGTCTTCGGCTATCGTTTCGACGACAGGCCCGGTCATGAGCCAAGCGCGCGCTTCCTGGCCGATTTCAAGACCGTCGTGATCGAGGATCCGGCCGAGGTGGCACAGTTCACGAACGAGCTTGCAACGTCCGCAAGCCTGTACGTGCTGGTCCGCTCGCTCAATGCCGGACGTTCGTCGGCGGAATTCAGCCTCGAGGGCGCACCGGCCGCGATCAGCGCAGCATTCGCCGAATGTCCGGTGCAAACCGCAAAGCCGGCCGACGCGCCGGCCGCCAGGAAAAGGGC
>JBARCH010000435.1:0-3019 GCA_049793875.1 Pseudolabrys sp. | reverse complement strand
GCCGCGGCATTTGCCGCAGCGTCAGGCAGACAACACATGCAGTTGTCAACGTTTCCCGATGTTTCCCGATTCTCCGGGAACTCTCGTTCACAAAATGGTGGAGTAACAAAAACATAAATTTTGGAACGCTTTCATGCGCACCCTGCGTTCCAGCGCGAGCGCAATCGAGCAACGCAGCAGGAATGGATCGTATTATTTTGTAGCTTCTTTGGTCGTTTCGATCAGCGCATGCGTGTTAAACGCAACAAGGCCGGACAACCTGGCCCGGCCCTGCAAAATACCTAATGCCGTCCCGCACGATCAGCGGCAGGCGCCGTAATAGCCGTATCCGCGATCCGAGTCAGTCACATGCCAGCATCCGCGCGGAGCGGGTGCCGTGTAGACCGGTGCCGCATCGTAAGCGTACGGACCATCGCCATAGTAGACTGGGGCCGGACCGTAATAGGCGGGTCCGTAATAGCCTGGGCCATAGTAAGAGTTGGCGGCGGCAGCGCCGACAATAGCGCCGGCGGCAAAGCCAATGCCGGCAGCGGCGATCCGCCCGTGTCGCGCCTGGCTTGGCGTCGTGGCGGCAATCGCAAGGGCGCCGGCCAATGCCGCCGCTACGGCATATTTCGTGATCCTCATTGTGCGTCTCCTTCTAACCCAGCCTCTGGGTTTCCTGTGTCCATTAGACCGGCGCATGCCGATCTTTGGCCAAACAACACGCAAATGCCTGCCGCAGTTCCGTTAACTGTAGCGGACGCATGTGGAGCACCCCGTTTGCGCTCTTGCCGGGGGGGCGGGTTGTGCCTATAGACGTGCCTTTAATGAACATCGCGTCGAAATCCTCATTCGTCCTCAACCGGCGTCATTTGTTGGGGATCGAAGGGCTTTCACGCGACGAGATCTCCGGGCTGCTCGATCTCGCCGAGGAATTCGTCGAACTCAATCGCCAGATCGAGAAAAAACGCGCCTCGTTGCGCGGCCGTACCCAGATCAATCTGTTCTTCGAGGCATCCACGCGCACGCAATCCTCCTTCGAGCTTGCGGGGAAACGGCTCGGTGCGGACGTGATGAATATGGCCGTCAGTCAATCCGCCATGCGCAAGGGCGAAACGCTGATCGATACCGCGATCACGCTCAACGCCATGCATCCCGACATTCTGGTCGTGCGCCATCACGCCTCCGGCGCCGTCGAATTGCTGGCAAGCAAGCTCGATTGCTCCGTGATCAACGCCGGCGACGGCGCGCACGAGCACCCGACTCAAGCACTGCTCGACGCGCTCACCATCCGCCGCAATCGGAACCGTATCGAAGGGCTGCTGGTGGCGATCTGCGGCGACATCACGCATTCGCGTGTCGCGCGCTCCAACATTTTACTGCTCAATGCCATGGGCGCGCGCGTGCGCGTAGTGGCGCCTTCCACCCTTCTCCCGGTCGGTATCGAACGCCTCGGCGTCGAAGTCGCTCGCGACATGCGCGAAGGGCTGGCCGACGCGGACATCGTCATGATGCTGCGCCTTCAACGTGAGCGCATGAGCGGATCCTACGTGCCGTCAGTCTCGGAATATTTCCACTATTACGGCCTGGACGAAAAGAAGCTTGCCTATGCCAAGCCCGGCGCGCTGGTGATGCACCCCGGGCCGATGAACCGCGGCGTCGAGATCGACTCCATCGTTGCCGACGGTGCGCAGTCGCTCATCCGCGAACAGGTCGAAATGGGAGTGGCCGTGCGCATGGCGGTGCTTGAAGCGCTGTCGCGCAACCTGCCGAACGCATGATGTTGTCTGAACGCCGCCCGATCCTGCTCGCCAATGCCCGGATCGTCGATCCGTCCCGCGACCTCGACATTCACGGCGACGTGCTGATGGCGGACGGCGTCATCCGTGAAGCGAGAAAGGGCATCGGCGCCGCCGGCGTGCCGGAAGGCACCGACGTTATCGACTGTCGCGGCAAACTGGTTGCGCCCGGCCTCGTGGACATGCGCGCATTCATCGGAGAGCCCGGCGCCGGCCACCGCGAAACCCTCGCCTCCGCCAGCCAGGCGGCTGCCGCCGGCGGTGTTACCACCATCATTTGCCAGCCTGACACCTCGCCCGCCATCGACGATCCCGCAACGGTCGATTTCGTGCTGCGGCGCGCGCGCGATACCGCGATCGTCCATGTGCATCCGATGGCCGCGCTGACCAAAGGCCTCGAGGGCAAGGAAATGACCGAAATCGGCCTACTGAAGGCCGCCGGCGCAGTCGCTTTCACGGATGGTGCGAAGACCATCGAAAATGCACTCGTGATGCGAAGAGCGCTCACCTACGCACGCGATTTCGGCGCGCTGATCGTCCACCATACCGAAGACCAAAACCTTGTCAGCGACGGCGTGATGAACGAGGGCGAATTTGCCGCACGGCTCGGACTGCTCGGTGTGCCGAAAGCGGCAGAGACAATCGTTCTCGAACGCGATCTACGCCTCGTCGCGCTGACCGGCGGTCGCTATCACGCCGCGTCGATCACCTGCGGTGAATCGCTGGAAGTTCTGCGCCGCGCCAAGAACGAAGGACTTAATGTCACCGCGTCGGCGTCCATCAATCATATCACCCTGAACGAGAATGACATCGGCCCTTACCGCACATTTCTCAAGATGTCGCCGCCATTGCGCATCGAGGATGACCGAAAACTCATGGTCGATGCTTTGAGCAGCGGCTTGGTCGATGTCATAATGTCCGACCACAATCCGCAAGATGTCGAGACAAAACGCCTGCCTTTCGCCGAAGCCGCGCCCGGCGCGATCGGACTCGAAACCATGCTGATCGCCGGTCTGCGGCTCGTTCATAACGGCGAGATCGACATGAAGGCGTTGCTGCGTGCGATGTCGACGCGGCCGGCCGAACTGCTCGGACTTCCCGGCGGCTCGCTTAAAAGCGGGGCGCCTGCGGATGTGATTGTGGTCGATACAGAAACGCCTTGGGTGCTCGATCCGGCGGAATTGAAATCGAAATGCAAGAACACGCCCTTCGATGAAGCGCGCATGCAGGGCCGCGTG
>JBARCH010000434.1:0-3317 GCA_049793875.1 Pseudolabrys sp. | reverse complement strand
GCCGATCCTGCTTGGGTCGAAGAATCACTCGGGCCGGCTGCCAGCACAAGACCGCAACCGAATGCACCGGCCAAACTGCCGGCCACCGCCATGACGAGGAGACTTCTGCGGACAGTCACGAATCCGGGACCCTTTCCGCGTCTTTTACTCCATTAAGCCGCGCTCCGGTTAACGGAACTTGAGTAGCTTGTGGGCGCCGGTGCCGGAGTGTGGCCGTGATGCATCGGCTCCCTTGCCATGTGGGGTCTAGGACCGTATGTAAGTGATTGCTGACGGTTATTCGTTCCGGTTGTACCGCGTTCGGGCATCCGGCGCGCCGTTCCAGGGTCGCCCCCTCGAGGAGGTTGGCGGACGGACGGTTGCCAAGCCGAGACCCTTGTGAAGGACACCCGGATCAGCGCGCGGCCATCTTTGGCTGCTCGTTTTGACGACCGTTCGCGACGAGAATCGCGGCCACATCGATAAACAGGCCGCAGCCAATGGGTCGCAGTCCATGCTGCAAGCTACCCAACATAAGCATTTCGAGCCCCGCTTGCGCCGCGAGCTATTCGCCGTCGCGCGTTTGGGTACGAATTGCGCTGGGTTTTCATCAGAACACGCGACCTTTTTCATCAACCACAATCAGGCTGGGTCCCCTTCCTCCGGTTATGCGCTGTATTCGGCGCGCCGGAGCGTGAGCGGGCAAGCCACAGTGAGATTCCAATATGCCGAACAAAATGTTGATCGACGCCGGCCACCCGGAAGAAACCCGAGTCGTGGTCCTGCGCGGCAATCGAGTCGAGGAATTCGACTTCGAATCCGCTAACCGCAAACAACTTCGCGGTAACATCTATCTTGCCAAGGTCACCCGCGTTGAACCATCGCTACAGGCGGCGTTCGTCGATTACGGCGGTAACCGTCACGGCTTCTTGGCGTTTTCGGAAATCCATCCAGACTACTACCAAATCCCGGTCGCCGACCGGCAAGCACTGATCGAAGACGAAGCGCGCCAGCAGCGTGACGCGGATGCGGACGCCGACCGCCGCTCAGGGCGCCGCCGCCACCGCCACCATAACCGTGGCGCCGACCGTCATCGCGATCGCGATGTGACGCGCAGCGATCCGGTTGCAAGCGAAAGCGCCGGACTGACAGGCGAAGCCGCCGAGAACCCGGCCGGCGACGCCGCAACGGGCCAGCCGACGCAAGAGCATATCTCCGAGACTTCTTCCTACATGCCGATGACCGAACAGACGCCGTCTCCGTTCGATGCCGGCGAACATGCGCACGAGACAGCCGGTGATCGCGGCGGCGACGCGGAATTCGATTCCGCACCCGCACAGCAAGCCGACAACGAGGACGAAGTCCACACCGCCAACGAAACATCGTTCGACGATGCATCACAGCCGTCGACAGATACGAACTCATTCGAGCAGGCCTCGTCCGAGGCGCACTCGTCCAACGGGCAAGATCAGACCCAGGATTCCAACCAGGACACGAACCACGATCAGGCCGAAGAAGAGTCGGTCGAATCCGTCGGTGGCGCCGATGCGTTGGAAGAAGTGCAAGAGCGCGTTCCCCGCTTCCGCCGTCAGTACAAGATCCAGGAAGTCATCAAACGCCGGCAAGTCATGCTGGTGCAGGTGGTCAAGGAAGAGCGCGGCAGCAAGGGCGCTGCACTCACGACATACCTCTCGCTCGCCGGCCGCTATTCGGTGCTGATGCCGAACACGGCACGCGGCGGCGGCATCTCCCGCAAAATCACCAGCGGTGAAGACCGCAATCGCCTGAAGGAGATTGCACAGGAACTGGAAGTGCCGGAAGGCATGGGCGTAATCCTGCGCACTGCCGGCGCAAGCCGCACCAAAGTCGAGGTCAAACGCGACTTCGAATATTTGCTCCGCCTTTGGGAGACCGTGCGCGACCTGACTCTGAAGTCGACGGCGCCCAAGCTCGTTTACGAGGAAGGCTCCCTCACCAAACGCTCGATCCGCGATCTCTACAACAAAGACATCGACGAGATCATCGTCGCCGGCGAGCAAGGCTACAAGGATGCCAAGGAATTCATGCGCATGCTCATGCCGAGCCATGCAAAGCACGTGAAGCTTTATAAGGACACGCAACCGATCTTCACGCGCTTCGGCATCGAGAGCCAACTCGACGCCATGTTCACGCCGATCGTGCAACTCCGATCCGGCGGCTACATCGTCATCAACCAGGCCGAAGCACTGGTCGCTATCGACGTGAACTCAGGACGCGCGACGCGCGAGCACCATATCGAGGACACGGCACTCAAGACCAATTGCGAGGCGGCAGATGAAGTTGCGCGTCAACTGCGCCTGCGCGATCTCGCCGGTCTTATCGTCATCGACTTCATCGACATGGACGAAGGCCGCAACAACCGCACAGTCGAGCGGCGTCTGAAAGAAGCGCTACGTCACGACCGCGCCCGCATTCAGGTCGGCCGCATCTCGCATTTCGGCCTGCTCGAAATGTCGCGCCAGCGCATCCGCACATCGGTGCTGGAAAGCTCGACCGAAACATGCCCGATCTGCGGCGGAAGCGGGCACGTGCGCTCAGTGTCTTCGGTCTCGCTGCAGCTTTTGCGCGGCATCGAGGAAATGCTGGTCAAGGGCGCGACGCACAATCTCATTGTGCGCACCCGCTCTGAAGTTGCGCTCTATGTGCTTAATCACAAGCGCGGGCATCTGCGCGCTCTGGAAGAGCGCTTCCGCATCACCATCACCATTTCCGCCGACGCCACCGTGCCGGCACAGCAATCCTTCCTCATCGACCGCGGGGAGCAGGTTCACTCCCCTGAAGAAGCACGCGCGCTGGCGGCAGCCGCGGGTCCGATCGTGGTTGTCGAAGAGGAAGAAGACGAGGTTTACGACGAGGAAATCGACGAAGAGAGCGGCGAAAGCGAAGCGCACGACATTGCTCCGCCAGACGGCAGCCGGGTCGAGCAGATTGGCGATCGTGACGAAGGCCAAACCCACGAGCAGGTCGACGATCACGCGCACAGCGATCAACCGCAAGGCAATGGCGAGCAGGAAGGCGGCCAACGACGACGCCGGCGGCGTGGACGAGGCCGTGGACGCGGACGCGGCGGTGAAGGCCGCGAAGGCGGACAACAATTCTCGCACGATCGCGCCAACCATGAGCATGACAACCGCGAGTCCGCGCCCGATCAAATGGCGCAGACGAACGAGCACGGCGATGCGGTGCTGTCGAAAGACGAATACGCGCCGCAGGAGCCTCAGCAACAATCGCATCATCAGGACCAGCAAGATGGTCAACCGATGGGCGAGAATGGCGAGCCGCGTGACGGTGGCCGGCGC
>JBARCH010000433.1:0-7225 GCA_049793875.1 Pseudolabrys sp. | reverse complement strand
GGCGTGGCGGCGGCTTCGGCCCAGGATTTGTCGGAGGCCTGGCGCTCGGCGCTGCCGTTGCGTCACCTTATTATTACGGCGGCTATGGGTATTACGGCGGTCCCTACGCCGCTCCCTACGCGTACGGTGCCTATTATGGGCCGGATTGCTACCTGGCCCGGCGTGTGGTGATCGACCGTTGGGGTCATAGAATCGTCCGCCGCATGAGAGTCTGCGACTGAGTGAGCAGGACAAACGCCACCAAGCTACTAGAGGCCTGCAAACTCCTTGATGACGGCGATGAATTCTTCCGGTTGCTCGAGCGGCGGGCAATGGCCGCAGCCGGGCATTTCGACGTAACGCGCGCCGGCAACCTTTTCGGCAATCTGCCGGGTGAGAGCCGGCGGCGTCGCCTGATCGAATTCGCCGCACACGACCAGTGTCGGCACGCGCATGCGGTGAAGCATCGGCGTCAGATCGGCTTCCTGTAAAATCTTGCACGCCGCGAGGAAGCCCTTGGGATTGATTTCCAGCAATACGCGCTTGCGCTCCTCGATCAGTTGCGGGTGCGCTTCAAGATAAGCCGGTGAGAACACGCGCCTGGCGGCAATCTCGGCGATGGCGCCGAGACCGCCCGAGGCGACCTTCTCCGCCATGACGCGAAAGGCCTGCCGGCCCGCGTCGGGAAATCCTGCGGCGGCATCCGAAACCAGCAACTTGCTGATGCGTTCCGGATGCGAGATGGCAAACGCCAATGCCACTGTGCCGCCGAATCCGTTGCCGACCAGAACGGCGTCCTTGGCGATGCCGAATTCTTCAAAGCCATCCTCAATGCGCGCGACATAGGCGTCGATCAGGGCAACCGGCATCGGCTCGGAGCCGTGAAAACCCGGCAGGTTGAACAGTGTGACCCGCTTTTTCGCCGCCAGGGCCGGCAACACCGGATCGAAGGCATGGCGATCCGTGAGCAACGAGTGCAGGACGACGACATCGCTGCCTTTCCCCGTGCGCGCTGCCGTCAAGGCGCCATGCGCCGCCACCAATTCCTCAAACTGCATCACCGACTCCTGTTTGCAATCTCGATAAACACTATCAGGACAATTTCGTTGCCGCAGCATCGGCGCCACGCCCGGCGCAAACGCAAACGAGGCGGCGCAAGGCCGCCTCGCGGATCACATCATATGTCGAAATTTACCGGGCTTCCCGCCATATGCCGAGCGATTCCTGTGCCGGCCGGTCGGAGATCGAGAACAGCACGGACTCTTCTGTCGTGTTGTGCTGGTAACGCTTCCACGGCGGCACCACAAAAACGTCGTTGACGGCCCAGGCGTACTCCTTGCCGTCGATCGTCGTCGTGCCCTTGCCTTCCGCGACACAGAACACCGTGCCGTCGGTCGAGCGGTAGGGCTCGCCTTTGAAGCCTTTCGGCAGCAGCGCCAGATTCGCTCCCATGGTCGGAAGCACAGGCCCGCCGTTGATCGGATTGGCGTAGCGCACGCGCGCACCATGACTCTTGTCGATGTCACCGGACTTCTTCAGCCGCTCGAGGATCGGCCGCATTTTCGAATACGGATAGTTGATGACCGGACTGCGGTTCATCATCGCGGGAGCGCCGTCCGGCAGCACGCCGGAGGCGTAGCGGTCGAACGAGTCGCCGTCTTCGTGCGAGGTGTTCTGCATCTTCTCGTCGAAGTGCTCGGCGAACGACGCCTGAAAATGATTGACGGTCGGCATGTCGAGCACGTCGAGCCACATCACCGGCTCCTTGCCGGGATTGCCGTGATCGTGCGGCGCCCAGTTCGCGGTAATGATGAAATCACCGTGCTCCATCATCGCCTTCTCGCCTTCGACGGCGGTATACGCGCCCTTGCCCTTCAGCACGAAACGGATGGCGGATGAAACATGGCGGTGCGCGTCGGCGATCTCGCCCGGCATGATGAGCTGGATGCCTGCGAACAGCGAATTGGTGACGCGCGATTTTCCGGGTTCGCCGGGATTCTCCAGTACAAGCACGCGGCGTTCTGCTTCCTCGGCCGTGATGACCTCGCCGGCCTCGAGCATCAGCCTCTCGACCTCCGGAAACTTCCACAGCGCCGGAATCATCTGGGTCTTCGGCTCGTTCGTCACCAGGCCCTTGAGGACTTCCCACAGCGGCGTCAGGTGGAACTTGGAGATCTTGTCGTAATAGGCCTGCCGAGCGCCTTGGATGTTGTGTTTGTTGCCGGCAGCTTGCGTCGCGGCGACCGTCATGGCCGTTCCTCCGTCGAACTCGTTGAATTTGCAGCCACTATAGCCCAGATCACGCATCGCCGGAAACCGGCGAAAAGAGCATACATACCAGCTAGGTATTCACCGAGCCGCCGTCCACCAAAATCGACTGGCCGGTGACGAAGTCGCTGTCGCTTGAGGCGAGAAAGATCAGCGCACCGAGCAGGTCTTCCGGGTAGGCGTCTCGCTTGAAGGCGCGGCTGTTGCGCCCAGGAACGCGCGCCTCCTCGACATGAGTCGTGTTCTCAAGTCCGGTATCGCTGAGGGTATAGCCCGGCGACAGGGAATTGACTGCAATCCCGTATTCGCCGAGTTCGCGCGACATTGCCCGGGTGAAAGCCAGCACCGCTCCCTTGGAGGTGACATAAGGCAACATGCGCGGCACGCCTTTGTAGGCCGCGCCCGAGGCGATGTTGATGATCTTGCCGCTGCGTTGCTCCATCATGTGCGGCGCGACATGCTTGACCATCAGGAATGGCCCGCGGGCGTTCACCGCCATCACACGGTCCCAGGTCTCGCTGTCCCACTCGAGAAATTGACGCGGCTTGAGCGTGGCGTAGATCGCGGCGTTATTGACCAGCACGTCGATCCGGCCGAACCGCTCGACCGTTTGCGCCACCAGGCTTTTGACGGCGTTCTCGTCGCTGACATCGAACTTGACGCTCGCCGCCGCATTGGCGCCGTGGCGTGTGCCGATCTCGGCGGCAAGCTCCGCGCCGTCCGCGATGTCGGCGATCATCACGCGCGCGCCTTCGGCGGCAAGCGCCAGCGAATAGTGCCGGCCGATGCCCTTTGCGCCACCGGTGACGATGGCGGTTTTGCCGGTAAGCCGTGCCATTTACTTCTCCGTCGTGGCCGGGCATAGCCCGTCGAAGACGGGCGTAAACGCCCTTTGTCCCGGCCATCCCGCTTGGGTAGGCACATTGCTCGCCTAAGCGAGATCGCCGGGTCAAGCCCGGCGACGACATGAGGTGAAACATGCCCGGCACCGCCGCCGACAAACTGGCAATCCGCGAACTGGTTGAGAACTGGGTGCTATGGCGCGACGCGCGCAACTGGAAGCAATTCCGCACCGTCTGGCACAAAGACGGCGCGATGTGGGCGACGTGGTTTCAGGGGACGTTCGAGGAATTCATCGCGGTCAGCCAGGACGGCTACGAGCGAGGCGCGCGCATCAATCACATGCTTGGCGGCATGACAATCGACATCAGGGGCAAGCGCGCGATCGCGCAGACCAAGATCACGATCTCGCAGCGCGCGCCGGTCGACGGCATATTGTGCGACGTAACCTGTTCCGGCCGCGCTTACGATTTTATCGAGAAACGCAAAGGCCGCTGGGGCATCGTGCTGCGCCGGCACATTTATGAAAAGGACCGGCTCGATCCGGTCGATCCCGCCGCCAGGCTCACGCTCGACCAAAAACTATTGGCCCGATTTCCCGAGGGTTACCGCCACCTCGCCTATCTCCAGACCAAGGCGGGTTACACCGTCAAGCGCGACATGCCGGGACTCGATGGCGCCGATCTCGAAGCGCTCTATGCCAAAGGCACCGCGTGGCTGAAGGGCAAAAAGCTCTGAACCGGCACGGCCCCGACGCCCTGCCGGTGGGCGAAGTGGGCATGGTCAGCCTCGTTGCGCCCGGCGCCGAACTTGGCGCAAACTCGCGGCCGAACGGCAATCGTTTCCAAAATAACCGGCCGGATAACGGCTGGGTCAAATGGGAGGATGAAATGTCTCTTCGCCTTAATCGCCGAAAATTTCTTGCGGGGACAGCAGCCGCGGCCGGCGCCGCGTCATTCCCGATGCCCTCCATCGCGCAAAACGCGCCGATAAAGGTCGGTCTGCTGACGATAAAGACCGGGCCGCTCGCCGCCGGCGGCCAGCATGCCGAGGAAGGCATCACGACGTTTCTGAAGGAAAAGAATTTCACGCTGTCGGGCCGCAAAATTGAGCTTCTGGTTGCGGACACCGGCGGCAGCCCCGCCGGCGCCAAGACCAAGGCGCAGGAATTGGTCGAGCGCGACAAGGTCAATGTCGTGCTGGGGCCGTTCGCTGCGTTCGAGTTGCTCGCAACGCTCGATTATCTGGCAGAGGCGAAGATGCCGACGCTGGCTTTCGCCGGCGCGGAGGACGTCACGCAGCGCAAGGGCAACGCGTACCTGACGCGCACATCTTACACCTCGGCGCAGTGCCTCTACCCGCTCGGCGACTACATGGCGAAGGAAATGAAGCTGAAAACCGCCGCCACCATCGCCGACGATTTCGCTTTCGGCTACGAACAGATCGGCGGCTTCCAGCGCGTGCTGGAAGAAGACGGCGGGCGTGTCGTCAAGAAACTCTGGTCGCCGCTCAACACAGCCGATTACGCGCCCTATGTCGCGCAGGTCCCGGAATGCGATGCGATGTGCGTCGGCCTTGCCGGGTCGAACCCGATCAAGTTCATCAAGCAGGCGAAGGCGCTCGGCCTCAAGCAACAGTTGATCGGCGGTTCGACCACCGCCGACGACACCATCATCGGCGCCTACGGCGAGGAAGCGCAGGGCCTGATCAATACCAATCCCTATTCGCTCGACATCGACAGCGATGCCAACAAGCGCTTCATCGCGGCAATGCGAAAAAATTACGGCAATGACGTTCACATCGGCCACTACGCCGCGTGCTTCTACATCGACGGCATGGTGATCGAGGCGGCACTCGCCAAGACCGGCGGCAAGGCTGACAACCCGGACGCATTCGTCAAGGCGATCAGGTCGGTGACACTCGCCGAAACACCCCGCGGTCCGATCAGCTTCGACGATCACGGGCAAGTCGTGATCGACGTTTATGTCCGGCGCGTCGAGAAGCAGGGCGGCAAGATGGTCAACAAAACCATCAAGACCTATCACAAGGTCAGCCAGTTCTGGACGATGGACCCGAAGGCCTTCCTCGCGCAGCCGGTCTTCTCGCGCAACTATCCGCCGATGAAGAGCTAGCCCGTTACCGTCCTGCTACGGCGTCCGTCCTGGGCGCCGCGGCGGGCTTGGCGTATGCGCGCGGAAATGCGATCAAGTCTCCCGCGCCGGCCAGAGAAATGGGCGATCTGCCGCCCTGCGGTGGCGATGCATGATTGACGGCAGCCGTCACAATCTCCGTACTGAAAGGAAATCCTGATAATGGCTAGCGTTCTCTTTTCACCGATCACCATGCGCGGCTTGACGATTCCGAACCGCATCGCGGTGTCGCCGATGTGCCAATACAACTCCGACAACGGCTCCGCCAACGACTGGCACCTGATGCACCTCGGCAGCTTTTCGCTCGGCGCCGCGGGCCTGGTGATGTGCGAGATGACCAACGTCAATCCGCAGGGCCGCATATCGCCGAAATGCGCCGGCATGTATTCCGACGATAACGAAGCCGCGCTCAAGCGCGTACACGATTTCTGCCGCCAATACGGCGTGGCGAAGCTCGGCGTGCAGCTTGCGCACGCGGGCCGCAAGGGTCCGCAGATGCCGCCGGCCGCCGGCGGCAAGCCGATCCTGGAAGGACCGGACGCATGGACGCCGGAAGCGCCGTCGGCGATCCCCTACGACACCGGCTGGCCGGTGCCGCACGCAATGACCAAGGATGACATCAAGCGGCTGCTCGGCGAGTTTGCCGCCGCCGCCAGGCGCGTCGACCGCATCGGCTACGACCTGATCGAGCTGCACGGCGCCCACGGCTATCTCGCGCATCAATTCCTATCGCCGCTCTCCAACAAGCGTACCGACGAATATGGCGGCTCGACCGAAAATCGCATGCGCTTTGCCATCGAGATGTATGAAGCCGTGCGCGCTGCATGGCCGGAGCACAAGCCGCTCGGCATGCGCGTATCCGCCACCGACTGGGTCGACGGCGGCTGGACGCCGGAAGAGACCGTCATGCTGGCGAAGGAATTGAAGAAACGCGGCATGGATTACATGGACGTGTCGTCGGGCGGACTCGATCCAAAACAGAAAATCCCGCTGAGCGCGGGCTATCAGGCGCCGCTCGCCGAAAAGGTGAAAAAGGAAAGCGGCATCACCACGATGACCGTCGGCCTCATTGCCGGCTATCAGCAAGCCGAAGATATTGTCGCGTCCGGCAAGGCAGACATGATCTGCATCGGGCGTGGTGCGATGTGGGACCCGCGCTGGGCATGGCACGCCGCGGAAGAACTCGGCGCCGAGACAGCCTATGCGCCGAAGATGATGGCCTGCCATCCGAAGATGCGGCCGCAGCTTTTCCCGAAGCGGGCAAATCCGCCGGCATAAGTGCAGCCGGCCGCGTGCTCAAACCGGCACGCGGCCTTTCACGGCGTTGGCGCGAGCGCTGTAGGTAATACGGCCTGCGGCATCGGCAGGCAGGCGCACGCGCACCCGCGCCTTGAGCTGCTCGCTGTCGGCGGCCGGCATCGCCTTGATTGCGGCGCCCGCGCTTGGAGTCAGCAGGAAGGTCGCCCAAAGATCGTCGAAATCCGCGAAGGTCCTTTGCACGGTGATCTCGCGGGTTTCGACCGCGTCGAGACCCGCCTTGGTCCACAGGTCTTGCATGGCATCGATGCGGGACGCATCCGCGCTCGGGGGATGAACCGTCTTGAAACCCATGCCGCGCATCTCGGCCTGCAACGCTTCCATCGGAAATCCGCCGCCGGGTAAATCCCAAGCATAGGCGGCGACCGTGCCGCCGGGGCGAACGACGCGCGCCATTTCGGCGACGCCCTTGGCCGGTTCGGGAACGAAGAAGATCACCAACGCCATCGCCGCCACGTCGAACGCGTCGTCAGCGAACGGAAGCGACATCGCGTCGCCTTGGCGAAATTCCGCGACGCGCGATGCCGGCCGCTTGCGGGCGAAGGCGAGTTGCCCCTCCGACGGGTCGATGCCTTGCACGCCGGCCGGTGCGCAGCGGTCAACGACAAGCTCGGTGAAAGCCCCGTTGCCGCAACCGATGTCGATCCATTTCAGTCCGGCTGGCAACGCCA
>JBARCH010000432.1:0-13073 GCA_049793875.1 Pseudolabrys sp. | reverse complement strand
AAACAGCAGCAATAAAAGTGTGGCGAGACGCAACGGCGAAAAGCGACCACGACGGTCGCGCCAGATTTTCCAAGCGGATTTCGAAGCGGGATCACTCACACTCGCCATTGAACCCAGCGTCTGTCACGATGCAAGCCCACGCCGTTCATCTGCAATGGACAAATGACGGCGCGCCCCCAGCTTACCGGCGCCCCTTGCCGGTGGCGGGCCGCAAAAAGCCACGAGCAATATCCGCCGTGCATGCTAAACTTCAACCGACTGATTCGTGCTTGCTGCGGTGTTCAATCGAACAGACCCCGGCCCACGTAATCTTTTTTTAACAAGCAGCGGCCGGGAAAAAAGGGAACTCATAACGACGAAGCGCTGTTGAGTGATCGCCACGACGGGCCAATTCGAGGAGGCCATCGATGTTGCGAACACAGGCATCTGCACTGCTCGTTGTTGTTTTAACCGGCTCTAATGCGCTTGCTCACGATTCATGGATCAGCCGAGGCAGCTATCGCAGCCCTGCTGGCGAATGGTGTTGTGGCGCGGAGGACTGTGGGGTCGTCTCGCCAAATGCCGTCAAGGCGGGAACCGGCGGCTATTCGGTACGCGGCCCCGTCGTCTACGGGGTCGGCGTGACCGGAAATGCCGCGGATGGTCCAACGCATTCGGAAAATGTCAACGAGACTGTCCCTTATAGCCAATCATTGCCTTCGCCGGACGGAGCCTATTGGCGTTGTAAGCGGCCGGACGGCTCGCCACGTTGCTTCTTTGCGCCGCCGCCAGGAAGCTGACGTTAATCGCTACGTTAAAATTTCCGGACGCAAACGTAGCCCGGTTACGCTTTGTCACACGCGTCGCCTTGCGCGGACGCGCATGTTGCCAGTTGGATCAGCAAGGCCGCAGCGCAGAGAATGAATGTGGCCGCGACCTGGTCGCCGTCACCGAAATACACAAACATCGCGAAACCGGCAGCCGCGACGCCGAGACTGATCGCCCACACGCCGGCACAATCGGATAAAAAGCCGGCGTCGGACTTCTTATCGGGATCTTTATCGGACAGCGTTTTCGACGGCAACACGGTCGGCATTGCAGAATCTCCGTTGTTTGCCGCCAGCCTCAAAATTGCATTCGTGAGACAATGCCCGGTGCGGAGCTATGTTCCGCTTATACGGCGTGGCAATCGCCACTAAAGCCGCGGCAACCGCCGCGCGGCGCTCGATGACGGCACTTTCACCCAGGCCTCGCCGTCGAGCACGGTTTCTCCGCCGACCAAGCATGTGCAGGTGAGCCGCGCTCGAAATTTTTCCGGCATCAGTTCTGCCACGATCACATCGACATCTACCGTATCGCCGATCTTTACCGGCGCGCGGAAGTTCAGCGTCTGAGAGATATAGATCGCCCCCGGTCCGGGCAGGCGCGTGCCGAGCACTGCGGAAATCAGGCTCGCCGTGTAAAGCCCATGCGCAATGCGAGTACCGAACGGCGTCTTAGCGGCAAAGTGCTCGGAAAGATGAATCGGATTACGATCGCCGGTGACCGCGGCAAAGCCGACAACCTCCGACGCGTCGATGGTCTTCGACAACGTCTCGGTCATTCCGACCGATAAATCCTCGAAAAACAATGTGCGCAATTCCAGCATGGTCACGCCGCCGCTGATATCTGCCGCTTGCAGGCCACCCACAGGATACCGACAAGCAGCACATTGATCAGAGCAAAAACAGTCAATACGCCGAGGGTGGCATCGACGCCGTGGCGCTCGATCAGAAGCGCGCCGGCCGACGGCGCCAGCGCTTGCACAATCAGGCTCGGAAACGCCAGCTTTCCCATCAGCCTCGGAAATCGTGCGGGTCCGAAAAGCGCGAGCGGCAATGTACCGCGTGCGATCCATGAAACGCCATATCCTGCTCCATACAGCACAATGATCAGAATCAGCGGTTTCAATCCGCCCCAGAGCAGCAGCAAGCCCAACGCCATCAGCGCACACGAAGCAATCAGCGTCCAGACCGGATGATAGCGGCTGCCGAACAGGCGCTCACCAACGCGTGCGATGACTTGCGACGGGCCGAACAGCGTACCGAGCGCAACCGCGCCTGCGTAATCGACACCCTTTGCCTGCAGGAAGATAAGAAGATGTACCACGACGATGGTACCGATGCCGCTCACAAGCGACATCACCAAAGCGATCAACCAGAACAGGACTGCTTCGTTTTGTATTGGCAAAGCCTTGGCTGCAGCTTCCGCGCGTTGCACGCCGCTGGATGCCGTATCCGCGTTTTGACGACGCACAACGATGGCCTGCAACGGCAGCGATAGAAAAAGGTGCAGGGCCGCGTAAATGAAGCAAGCCGCGCGCCAACCGGCATGGTCGATCATGAATGCGCTCAATGGCCAGCAGATAGTGCTGGCAAATCCGCCGAACAACGTCAGATTCGTGATCGGCGTGCGGGCTTCATGGCCGTACATATGGCCGAGCGCGGCAAACACCGCATCGTACAGACCGGTGCCCATGCCGAGGCCGAGCAAAATCCAGGCCGCCAGATAGATCGGCAGCGTCGGCGAAAGTCCGATGCCTGCAAGTCCGGCGGCGTAGAGAACAGAGCTGGATAAAAGAACCGACCTTCCGCCGTGCTTATGAATAAAACGGCCCACTTGCGGCGAGATCAGTCCGGCAACGAGCAGACCGACCGTCGTGCCGCTCACCACCATGCCGAGCGACCAGCCGGTATCGGCAACGATCGGACCGGCAAACACAGCAGGAAAATAGAAGGACGTGCCCCACGCCAAAATCTGCGCGACGCCGAGCGCGGTGATGACAATGCGGCGGTCGGGCCGCCGGCACTCTGCCTGCGTCGTCAAAACGCGCCTACGATGCCGGATCCATTCCCTTTGCCTTCAGCACGGCGGCCGCAGCCGGCCCGGAAAGCGTTTTGATCAGCATCTTGGCGGCTTCGGCCTGCTTGCTGGTAGCGCTCAACCCGGCGGCATAGGTCGTCGTATTCTGGATTTCCTTCGGCAGCGGCCCGACCAATGTGACGCCTTTTACCGGCACAATCTCGCTGATCTGATGCAAGCCAAGTTCGGCCTCGCCGCTCGCGACAAGGTCAGCGACGTAGCCGCCCTTTTTCAGCTTCGCCTTCGCGCGGATTTGATCGGCAATGCCGAGGCGCACGAGCAGCTTATCGATGTAGATGCCGCTCGACCCGCCGCTCGCCGGATCGATATAGGCAACGGACTTGGCGGCGATGAGCGCGCGCTTGAATGCGTCGACCGTGCTGACGTCAGGCTTGGGTGCGCCCTCCTTGACCACGACGCCAACGCCGACGCTGGCGAGATTGACGCGGCTGCCGGCGGCAATCTTGCCCTCACCCGCGAGATTGTCGACCACCTTGGGCGTAATGATGGCGACATCGAAAGCCTCACCGCTTTCGATGCGCTTCTTCAAGCCGCCGGACGTGTCGTTGACGACCGTAACCTTGTTGCCGGTCTGCTTCTCGAAATCCGGCACGAGGGCCAGCACCACTTGCTTGAATGCCCCGGCGGTAAGGACCTTCAATTCGGCCGCGCTAGCCGAGCCGGAGGCGAGGACGCAGGCAAAGGCAGCGATAAAGGAAAGGCAACGTAAGGCCGGCAACATGGCGGATTCTCCCGTTCGGACGGCAACCTATACGATCCGGACCTGGTTTCGGCACAAACCGGCCCCGCTATCGGCGTGCGTCGACCTCCGAAGAGCCGTTGAAGCATAGCCATGCTGATTCGCTGGCCTCCAAGGGCTTTTTACCGACCAAATTCGGCTTCGGCAGCTTTTATTGTTAATAATCAAATGGGAAAGGCATGCGTTTTTGACGTAGCTGCAGCGCAATAAAATTGCTTTCGCACCGCAGCATGAGGCCCTATGTACATCCCAGTTCGATGACCCCGGTGATTGCACCGGGACTTGAGAAGAGAAGAGGTCAACAATGTTCGCAACTCTCGTCCGTATCGTCCGCAACTGGCGGCGCTACAACCAAAGCCTGAACGAGCTTTCTCGTCTGGGTGACCGGGAACTCGCCGATATCGGCATCAGCCGTTCCGACATCCATGCGGTCGCCTGGCGCGAGGCCCATCGGGCCTAAGTCGCCTTAAACTGCACTACCCGCAAACGCCCGCGTCAACCGCGGGCGTTTTCGTTTTTTGGGCGCCGGTTGCCGCGTCCCCTGCCGCCTCTTAGGTTGCCGCTATGTCCAGCATGAAAGCGGTCCATATCATCGGCGGCGGCCTGGCCGGGTCGGAAGCGGCCTGGCAACTGGCCCAACGCGGCGTCGCCGTGGCCCTGCACGAGATGCGGCCCGTACGCACGACCGCCGCGCACAAGACCGAAGGCCTCGCCGAGCTCGTCTGCTCGAATTCCTTCCGCTCCGATGACAAGGACCACAATGCCGTCGGCCTGCTGCATGCGGAAATGCGGCGGCTCGGCTCGCTGGTGATGCGCGCGGCGGACGCCAATCAGGTACCCGCCGGCGGCGCATTGGCCGTCGACCGCGGCGGATTTTCAGCCGCGGTGACCGGCGCGCTCACCGCGCATCCGTTGATCGCCATCGCGCGCGAGGAAGTGACAATCCCGCCCGCCGAATGGGACAGCGTCATTGTCGCGACCGGCCCGCTCACGTCGCCCGATCTCGCCGCCACGGTACGAAAACTGAGCGGCCAGGAATCTCTCGCTTTCTTTGACGCGATCGCCCCAATCATTCATCGCGAGTCGATCGATTTCGACACCGCCTGGTTTCAATCGCGCTACGACAAGGCTGGACCCGGCGGCTCCGGCGCGGACTACATCAACTGTCCGCTCAGCCGCGAGCAGTATAACGCCTTCGTCGAAGCCCTGATCGCGGGAGAGAAAACCTCGTTCCACGAGTGGGAAGCCTCGACGCCCTATTTCGACGGTTGCCTGCCGATCGAGGTGATGGCGCAGCGCGGCGCGGAGACGTTGCGGCACGGGCCGATGAAGCCGTTCGGGCTGACCAATCCGCATCGGCCGGACATGAAGGCTTACGCGGTCGTGCAGCTTCGCCAGGACAACAAACTCGGCACGTTGTTCAACATGGTCGGATTCCAGACCAAGCTGAAGCACGGCGAGCAGGTACGCATTTTCCGCACGATTCCCGGCCTCGAAAGAGCAGAGTTCGCACGACTCGGCGGCCTGCATCGCAACACATTTCTCAATTCGCCGAAGCTGCTCGACGGCACACTGCGGCTCGCTGTCGAGCCGCGCCTGCGGTTCGCTGGACAGATCACCGGTTGCGAAGGCTATGTCGAATCCGCCGCGGTCGGTCTGCTGGCCGGACGTTTTGCAGCCGCCGAACGACTGGGCGCACCACTGGAGGCGCCGCCGCCGACGACCGCTCATGGTGCCCTGCTTGCGCACATAACTGGCGGACACATTGAGACCATCGACGCAGGCCCTCCGTCGTTTCAGCCGATGAACGTAAATTTCGGGCTCTTCCCGCCGCTTTCGGCGACGCCGGCTTTCGATCCGGACGGCCGCAAGTTCGGTCGCGGTTCCGCCAAGAATCTCGCGCGCAAGACCGCGCTGAGCCAACGCGCCCTTGCGGATCTCGAACGTTGGATAGGCGGCAACACGCAGCCCGCGGCCGCCGAATAGACGCGCCCTAGCCGAAAATGCGCGCTGGACTGCGCGCCGCGCGCCACAGACGCCATTGCCGCTGCCAACGCGGCGCAGCAGCGAACTTGAACGGCTCGTAGTCATTTTTGTCCATGCGCGCCAGCGCCGGTTGCACCAGCGCTACCGGCAGCAGCGCCGGAAGAATCGCATCGGGCATGGACGAAATATTCTGCTGTGCTGCCGCAAGACGGCTGCGCGCATAGAGCCGCAATTCCGCGAGCGCGGCGCGCAATTCCGCGCTCGTCAGACCCGCAAAGATGCTTTCGACATCTGCGCCGTGCCGCGTCAGAACATCGAGCGGCACGAAAAGCTGCCGGCGCGACGCGTCGCGCGCGAGGTTACGCAGAAATCCGGCAACGGTGTAAGCGATCCCGGCGTTGCGGATCGCGGCACTGACCGCAATCGAGCGGCCGCCCAGAATGTCCGCGGCAAGTGCGAGTACGGCACCATCGGTTCGCTCGGCGTAGATTTCAAGATCGGTCATGCTGACCATCGGCTGCTCGTAAAGATCGAACGCGTGCGCTTCGACCAGGTCGGCGAGCGGATCGATCGCAATGCCGTATTGCTCGATTGCTGTCCGCAGCGCTGCGGCAACCGGATGCGCCCGCTCCTCGCCGCTGCGTTCGCCTGCGAGGACTTCACGCCACCACTGCAGACGTATCTCGCCCGGCATCGGCTCGCGCGCAACCTCGCGCACGCGGCAGATCTCGGCATTGAAGGCATAAAGCGCGCACAGCGCGGCGCGTTCGGCTTCCGGCGCGAACAGCGACGCAAGGAACCGGTCCGGATCCGCCTCGCGCACCAGCGCGGCGCAATGCTCGAAATTGGATTGCATGGAGTCTCTGCCATCATGCCCGGCCGTGCGCCGGGCATTCATGCCTTTCTTCGGAACAAGCAAGACGTGGATGGCGCGGTCAAGCCCGGCTGACAGCAGGAACGCCGGCTTAATCGACCGCGATCAGGGCTGCCCCGATCCGCCGACGCTCCGCCAGCAGGATATTGTAGGTCCGTACCGCCGCGCCCGTCGGCATGCTTTCGACAAAAATGTGCAAATCGTGGAAACGCTCGCGCAACGCATCGGGCAAGGGATGAGGATCGGCGCCGCAACCGACCAGGAACATGTCGAGCTCGGTGCCGCGCGCAAACACGACCGCCAGATCTTCGTCCGTCAACACATCGAAGCTTGCGACCGGCCACGGCCAGATACCGTCCGGCAGACACACGAGCGAGCCGCGATGCGACATGCCGGCGAAACGAAAGCCGCCATTGCCGTAAGCGTCGATTGGCGCTGCGCTCGGCAGGTGCGGCAGATCCGCTCCGGGCCGATCGTCAGCCATGGGATCAGGACTCTTTTTCGCGGTCCGGCTTCGCGCTCAGCGAGTCGCGGCCGGTGCCGACGCCGAGATAGATCAGGATCGGCGATGCGATGAACACCGAAGTATACGTGCCGACCAGCACCACGCCGAACATCATGGTCGCCGTGAAGCTGTGAATCGCCTCGCCGCCGAAAAGAAGCAGCGCGAGCAGCGCAAGGCTGACGGTCACGTGGGTGATAACCGAGCGCGATAACGTCTGGTTCACCGATGCATTGAGAAGATCCGGCATCGGCAGCTTCTTGTAGCGCCGCAGCATTTCGCGAATTCGGTCGTAGATCACCACAGTATCGTTGAGCGAATAGCCGAGAATAGTAAGCAGCGCCGCGATGCTGGTGAGATCGAAGTCGATGTGCGTGAGCGACATGAATCCGATCGTGAGCACAATGTCGTGCACGTTGGCGATCATGGCGCCGAGAGCGAATTGCCACTCGAACCGGAACCACAAGTAAATAAGAATACAGAAGATCGCGAGAATGAGTCCGATGGTGCCGTAAGAAAGCAGCTCTCCGGATACGCGCGGGCCGACTACCTCGACGCGGCGGTATTCGACCTGATCGCCAAGCGCGCCGCGCACCTTGGTGACCGCCGTCTGCTGCGCGGCGTCGCCGCCGGGCTGCTCGGCGATGCGCATCAAGACGTCGTTCGGCGCGCCGAACTGTTGCAACTGCACCTCGCCCAGGCCAAGCGCATTGAGCGAGGCCCGCATTTTGGCAAGGTCGGCCGGACCCGCCTTGGTCTGCACCTCGATCAGCGTTCCGCCCTTGAAGTCGATACCGAAATTGAGGCCATGAAAAAAGTAGAGCGAGATCGCCAGGATCGACAGCATCGCCGAAATAGGAAAACTGATGCGCCGGAAGCGCATGAAATCGAATTTGGTCTCGTCGGGTACGATACGAAGCAGGCGCATAAATGATCTCAGATCGGAACGCGTTGCGGGCGCCGCCACCGTACCCAATAGGCGACGATCAGGCGCGTCAGGGTGAAAGCGGTGAACACCGTGGTGATGATGCCGATGCCGAGCGTGACCGCAAAGCCGCGCACCGGGCCGGTGCCGATATAGAACAGCACAGCGGCAGCGATGAAGGTCGTTATGTTGGAGTCGAGAATGGTCGCGAGCGCACGCGTGAAGCCGGCATCGATTGCGTTGATCGGCGTTCGCCCGCCGCGCACTTCCTCACGGATACGTTCATAAATCAGCACGTTTGAGTCCACCGCGATACCGACCGTAAGAACGATACCGGCGATGCCCGGCAGCGTGAGGGTGGCATTGAGGAGCGACAGCACGCCGAAGATCATTGCGACGTTAATGGCGACGGCGATATTGGCGAAGACGCCGAACAGGCCGTAAGTCACCAGCATGAAGAGTACGACCATCGCCGCGCCGACATAAGAAGACAGCTTGCCCTTTTCGATCGAGTCCTGTCCGAGGCCGGGGCCGACGGTACGCTCTTCGATGATCGTCAACGGCGCCGGCAATGCGCCCGCGCGCAGCAGGATCGCCAGATCGTTGGCGCTCTGGACCGTGAAATTGCCGGAAATCTGTCCCGAACCACCGAGGATCGGCTCACGGATAACCGGCGCTGAAATCACTTCGTTGTCGAGCACGATGGCGAATGGCTTGCCGACATTCTCCTGCGTCACCTGTGCGAACTTGCGCGCGCCGCTGGTGTTGAAGCGGAAGCTGACGATCGGCTCGCTGGTGCGCTGGTCGAATCCCGGCTGCGCGTCGGTCAGATCACCGCCCGACACCAGCACGCGCTTCTCGACCAGATACGGCACCTTCGGCTCGCTCGAGCTTTGCAGAATTTCGTCGTCCGCAGGGATGCGTGTTTGCTGCGCCTGCTCCGGCGTCAGATTCGTATCGACCATGCGAAAGTCGAGCTTCGCGGTCTTGCCGAGCAATTCCTTGAGCCGCGTCGGGTCCTGCAAGCCTGGTACCTGAACCAGGATACGATCGGTGCCTTCGCGCTGAATGAGCGGTTCGACGGTGCCAAGTTCGTTGACGCGTCGTTCGATAATCTGGATCGATTGGTCAACCGACTGGCGCACACGCTCGACGATCGCCGGATCGGTGACGGTCAGACGGAAAAGGTTACCGGACTCACTGGATATATCGAGGCTGCGCTGCCCTGTTGTTGCGAGAATGCCGCTGAGCGGTTGCGACAACTCCTGCAATTTCGCCTGCGCCTGGCCCGAATTCGCGCCTTCACGAATGCGCACTTCGACGCTGTTGCCGCGCACGACCAGCCCAGTGTAGCCGATGCGCGCCTCACGCAGAACACGGCGCACGTCATCGCGCAGCGTTTCAAGCTTCTCCTTGCGGACGGCGTTGGTGTCAACCTCGAGCAGGATGTGCGAGCCGCCTTGAAGGTCGAGCCCGAGCACGAGGTGGCGCTGTGCCCATTTTGGCCACGAGTCCACCATCTTGGCAGGAAAGAAATTGGGAACCGCGCACAGGCAGACGAAAAATGCCGTGAGCAGTATCGCCGCCGCTTTCCACCGCGTGAAATAAAGCATGACGTCCTAACTTGCGCGAAAACAGACTGCCGGCGTTAGCACTACGCGGCGTCGTCCTTCACCGGCTCACCCTTTGCGCGAACGTCCGTCACCATCGAGCGCACTTGGCGAATGCGCACGTCGTCCGCGATTTCGATTTCGATCTGCTCGTCGTCAATCACCTTGGTGACCTTGCCGATCAGGCCCCCATTGGTGACCACCATGTCGCCCCGGCGTACGTTCTTGACCATTTCCTGGTGCGACTTCACGCGCTTTTGCTGCGGGCGCAGGATCAGGAAATACATGATGACGAAAATCAGCACGAACGGCAGCAGTGACATCAGCATGCCGCCTTCGCCGCCGGCGCCGCCACCGAACAGCGAGCTCAGGGGGCTTTGCGCAAATGCGGGCGTGATGAACATAAAGTCGTTCCTCGGATAAATTGGGGGACACGTCGGTCGGTGGTCCCGAACCGGCTTTTGCGCTCGAATTTCGCGCGGACTATAGCGGGGACAGCCCTAATTGCAACGGCGCGGAAAGCCCGCAAACAGCCCTTTTGCGGCGTTTTCAGCGACTTGCGCCTTGCGAGCGCAGCGCGGCCCCGCTAAGAGCAGCCCGACCTCACAGCGCTTCCGAAGCACACCATGGCCAAGCCGACGTCAAAGCCAAAATCAAAGTCGAAATCCAAGCCGAAATCCAGAGTCAGGTCGAAAGCCGATGCCGGGACAGGCACGCTGGAGCGGATCGCAGCTGCACTCGACCGGCTTGCGCCAAGCCGCGCCGCCGCGCCCGACTTCGCCGCTGCCGACGCATTCGTCTGGTATCCGGATGGCCGCCGGCTCACCCCGGTCGCGCGCGTTAACCGCGTCGAGATGTCGCTGCTCAAGGGCATCGACCGCGTGCGCGATATGCTGGTCGAAAATACCGAGCGTTTCGCGCGCGGGCTTCCCGCCAACAATGCGTTGCTGTGGGGTGCGCGCGGCATGGGCAAGTCGTCACTCGTCAAGGCATCGCACGCTGCCGTGAACGCATCGTTCGCCCGCCAAAGCGCGGAAGGCCCGCTCAAGCTTGTCGAAATCCATCGCGAGGATATCGAAAGCCTGCCCGACCTGATGGCGTTCATGCGCGCCTCGAAATATCGCTTTATCGTTTTTTGCGACGACCTGTCGTTCGACAACGACGACACGTCCTACAAGTCGCTGAAGGCCGTACTGGAGGGTGGCATCGAAGGCCGCCCCGCCAACGTGATTTTCTATGCAACATCCAATCGCCGGCATCTGATGTCGCGCGACATGATGGAGAACGAGCGCTCGACCGCAATCAATCCCGGTGAGACGGTCGAGGAGAAGGTTTCGCTATCGGACCGCTTCGGCCTTTGGCTCGGCTTTCACCGTTGCAGCCAAGACGAATACCTCGCGATGGTGGAGGCTTATGTCGCCCGCTACAGGATTCCCGCGAAGGGCGACGAGCTTCAGCATGAAGCGCTGGAATGGTCGACGACACGCGGCTCGCGCTCAGGGCGCGTGGCCTGGCAGTTCGTGCAGGATCTGGCCGGACGTCTCGGTGTCGCGCTGAACGACTAGCGAGACCTCACGCGCCGCTCAGGAAGCGTGCCGGATCGACCGGGACCGAGCCCTTACGGATCTCGAAGTGCAGTTGCGGCGACGAAACATTGCCCGTCTGCCCCGCATGCGCGATCACCTGGCCGCGCTTCACGGTATCGCCACGCTTGACCAGCAGTTCGCTGGCATTGGCATAAGCCGACACGTAGCCGTTCGAGTGGCGGATCAACACGAGGTTGCCGTAGCCCTTGAGTTCGTTGCCGGCGTAAGCGACGACGCCGTCATCGGCTGCTTTGACCGGCGTTCCTGCTGGCACCGCCAGATTGATGCCGTCGTTTTGCTGGCCGTTCGGCTTTGCGCCAAAGGCAGAAATGATACGGCCACGCACCGGCCAACGGAATGACGGCATCGCGCCAGCCGCTTCCGCGGTCTTCGCCGGGCTTTCGGCCTCGACCGCTTCAGGCTTCGCAAGCCGAATAGTCTGCGTCGGCACACTCGCAACCGTTTCGACCGGCGCCTGACGACGCTCGGCGGGCGCACGCGCAACCGGGACCGCGGGTCGCTGCTCCGCAACCGCACGATAACCGGCGGGGATAACGATACGATCGCCAATGTTGATCTTTGTATAGGGCTTGAGATTGTTGATCTTGGCGAGCGTGGTCAGCGGAACACCATGCTTGTGCGCAATGCCGATCAGACTCTCGCCGGGCGCGACGACGTGCACGCTGGCTTCAGCGGCTTTCGTCGGATGCTGCACGGCCACCTGATGCTGCACGGCAGGACGGCTTTCAACATTGCCGGCGACGTAGCGCGGAATGACAACGCGCTGGCCCGGCCGCAATACCGAGGCATGCGTGATGCCATTGGCCTGCATGAGGGCGGAAGCCGGCACGCCGTATTTGCGCGCGACGCTCTCGACTGTTTCGCCCTGCCCGACGGTAACAGGCGTGCCGCCATTCCACGTCCAGTGCCCGGCCGCCGCTTGCGGCTCACGCCGCTCGGTGACGGAACCGGTAACTTCGGTATTTGCACCCACCGGACGATAGGCGCCGAGACCGTGACCGCCCGCGGCAACGCCGGTGGACGCGACGGTCGCCGGCCGGCTTGGCGCCGGAAGCGGCTGCGCCACGACCCGGCTCGACGGCGCCGGACGTGACGAGATCGATCCGGTCGTTTCCGGCTGCGCGTTGCGGTTCGATGAAAACGGATTTGAGTATGGGCTGTCGAAACGCTGCGAGTCCGAACAGCTTGCCGCGCCAACGGCGATCAGTACGAGGGCGACGACGCGCGGGGCAACGCGCGGACGAAACGACACAGCGGAGCGCGGCATGTGGTTACTCATTTGTACGCAACAAACTGAGGCTTTGAAATAAACACACCGCCAGTAAACAAGGCTTTAAGGTTTACAAATGCATGAGCAGCCTAGGCAAAAAAGTCACAGTTCCTGCGCCTGTCCCGGCAATAACGGCACAAAACGCACTGCGATCAGGTCTTCACGTTCAAGGCGCGTTGGCGTCTTGGTAAGCTTGACAATGTGTTGCGATTTGCCGTGCGGCCCGAGCGGCAACACCATGATGCCGCCCTCGCCCAGTTGGTCGACAAGCGCCTGCGGCAACGCCTCGGCCGCCGCCGAGACGAGGATGCGGTCGAACGGCGCACGGCTCGTCGTCCCGGCAAGGCCGTCGCCGGCGATCACCTCGACGTTGTCGTAGCCGAGCGCCCGCAGGCGTCCACGCGCGAGGTCCGCGAGGGTTCTGTAGCGCTCGATGGTGACGACTTCGCGCGCAAGGCGCGAGAGCACCGCCGCCTGATAGCCGGACCCCGTTCCCACTTCGAGCACACGATGATGCGGACGGATGCCGAGCTGCTCGGTCATGTAGGCAACGACGTAGGGCTGGCTGATGGTTTGCCCGCAGGCGATCGGCAGCGCCTGATCGGCGTAGGCATTATCCGCGTGACTGGCTTCGACGAACTGTCCGCGCGGCACTTCTT
>JBARCH010000431.1:0-9529 GCA_049793875.1 Pseudolabrys sp. | reverse complement strand
GCGCCGGTCCGTTCAATCAACAGAAGACCCAAAAGGGAGAATGGACATGCGCACGTATGCACGACATTCCGTAGCGGCCGCGCTTGCAGGAGCGCTGGCTTTGACCGCGGTAAACTTGGCGCCCGCTCAGGCGGCGCCGGCCAAGCATCCGCAAGTGAAGCAAACGACAGCGACGACGATCAGCGCGCGGCGCCATTGGCATCGCGGCAATGCCGCTGCCTTGGGTGCGGTCGCCGGACTGTTCGGTACCATCGCGACCATCGCCGCGGCTGACAGCGCCCGTGACGACTATTACGGCGGCTACTACGGCTCCCCGTATGGCGGGCCGTACTACGGCGGCGGCTACGCCTATGCGCCGGGCTATCGCTTTCACCACTACCATCACTGGCATGGTGGCTTTCACCATCGTCACCGTTGATGCCGGATGAGGGTGTGTCGCGGGCGGGCGGAACGATTTCCGCCCGCTCCGCTTGATTCCGTTAACAAGTTATTTGACGGGATCGGGTATTCTCTTTCGCCATGACTGATTCGGTCGCCCGGCTTTATGACGCCGTCATTGCCGCTCGCGGAAGCGATCCGTCGAAGTCACGCACGGCGCGCTTGCTGCGCGCGAGCCGCGCCAAGATGGCCAAGAAAGTTGCCGAGGAAGCGGTCGAGGTGGTGATCGACGCCATGCACGACCAGCCCGACGCCATCATCAGGGAAAGTGCCGATCTTATCTACAATCTGGTGGTGCTGTGGGTTGCTACCGGCATTCATCCCGACGATGTCTGGGATGAAATGTTGCGGCGCGAAAAACTGTTCGGGATTGCTGAAAAGATCCCGAAGGATCTTGCGCACGCGCCACGGCGCAAGGTCATCGCTCTTGAGGCTCGCCACACCCGCAAGCGCCGCTGATCGCTAGCGACCCGCGAGTATCGTCATGACATTCCAGGCCGACCAGCCGCGCTCACTGCTTCGCCGCCTCTATGACTGGTGCGTCGGCGCCGCTGCCAAGCCGCACGCTCTGTGGATACTGACCGCGGTGGCTTTTGCCGAGAGCTCGTTCTTCCCGGTGCCGCCCGACATCATGCTCGTTCCGATGTCGATCGCGCAGCCGCGCCGGGCTTTCCTGTTCGCATTCTGGTGCACGCTGGCGTCGGTCGCGGGCGGCATGCTGGGATATGCCATCGGCGCTGCACTCTATGACTCGGTCGGCGCGTGGCTGATCCATCTCTATGGCTATGGCGGCAAGGTCGAAGCCTTTCGGGAGGCTTACGCCCGCTGGGGCGCCTGGATCATCCTGCTCAAGGGCCTGACGCCGATCCCCTATAAGATTGTGACGATCACCTCAGGGTTTGCCGGCTACAATTTCGGGTTATTCGTCCTTTTTTCGGTGCTGACGCGCGGCGCGCGGTTTTTCATCCTCGCCTTCCTGCTCTACCGGTACGGCGAGCAGGCCCGCCACGTCATCGAAAAAAGGCTGGGACTCTGGACCTTCCTGTTTGCCGCCGTCCTCGTCATCGGGATCGTCGCCGCGCTATACTTGCTCTAGCGAGTCTGCCGTCCTCAATTTCGCCACGTCGCGGCCCTAGTTGGTGCGGCTGGCAGGATCGCCGAGGGGCTTCGGTCGGCTATGAGCGCCACTCAGCTCACCAGAAACAGCAATAAACGGCAGCGCGCGCCGCTCGTATTGGCGTGCCTGTGCTCAGGCATGTTGCTGGCGGCGGCCTTTACCGCACGGGCACAGGAAGGCCAAAAGCCGGCCGCGCAGGCACCGGCTCAAAAACCGGATTTCTTCACCGAAGTCGGGCGTTGGTTCGACCAGCAGTTCTCGAGCTTCAATTCGAACATGAAGGACGCGAAGTCCCAGTTCGACAATTTCGGTCACGAGGCCGGCATTGCCGCCAGATCGAGCGCCGACGCAGCCAAGGACGCCGCCGACGTACTGGCGCGGATTCCCAGATCTCGCGTGGTCAAGACTCACGAGAAGTGCGCGCTGGCGCCGAACGGCGCGCCGGATTGCGCGACCGTTGCCTTGAACGTCTGCAAGACGCAAGGCTACGGCTCCGGCAAGAGCCTCGACATGACGACCGCGGAAAAATGCCCGGCGAAGGCCTGGGTCTCCGGCCGTCTTGCAGCGCCGGGTGAGTGCACCACCGAGACATTCGTCAGCCGCGTTCTCTGCAACTAGCGCCGGACGTCTCCTCCTCTTCCGCGAAGGTGACGACGGCTTGTGCCGGCGCCGCGCTTATGTTTCGGTTTTGCCTGGAACACAGGACGTCGGCCTTTGAATCTGTCCACGAAATTGCTCGAACGAAAAGCTGCCGGACGGCCGGTGACGGTCGGTCTGATCGGCGCCGGCAAATTCGGAACGATGTTTTTGTCGCAGGCGCGACTGACCGCCGGGCTGCATGTCGTTGCCGTCGCGGATCTCGATGTCGCGCGCGCGCGGTCGCAACTCAACACGGCCGGCTGGCCGGCAGAGGCTTTTGCCGCGTCTTCGCTGGGCGATGCCATGAAGAGCGGTGGCACGCACGTGACGGCTGACGCCGATGCGCTGCTGACATTTCCCGGCATCGAGGTGATCGTCGAAGCGACAGGCGTACCCGGCGCCGGCATCCATCATGCCTTGTGCGCGATCGAGAACGGCAAGCATATCGTGATGGTGAATGTGGAGGCGGATGTTGTCGCCGGGCCGCTGCTTGCGCGGCGCGCGAAAGCGGCGGGCGTCGTCTACAGCCTGGCGTGGGGCGATCAGCCGGCGCTCATCTGCGAGCATGTCGACTGGGCGCGCGCGGCCGGCTTCAAGGTGATCTGCGCGGGGAAAGGCACGCGCTATCATCCAAGCTATCATCAATCGACGCCGGACACGCTGTGGGACATCCTCGATCAGTATTTGCAGATCAAGGATCGCAACTCGATCAATCCGAAGATGTTCAACTCGTTCATCGACGGCACAAAGTCCGGCATCGAGATGAGCGCCGTCTGCAACGCCACCGGCCTGTCGCCGCAAACGAACGGCCTCGGCTTTCCACCGGCGACACGCTTCGAGCTTGCCGATGTCTGCAAACCGAAGAGCGAGGGCGGCACGCTGGAAAAAGCCGGCGTCACCGAGGTCACATCGTCGGTCTATCGCGACGGGCGTGACGTGCCGCACCACCTCGCGCTCGGCACTTATGTCGTGTTCGAAGGCGATACCGAGTATGCGCGCCGCTGCTTCAAGGAATACGCGATGTTGCCCGACCGCAGCGGCAAATATGCCGCGCTCTACCGGCCAATTCACATGATCGGCCTCGAGCTTGGTATTTCGGTCGCGAGCGCCGCGCTGCGCAACGAGCCAACGGGAGCGCCGATCGATTTCCGCTCCGACGTCGTGGCTACCGCCAAGCGCGGCCTGAAAGCAGGCGAGTTGCTCGACGGCGAGGGTGGTTTCTGCGTCTGGGGCAAGCAGACCCCCGCCAAGGTTTCGCTTCGTGACGAATTGCTGCCGCTTGGGCTCGCGCACAACGTCAGGCTCAAGCGCGATATTCCGGAAGGTGGCGCGCTCAAATGGAGCGACGTCGCCTATGACGCGAACGATTCGGCGGTGAAAATAAGACGCGAAATGGAAGCCGCATTTGGCCGGCCTAACGCCGGCGCACCGTAGGCTTCATAACGAAAACGAGAGCAGCGTATGTTGCTGCCCTCGCTTGTCATTCTCGCGAGCCTGAAAAATTACCAGCTGCAATGGCGGAAGCCGCGCCAGTCGCGCCAGCAGTGGCGATAATGGCGGTGCCAGTGACGGTGCCAGCCATGATGCCAGCCATGATGGTGGTGCCAACCCACTTGCTGGACGGCTGGCGGCGCGGCGGCCGGTAAACCTGGATTCATCATCATGCCGGCTTGAGCCGGTGCCGACATCGTCAATGCAAAGAAAGCGGCCGCAGCCGCCGCAGACATAATCGTTCGAGTCATCCTGTTCTCCTCCTGGAACCGCTACGACAAGTTCCGAGGGTGTAAAGATGTTCCGTCGCTGGCGTGCGGGGACACTGCGGTCGGATGCCGCAATCGCGCATGCCCTTGGAGGGCGCGCGAAGCTTGCGCCGCATGCGGCTGTCTGAACGGGTTATGCCAGATCGATGGTGCCGTCGATCTTGTGGGTCAATCCGACCTTGCCGATGGTCAGCACCATCTGCGCCTGCAACGTCTCGTCGCCCTTCAGACGGCCGTCCGCGAGCGCGGCGCGAATGGCCTTTTCGATTTCCTGCTGCGAGGTGACGCCGACGACCTTGAGAAATTTGCGCAGCGAAATGTTGAGAGTCTCTTCGTTCATGGCCGCCTCCCTGCGAATATCGTTGGATTGGGGCGGATCATAGACGCGCGTTGCATGCGCTCAAAGCGCAATGTCGCGAAGCCGGCTTTTTCAGCTTAGACAGCGACCGAGCGCAGGAAGCCTTCGACTTTTTCGCCCAGGGTTGCCGCTGCGATTTCAACGCTTTCCGACGCGGCGAGAACGGTTTCGGCCGAACTGCGAGTCTTGGCGACCGCGCCGGCAACCTGGTCGAGCACGATGACGACTTCGCGGGTACCGTTCGCCGCGCCTGCGACGTTTTGCGAAATTTCGCCGGTGGCGGCGTTCTGCTGCTGCACGGAATTCGCCACCGTCGAGGTCCAGCGGTTGATTTCCTGCATGCGGTCGGTGTTGCGCCGGATCGCCTGGACGGCAGCTCCGGTGGAGGTCTGCACCGCCGCGATCTGCGCGGCGATCTGCTCGGTTGCTTTGGCCGTCTGCACGGCGAGCGATTTGACTTCGGTCGCCACGACCGCGAAGCCCCTGCCGGCCTCGCCCGCGCGCGCCGCTTCGATTGTCGCATTGAGTGCCAGCAAATTGGTCTGCCCCGCGATGCTGCGAATGAGCTTCACGACGTCGCCGATTTCTTGCGCCGACTTGGACAGGCCCGTGATCTGTTCGTTGGTTTGTTGCGCCTCCGCCATGGCGCTGCCTACCATCTCTGTGGTCTGGGTCAGTTGACGGCTGATTTCCTCGATCGAAGCAAGCAGCTCCTCGGCGGCGGACGCAGCCGCGCCGACATTGACCGACGACTCGTTGGAAATGGCAACGGCATCCGCCGTCTGCTTCGATGTGTTGCCGGACGATGCCGAAAGGCTGGCGGCAGTCGAGCGCAGCGCCGATGTGTTTTCGCCAACGGTATGCAAAACTTTCTCGACGTCCTGCCGAAACGACACGATGGCCGCGTCCACCGCCGCCCGGCGGCGCTCTTGTTCGACCAGCGTCAGGGTTTGTTTTTCGGCACGCTGCCGGTCAGTGATGTCCTCGTGCGTACCCACCCAATACTTTCCACCAATGATCGGTTTGTTGATGACGGAAATGGCGCGTCCGTCAGGTGTTTGCACGGTGCGGGCATTGGCTGAATCCGCCGCGACCGCCTTGAGAATGTCGTTGCGATATCTTTCTACCTCGATGTCGAGGGTTCCTTTGGCGTTGCGATGACGGATCAGATCGCGCAACGTACAGCCGGGCTTCACGACGTCGCGCGAAAGCCCGTAGAGATCGATATAGCGATCGTTGCAGATGATAAGCCGCTCGGCGTTGTCGAACATGACAAGACCTTGCGACATGTTGTTCATGGCGATCTCGAGCATCGTGCCTTTTTCATCGAGAAGGCGGTCGGCAAATGCGCTGATCAGGCTCAGGCCGAGCAATACGATCGCAACGCTTGCCACGGCAAGGGTGAGCGTCGCCGGCGAGAGACTTGCCGAGGCGATCGATGTCGATGGGTCGGGAATGATATCGATGGCGCCCATCGCCGTGAAATGATGCGACACGATTGCCAGGGCGAGCAGAGCGGCTGACGCGATCGCCCCACGTTTGTTGGTCCACCGGATCGCGACCGGCAGCGCCAGCATCCCGAACAGCAAGCCGAACCCGATGGAAAACACGATCAGGTCCCACGACCAATCGATGTGGCCCGGCACCTCGACCGCCCACATGCCGAGGTAGTGCATGCACGCGATTCCGGCGCCGACGATTCCGCCGCCGATCGCGGCACCCCAGCGCGTGGGACTATAGACGGCGACCGCAAGACCGATGCAGGTCACGGCAACTGCCGCGGCTAACGAAACGACGGTCAGGCCGATGTCGTAACCGATGGCGACGCCCGGCGTGAACGCCAGCATCGCAATGAAGTGTGTCGCCCAGATGCCGAACCCTGTCGTTATCCCCGCGATGCCGATCCAGACGACACGTGTCCATCCGCTGGTGGACCTGGCCCGGTGGAACAGGCTGACGGCTGAAAAGCTCGCGACAAAGCAAATGACCGCGGCAACGGCGACGAAGCGCCAATCGTGCTGATCGGTCAGGCAGGTGAAGACGCGCAACATCTGTGAATTCCGCAGAATGGCCGGGCGCGATTTATCGCTCAATAACCATTGTTTTCGAGTTAATTAGGCTATCGGTATAATCGTGCCGAAGCATCGCCGCCGTTGACCCTTTGAGGTCCGTGGCTATGATCCCGGCCGCTGGCGCATGGTCCCGAAAATCTCGTCTCCGGGTGGGACGCGGGTTTCGGATCAGATCGTGTGCAAATGCCCCTGTGGCGGAATTGGTAGACGCGCCAGACTCAAAATCTGGTGGCCGCAAGGTCGTGCTGGTTCGATTCCGGCCAGGGGCACCATTTCAGGTTGAGCAGCGCGCGGGCGGGGGCCCGATTGGAGCTTTGATGATTGCCCGGACCCTCGCCAAGGCCAGGACACAACCGTCCGTTGCGGCTGCCGTTCTCATCGCGTTTGGCGGCGCCCTGACCATTTGCGGCTTTTTCTTCTTCCAATATGTGCTGGGCTATCCGCCTTGCCCGCTTTGTCTCGATCAGCGCAACGCCTTCTATGTCTCGGTGCCGCTCGCCGTGCTGCTTTGGGTTGGCCTGAATTTCGGCGCCTCGCGCAAGGTGATCGTCGGTGGCTTCATCGTGATCGCGGCCATCATGCTGTGGAATACGGGGCTCTCCGCCTACCATGCGGGCATCGAGTGGAAATTCTGGCCTGGACCCAACGATTGCAGCGGCCCCGTGAACAATTTCGGTTCGGCCAAAGGTCTCATGCAGCAGCTTCAGAGCATTCATATCGTGCGGTGTGACGAGGCGGCCTGGCGGTTTCTGGGGATTTCACTCGCCGGCTATGACGTGCTGGTGTCGCTCGCGCTCGCACTGATCGCAGCCTGCGGCGCGAAGGTTTCTTACGGAAGGTCGTAATGGAAATTTTGATCATCGGCGCCGGCATCGGCGGTCTTACGTTAGGTCTGATGCTGCATCGCGCCGGCATCGCATGCCGGATCGTCGAGGCAGCGCCCGAGCTCAAGGCGGTCGGCGTCGGCATCAATATCCTGCCGCATGCCTCACGCGAACTGTGCGCGCTTGGCCTCGAGGAAGCACTCGCCAGGGTCGCGGTCACGACGCGCGAGTACTGCTTCTTCAATCGTTTCGGCCAGTACATCTACAACGAGCCGGCCGGCCGTTTCGCCGGCTATGACGTGCCGCAATTTTCGATCCATCGCGGCGATTTGCAGATGGTGTTGCTTGACGCTTTCGTTGCGCGCGCCGGCGCCGGCAAGGTGACGACCGGCATGAAGTGCACGCACGTCGATTACGACGGCGAGCAGGCGGTCGCGCATTTCGAGGACGTGAACGGCAAGCCGTTGCCGTCGCAGCGCGCTGACGCGGTCGTAAGTTGTGAAGGCATCCATTCGATCTTGCGCAAGCAGCTTTACCCGAAGGAAGGCCCGCCGAAATATTCCGGCATCAACATGTGGCGCGGCATCACGCGTTGGAAGCCGTTCATGTCCGGCGCCAGCATGATCCGCGTCGGCTGGCATCACCCGGCAAAGCTTTTGATCTATCCGATCCGCAACAATATCGACGCCGAAGGCCGCCAGCTTGTGAACTGGGTCTGCGACATCGAGACGCCACAATACAAGGCGCGCGACTGGAACAGGGGCGGGAAGCTTGAGGATTTTCTGCCCGCGATGGCGGATTGGCATTTCGACTGGCTCGACGTGCCGCAGTTCATCAGCAGCGCGGACGCCATTCTCGAATATCCGATGGTCGATCAGGACCCGCTGCCGCGCTGGAGTTTCGGCCGTCTTACGCTGCTGGGCGATGCCGCACATCCGATGTATCCGCGCGGCGCCAACGGCGCGGCGCAGGCGATCCTGGACTGCCGTGCGCTCGCGGATGCGTTCATGGCAAACGCCGATCCGATCGCCGCGCTCAAGGCTTACGAAGCCAAGCGCCTGCCGGAAACAGCCAAGGTGGTGCTCGCAAATCGCAATGCGCCGCCCGATGCCATTCTGCACGAAGTCTATCGCCGCACCGGCGACAAGCCGTTCAAGCACATCGACGATGTCATCAGCCGCGACGAGTTGATCGCGCTGTCGGAAAGCTACAAGCGCGTCGCCGGCTATGACAAGGAACGGCTGAAGGCAGGGGGCTGACGATCCTGAGAAGCCCTAAAATGCTAACGACCACGAACATGACGGTGCGCGTACATCCGGCGTCACCAGCCTATCGTGGTCGTTCACCGCAGACCGGGTTTCCCCTCCTGCGACAGACGATGGAACCTTCTAAGCTCTACATCGTCGCTTGAACCTAAATGGGGATGCTCCGGCGCTTTTCAAGGGACGATGCGAAACATGACGGCTCACGCACGAAATCCTGGCTATACCGGCACCGCCAAGTTGCTGCACTGGCTCATCCTGGCATTGTTGATCGTCCAGTTCACGGTAGCCTGGACGATGCCGCATATCGGCCGGAATACGCCGGTGACGACCCTGATCAGCGTGCATTTCACGATGGGGGTTCTGATCCTGATGGTCGCGGTCGTGCGCTTGCTCTGGCGCGCCACGCATGGCGAGCCGACGCCGCTCGACGGCATCCCGCCATGGCAGACCGCGACCGCGCGCATCGTGCATTGGCTGCTTTATTTGCTGCTGTTCGTCGTACCGATTCTTGGCTGGGCGAATGCCTCGTGGCGCGGCTTCACGATCGTGATGTTCGGCCTCGAATTGCCGAAACTTTTGCCGACGCGCGCGCCCGGTTGGGCATGGACCGGGGACGTGCATGCGCTGCTCGCCTATTACGTGATGCTGACGCTGGTCGGCCTGCATGTCGCGGCTGCGCTCTATCACTATTTCATCCGCCGTGACGGCGTGTTGCAGCGGATGTTGCCGGGCGATCGCGCGTAATCGCGAAACGCCGAGAGCGGCTTTTGGAAAAAATATCGCGCTGACGGAAAAGCTGCGCGCTTACGGTTCGAGCTCGGTATCCCAATAGAGATAGTCGAGCCAGCTTTCGTGCAGATAGTTCGGCGGGAAGGCGCGGCCGTTGCGGTGCAGGTGACTCACCGACGGCTGGAACGGTGTCTGCGACGGCCACATCTTCGCTTCGTCGGGCGTCATGCTGCCCTTGCGCAGATTGCACGCCGAGCAGGCCGCGACCACATTGCCCCATGTCGTGTGTCCGCCGCGCGAGCGCGGGAGCAAATGATCGAAGGTCAG
>JBARCH010000430.1:0-2756 GCA_049793875.1 Pseudolabrys sp. | reverse complement strand
GCATAATGCAGGGGTTAAGGCGGTAACACCACGTGAGTTGCATGAATTTCAGGTGAATTATTAGTCAATAATGCTGACCTTTTCTAGCCCCAAAAAGGTCGATTCCGAGGTGATTTGCTATTATTTTCGGCCCCCCTCAATTATCGTGAACCGCTTGCGCCGATCCGGCGCCGTCACAACCGGGCCAATTGGCTGCGTTGCCAGCGCGGCGTCCAGCAAATCGCCAATCGTCCAAACGCGATCAGAAATCCCAAGCGCTATAGCTGGCGTGGCTTTCAGGCTTTCATGGACGCGGCACAGATTGTAGTGCGCGACGTACATTCAAAAGCTGCCAAGTGGCGGGGCGTGGCCCGCGGACGACCGAATTAACTGGTTGAAGATGCTAGTGATGGGATTCCAGGTCGCATACGGCACTGACAGTGAGATCGAAATCAAAAAGAAAGGGGCCGCCAACTGAGGCGGCCTAAAGCAATTCGATGCTGACCTTTAAGCTCGCCTTCGCGATCCTCTTTGCTTGCGGTGCGGTCTTTGGATGCCGCGTGATTATTGGTCAGATTCGACAATCGTTTCAGCAGGGCTACTGGAAGGGACGTACCGGAGTGGCGTATCGCGCTTCGTCACCAAAATCCTTTTGGTTCGGGATGTGCGCGCTTTCAGTTTTGGCATTCGCCATAGCCGTGGCTGCGTGCTTCCTAACCGTCAATGCGATCATCGCAAACTAGGCCACTCCCAATTTCAAAATAGGCCACTAGGGGTCAAAACAGGCCAGTACCCACAGCCCGAAAAGAACATATTGCGAACTGAGAACAAATAGGGTACATTGGCTTTCTAGTGGATTCCCGGCGGGCGGCGGTGGCCGCGTTTGTCGGGGGGTCGAATCCCCGCCATAAGGAGCGCGATACAATGAGTCAGCCAGCCCTGCGTGTTGTCGAAGGATCCTCCATGGACAAGTCGAAAGCCCTTTCCGCCGCGCTCTCGCAGATCGAGCGCCAGTTCGGCAAGGGCTCGGTCATGCGTCTCGGCAAGAACGACAAGACCATGGATGTCGAGGCCATTTCATCGGGCTCGCTCGGGCTCGATATCGCACTCGGCATCGGCGGTCTGCCGCGCGGCCGCGTGGTCGAAATCTATGGGCCGGAATCGTCCGGCAAGACGACGCTGGCGCTGCACACCGTTGCCGAGGCGCAGAAGCTTGGCGGCATTTGCGCCTTCGTCGATGCCGAGCATGCGCTCGACGTGGTCTATGCACGCAAGCTGGGCGTCAAGACCGACGATCTTTTGATTTCGCAGCCGGACGCCGGCGAGCAGGCGCTCGAGATCGCCGACACGCTGGTGCGTTCCGGCGCGATCGACGTGCTGGTGGTGGACTCGGTGGCGGCGCTGGTGCCGCGCTCCGAGCTTGAAGGCGAGATGGGCGACGTGCAGCCCGGCTCGCAGGCGCGGCTGATGAGCCAGGCGCTGCGCAAGCTGACCGCGTCGATCTCGAAATCGCGCACCATGGTCATTTTCATCAACCAGATCCGCATGAAAATCGGCGTGATGTACGGCTCGCCGGAAACGACCTCGGGCGGTAACGCGCTGAAATTTTACGCCTCCGTGCGTCTCGATATTCGCCGCATCGGGGCGATCAAGGATCGCGAAGAGGTGATCGGCAACCAGACCCGCGTCAAGGTCGTGAAGAACAAGCTGGCGCCGCCGTTCAAGCTCGTCGAGTTCGACATCATGTACGGCGAGGGCGTTTCCAAGATCGGCGAATTGATCGATCTCGGCGTCAAGGCCGGCGTGGTGGAGAAGTCCGGCTCGTGGTTCTCCTACGACAGCCAGCGCATCGGGCAGGGCCGCGAGAACGCCAAGCAGTTCCTCAAGGACAATCCCGACATGGCCAACAAGATCGAAGCGTCCGTGCGCCAGAACGCGGGGCTGATCGCGGAAACGATCCTCGCCGGCGAAAAGGAAGATGGCGAGGATGACGGCGACGCGGAAGCCGCCGAGGCCTAGCCGCAGGTTTTAGTTGGCGGTCCGTCCCCGCAGTGCTTGGACGGCAAACTCTTCGATTTCGGTCGAGCGTATATCGCCCCCGTCGGCACCCGGCTGCGTAAAGCGGCCGCCACCGAGGACGGGGGCGATGGCGTTCCGGATGGCCAATGGCTTGCGCTGGCGCGATTTCCGTCTGGTCCCGCGAAGGGGCGAGGCCAGATCCGGATTTCCTGCCTGCGCCGGGTGAACGGGCGTGTGGCGCCCCATCCTGTGCCGAGCGAGGCTTTCTGGACTCGGCAATCCCTCGCCGCTAAATAGACCCCGCAAAACAATAAGCCGGACGGGGATTTAGCGTCCCCCGGCCGGGCGTTTGGTCCGAAAAGCCAGCCCGTGACCTGCTCGGGGACGGCAACCGGCTTTCGGAAAGGGCCACGCGCAAACGAATACGGGGGCCAGAGCGTATCAGCGCATGAGCGGCGTCAACGAAATCCGTCAGAGCTTCATCGATTTCTTCGCCCGCAACGGCCATCAGCCGGTAGCGTCGTCGCCGCTCGTGCCGCGCAACGACCCGACGCTGATGTTCACCAATGCCGGCATGGTGCAGTTCAAGAACGTCTTCACCGGCCTCGAGAAGCGCCCCTATAGCCGCGCCGTCACCGCGCAGAAATGCGTGCGCGCCGGCGGCAAGCACAACGACCTCGACAATGTCGGCTACACCGCGCGCCACCACACCTTCTTCGAGATGCTCGGCAACTTCTCGTTCGGCGACTACTTCAAGG
>JBARCH010000429.1:0-2948 GCA_049793875.1 Pseudolabrys sp. | reverse complement strand
GCCGGCCTGGCGCTTTACGCCATTCCGGCCCATTCAAGTTGCTCCATCATCGAGACGTCTCGCGACGACGCCCTCAGCCGAGCAAGGCGCATGCAATGTAAGGCCGGTTCGGCGAGCGGGGATAAGTATTTTTTGAATGGCGTCACGCCGGTATCGGCCCGGCGATGACAACGCGGAGCGGGCTTGGTACATTTCAACCAGACCTGCGGCGCATTGTGCATGCGCCGCCTTTGCCGGAACGGCGGTTCCAGCGCGGTCACTTTCAGTCTTACCTTGCGAGAGATCATGCGCGGCTTGCTGCGCACGACACCATCCACACAGAGGGACCGCCATGAAAATCAGCGCGCGCAATCAGATCAAAGGCAAAATCGTCGAGGTGAAAAAAGGCGCGACCACGTCGCACGTCCGCATCGAGATCGCCAGCGGCCTCATCATCACATCGTCCATCACCAACGAAGCGGTCGATGAACTCGGCCTCAAAGCCGGCGGCATCGCCAGCGCCATCATCAAGGCGTCCGATGTCATGGTGGCGATCGACTAGGGCAACGGCCATGCATCGCATTTTCATCGCTCTGGGGGTGCTGCTCCTCACCGCGCCGGCACTGGCGCAGGAACCGGTCGGCTGCGACAAATTCAAATGGCCGCTCGATCATGAGCGCGCTTTGCTCGCCAAAGCTACGCCGATCGCTTCCGGCGGCGAGAGCGCGCAGCCGCTTTCGGCTGCTGTGACGGTGACGTTAGCGCGGTTTTCTGACGCGAAATTGCCCGTTCCGCCGGAGCGGGCACCGAAGTCGCCCGAGTCATATGCCGGCTTCATCCGCGTTCCGGCGGTGCCAAAGGCCGGCACATACCGCATCACCCTGTCCGAAGGCGCCTGGATCGACGTGATTCAGAACGGCCACATGGTGAAGTCGGGGGCTTTCAGCGGCGCCACCGGCTGCGCGGGCATCCGCAAGAGCGTGAAATTCGGTCTTGCCCCAACCCCCTTTGCTATCGAATTGAGCGGCACCAAAAGCCGCACAATCTCGGTGGTGGTGACGCCGGACTGACTGCCTGACTTTGCCATAGCCAACTGGACTTGCTAGGCTTGCCGACAGACTGGCGATGCGCCGTGCGCGCGTTGCCGAGGCGGAACGGCGGTTCCGACGTGTCATTCCAATCAAAAAACAATCGGAGCGCACCCGCGCCCGAGGAGAACCGCATGTTCAAACGTCTGCCCGTAATTCTTGCGTTTGTTGCCGCCTTCGCTCTTGCTCCGCACATCGCCGCCGCGCAGGAGACACTCACCGTGTTCGCCGCCGCGTCGATGAAGAATGCGCTCGACGATGCCGACGCCACCTTCACCAGGACGTCCGGCGTCAAGGTGACCGCCAGCTACGCCGCAAGCTCGGCGCTCGCAAAGCAGATTGAGCAAGGCGCGCCCGCCGACGTCTTCATCTCCGCCGACCTGAAATGGATGGACTACGTGGCCGGCAAGAATTTGATCAAGCCGGATACGCGCGTGAATCTTCTCGGCAACCGGCTGGTGCTGATCGCGCCGGCCGATTCCAAAATCGGCAGCGTGAAGATCGGGCAAGGCTTCGACATCGCCAAGCTCGCAGGCAGCGGCCGTATTGCGGTCGCCGACGTAAAAGCTGTTCCGGCCGGCCTCTATGCCAAGGCGGCGCTGGAAAAGCTTGGTTCGTGGGCCGCAGCCGAGCCGAAGCTCGCGCAGGCGGAAAACGTCCGGGCAACGCTCGCCTTCGTGGCGCGCGGCGAGACGCCGCTCGGCATCGTGTATGAGACCGATGCCAAGATCGAACCGAAGGTGAAGATCGTCGGCGCGTTTCCGGCAGACTCCCATCCGCCGGTCACCTATCCGGTGGCGGTGACGGCTTCGAGCAAGAATGCGGCCACCGCACGCTATCTCGCTTTCCTGCGTTCATCGGCGGCGAAGGCAATCTTCGAAAAATACGGCTTCAGCTTTCTGATCAAGCCGGTGTCGTAGATTGCTCGACCTCTCGCAACAGGACTGGACCGCGGTTCTGCTCTCGCTGCGCATTGCCACGGTGGCGACCCTCGTGTCGCTGCCGTTCGGCATCGCGGTCGGCTATGTGCAGGCGCGCAAGCAGTTCTGGGGCAAATCGCTGTTCGACGCGGTGATTTTTCTGCCGCTGGTCATGCCGCCGGTGGTGACCGGCTATCTTCTGCTGATCACCCTCGGCCGCAGGGCGCCGGTCGGCAGCTTTCTTGCGGATCATTTCGGCATCGTCTTTTCGTTCCGCTGGACCGGCGCGGCGCTTGCCTGCGGAATCATGGCGTTTCCGCTGATGGTGCGGGCGATCCGGCTTTCGATCGAGGCGATCGACACCCGGCTTGAGGACGCCGCCGGAACGCTCGGCGCCAATCGCACGTGGGCGTTCCTCACCATCACGCTGCCGCTGATGCTGCCGGGCGTCATCGCGGGCATGATGCTGGCGTTCGCGCGCGCGCTCGGCGAATTCGGCGCCACGATCACGTTCGTCTCCAACATTCCGGGCGAGACGCAGACCATCTCGGCGGCGATCTATACGTTGACGCAAGTGCCGGGTGGCGACCGCCTCGCGCTGCAGCTTGTCGTCGTTGCCGTCATCATTTCACTTGTGGCGCTGATCCTGTCGGAATGGTTCGCCCGCCGCGCCGGCGCACGTCTGCACGGCAACTGACATGCTTACGATCAACGTCGAAAAGCGTCTCGGAGATTTTGCTCTCGATGTGTCGTTCGCGAGCGAAGGCGGCGCGACGGTGCTGTTCGGCCGGTCGGGCGCCGGCAAGACGTCAATCGTCAACATGATCGCCGGGCTGGTCCGGCCGGATCGCGGACGCATCGTCATCGACGGCGAAACGCTTTTCGACAGCGATGCCCGCATCGACCTGCCGGCATGGCGGCGGCGCATCGGCTATGTGTTTCAGGAGGGCCGGCTGTTTCC
>JBARCH010000428.1:0-4891 GCA_049793875.1 Pseudolabrys sp. | reverse complement strand
TATGCGTGTCGCGCGGAATAAGCCGCGTCAGCCGGTGTGAGCCGAAACGCGCACTCAAGCGGTCGACAAGATGCGCGAGTTCAGTCTGGTGATCCTGTCCGGCAAGGCCAGCCTGCGCCGGATCGAGCCGTCCGCACGCCAGCGCCGATAGCCGCACCATGTCATAGCCGAAGCCGGGATCGCATTCGTCTCCGACGGCGGCGAGGCGTTCGACATACAGGCGTTTGATACGGCCAGGATCGCGCACCGGTTCCCCTGTTCCGGCTTCGAGTCGATACATTTTGCCGTCGGCTCGAAACAGTGCGACCTGCACCAGCCGCGCCCCTTCGCCATGCCGTTCGAGCAGACGGCAAAGTTCATGCGCAAGCTGTTCGATCGTGCCAAGCACATCTTCTTCGCACGCGACCGGGTCGGGAAACCGCCGCTCCGCTACATAAGACGGCAGCGGCAGGCGCGGCTTGATCGACTCATCCTCCCGTCCGAGCGCCTGATCGAGGCGGCGGATAAATTCTTGCCCGAAGCGCGCGGCGAGCGGCGCGCGCGGGCGGTCGATCACATCGGCAATGCGCTTGAGCCCGGCCTGCGCCAGCGCAGCAACAATTTTTTCATCGAGCCGCAGCGCCGCAAGCGGCAATGGGAGCAAGATGTCTCGCGTGGCGCTCTTCGGCACCAGCGGTGTTTCGCCATAGCGCGCAACAGCCCAGGCGCAGCCGACGGTATCGGTAAGACCGATCTCCGCCTGCAGACCCTGGCGCGCGAGCCGGCTAAGAATATCGCCGCCGAGCGCCAGCTCTCCGCCAAACAAATGCGCACAGCCGCTGACATCAAGAATTAATCCGTCGGGCGGATCGAGACCGACGAGCGGAGTATAGCGGTCGCACCAGTCCGTCACGGCTTCGAGCAGAGCACGATCGGCCTGCGGATCGGCCTTCTCCACCCACAGCGAGGGATACATGGCGCGCGCATCGGCAAGCGGCATCCAGGCTTTCAGCCCAAGCGCAGCCGCGGCGTCGTTGAGCGCGCAAATGCGCAATGCCGACTTCACCGGCTCGACAACGATGAGCGGCATTTTAGCCGACGTGAACGAGCGGCGTTCGATCCGGTCGGTCGAAAGCCGCTTCAGCCACACCGAGAGATAGCGCCGAGAAGACGCGTTCATGATGATCCCATGCGACAGGCCAGCGGCCGGTAGGACCGTGGCGATTCTTGGTGAGCGACAAAGCAAAAGCAGTACGGCCGAGTCCGCCAAACTGGTCTGGACGACTCGGCGCGACAGCAACCTCCCAGCGCGTTTCCGCCGAGCTGGTGAGCGGCGACGGCCGGTGGCGGAAAAGAAATCCAAAGCTTCCGCCTGCGCGCGCAGCCAAGGTCAGCCGTCGCGTGGCCGTGAGATCGGCGATCGGCCCGTCATTCGGCAGTTCGGCGATCACGCTCGCCAGAGCACGGCACTTGAGTGCTTCTTCCATCGCCCATAAAGCATCGCGTGGACGGGCGACTTTGAGGATCAGGAGCTGCCGTGCCGGCAATCCGAAAAGATCGCAGCCGAGGCCATAAATGTTGCCGCTCCCGGTAGCGGCGAAATCCGTCTGAATCCAAAGTGCGTTGCGGCCTTCATCGGTGGCGGCGCGCGCAGCCAAAGCAAATGCAAAGCCAACCGCCGCGCCTAAATCGCGCAACGCCGCCGGGGCAACCTCGTGCAAGCTGGCCGGGGCAAGGCCGCCTTGCAACACGGCATCGATACTGCGGACGCCGAACGCAAGCGCGCGCATGCCGATACCAAGATCGGTCTCCTGCCCTTCGATTTTCGCCACCGCCTGCCGGAGACGGCACAGGGTGGCTGACGCCCCAGCAATCACTGCGCAACCTATGTTCATGATTTGTTCTAATAAACCTCTTGCGCGTCCCACGAGTCAAGGTGACATAAATTATGTAGACGATTCAGCATGTTAACGGCGGTAAACGAACAGAAGTGACTCGCTTCACGTGCGGCCTTGGCGAACTCGTCGCTTCGCGAAACTACTTTGCAAAAATTAAGAGCGCCCATACCTCGGCCTACATTGTTACCGGCAGCGTCGGCGCGGTCGAAAATTGTCGACAAGATAAACTTTAAAAAGGTTCACCGGCCTTGCGGCCGGCGAACTGCTGAACGAAACGGCAATCGCTTCGTGATTGGCCATAAGCCGGCTACTTGCCGGCGAGATATTTGCGACGCATCGGCTTGAGGACCGCGATGGCGAGGACGGCGGTTAGCAGGTCGGCCATGATCGCGACGCCGAACACCGCCTCCCAGCTTCCCAAGCTGCATACGAGGGTTCGATTCCCTTCGCCCGCTCCAGCAAAATATATGATTATTCGTAATACCTTGTGCTGTAGTGCGGTCGCGTTCTTTTGATCAAAAATATTTTTCCATACAAAAATCGTACAACATTTTGCCAATTTCAGTCGTTTGTTGGCTCCCTCAGACTACGAGTCTGGGGGTCAGGAGTTCGAATCCCTTCCGGCGCGCCATTGAATCAAAGCACTTAGGCATCATAACGATGCGCGTTACCGAGTGTTACCATAAGCGTTACCGTAAGCATCCGCACCACTACTTCAGCGCTTCGGCGACAGCGATCAACGCATCGCGAGTGACAATTCGCATCTGAAACATCCTGGCGTCGGGATAGACGTCGAGCAGATCGTATCGATCATCGGGCTCAGATCCGGGAGAGTAGCGACCCGGCGCGGGACGGTCGCGCTCAGGACCAAAGGTCAGCGCATTGCTGTCGCCCTTTGACGATAGCTAACGGACAATGGCGTAAGGCGGCAGATTGCGTCCTTGATGGACCGATCAATGGCGAAAGCTTCAAAGCCTATATCGAGCAGTTCCTTGTGCCGACGCTCAAGCCTGGCGACATCGTCATCATGGACAATCTCGGCAGCCATAAGAGTCACGCCGAGCGCCGGGCCAACCGCACGGTTGGCGCGAGGCTTCTCTTCCTGACGCCCTATAGTCCCGATCTCAATCCCATCGAACAGGTGTTCGCCAAGCTCAAAACGCTGCTCCGAAAAGCCGCCGAGCGAACCCTCGAAGCAACATGGCAGCGCATTGGCCGCCTGCCGTTCGCACGAGATTGATTTAGCATGGGGTCAAGAACGTTATTTCAATTGGTTTGAGGGCCTTGCCCTGTCTTTATGCCTTCTTGATATTCAATCGTTGAATTCCGCATCGCTTCCTTATTCCTCAGCGTCTATCTGGATGATCGCTCGCCACTGAAAGGGAGCGATCCGATGCTCGATCTTGTTCTGCTGGCTTCCGGCTTCGGCTTCTTCGTCCTGTCGATCGGCTACGCACGCGCCTGCGACCGGCTGTGAGGAGGCTTGCGATGACGCTCGACTATTCGCTCGCCTGTCTCGTGACCGCGGGCCTGCTCGTCTACCTGACGTATGCGCTATTGCGGCCTGAGAAGTTCTAGGGGCGCGCGCCATGACCATGATTGGCTGGATTCAAATCCTGATCTTCTGCGCGATCGCCGTCGCCCTGACGCCGCTGCTCGGCGGGTACATGACGCGCGTCTTTTCGGGCGAGCGCACATTTCTCTTTTCGCTGTTGCAGCCGGTGGAGGTTCTGCTTTATCGCGCCGCTGGTATCGATGAAAAGAAAGAGCAGCACTGGCTCGCCTACACGACAGCCATGTTGCTGTTTCACGTCGGCGGCTTTGTTATTCTCTATGGGTTGATGCGCCTTCAGGCGATGTTGCCGTTCAATCCGGCCGGGCAATCTGCTGTGGCGCCAGATCTCGCCTTCAACACGGCAGTCAGCTTCATCACCAACACAAACTGGCAGAATTACGGCGGCGAAAGCACCATGTCCTATCTGGTGCAAATGCTGGGCCTGACGCACCAGAATTTTCTTTCGGCGGCGACCGGTATCGTGCTGGCCGTAGCGCTCATTCGTGGCTTCGCTCGCGCATCGGCTAAAACCGTCGGCAATTTCTGGGTCGATATTACGCGTTGCACGCTCTACCTGCTGATTCCGATTTGCGTGCCGTATGCGCTGTTCCTGGTCTGGCAGGGAATGCCGCAGACGCTCGGCGCCTATGTCGACGCGACGACGCTCGAAGGCGCCAAACAGACCATTGCCGTGGGTCCCGTCGCCTCGCAGGTCGCGATCAAGATGCTCGGCACCAATGGCGGCGGCTTTTTCAACGCCAACGCTGCGCATCCGTTCGAGAACCCGACCGCCCTGTCGAATTTCGTGCAGATGGTCTCGATCTTTGCCATCGGCGCGGCGCTCACCAACGTGTTCGGCCGCATGGTCGGCAACCGGCGCCAGGGCTGGGCGATCCTTGCCGCGATGGGCGTTCTGTTCATTGCCGGCGTCTTCGTCACCTATTGGGCCGAAGCATCAGGCACACATCTGCTGAATTCGCTGGGTCTTGCCGGCGGCAACATGGAAGGCAAGGAAATGCGCTTCGGCATCGTCGCCTCAGCGCTGTTTGCCGTCGTCACAACCGCGGCGTCTTGCGGGGCGGTCAACGCCATGCACGACTCATTTACCGCGCTTGGCGGCATGATTCCGCTCATCAACATGCAGCTCGGCGAGATCATCGTCGGCGGAGTCGGTGCCGGCCTCTACGGCATGCTGCTGTTCGTCATCGTCACGATTTTCGTTGCGGGACTGATGGTCGGACGAACGCCCGAATATGTAGGCAAGAAAATCGAGGCCAAGGAAGTGAAGATGGCGATGCTCGCCATCTTGATCCTGCCGCTGATGTATCTCGGCTGGACAGCGGTTGCCGTGATCTATCCGCCGGCGGTTGCTTCCACGGCTAACGCCGGTCCGCATGGCTTCACCGAGGTTCTATACGCCTACACCTCGCAGACCGGTAACAACGGCTCGGCCTTCGCG
>JBARCH010000427.1:0-4598 GCA_049793875.1 Pseudolabrys sp. | reverse complement strand
CCCGCGACGAAAGGATTCTTCTCGCTTTCGGTGCGACAGAAATCGTAACCGAGATCCTTGCGCATCTGCGCGTAAGGATTGCCCACGCCATTCTTGTGGTTCTTGGCGGCGATCATCGCGAGCGCGTCCGACTGGTCGCCGTATTTCTGGAAATAGCGTGCGGCAATCTGGCCAAAGATGCCGGCAAAGCCGCCGTCGATGTCGGCCTCTTCGCGTACATACGATGCCTTGAGCAGGTTGCGGCCGATCTCGGGCCCGGGCGTCGTTGTCATTTGCTCGACGCCGACGGCGAGCACAATGCGGGCCGCGCGTGCTTCGATGGCCCTGATGCCCTGATGCACCGCAGCCGAGCCCGTGGCGCAGGCATTCTCCACCCGCGTCGCGCGCTTGAATCGCAGATCGGGGGAAGCCTGCAACACCAGGGATGCGGTGAAGTCCTGCGGCGAGAAGCCTGCGTTGAAATGGCCGAGCACAATCTCGTCCACGTCCTTGGCCGCAATACCGGCATCGGCCAGCGCCTCCCCGGCCACCCGGACGATCAGGCTTTCGACCGTCTCGCCATTAAGCTTACCGAAAGGGGTGTGGGCCCAACCGACGATTGCTGCGGTCATTGCAGTCTCCTTTGCCGAACTTTGGTCGCTTTCATCGGCGAAGAGCGGGAGTCCCCTTGGTTCTGCAGGGCTGGGGCAACTTTGCGTCCCGTCCGAAGTTGGATACCCTAGCTTTGCCGCCAGTGGAACCCAACCAATTCCGACGACCGAGCCGATGACCGGACCGCGCGCCTCGATCTTTCGTTCTACGTTCTATGCCCTCACCCTGGCCTTTGCGGCCGGCGCCCTCTCTCTTGCGGGCGCTACACGCGCCAGCGCGGAGGCGCAGCTTCTCGTCGATGTCGCAACCGGCAAGGTGCTGCACGCCGAGAACGCGACCTATCCCTGGTATCCGGCTTCCGTCACCAAGATCATGACCGCCTACACGACGCTGCGCGAGGTGAAGGCCGGCCACATTTCGATGAACACCCTGATCACAGTGACGCGCGACGCGGTCGCGCAGCAACCGACCAAGATGGGGTTGAGGCTCGGCACCACCGTCACGATCGATAACGCGCTGAAGATGATGATGGTCAAATCGGCCAACGACATCGCCGTCGCGATCGCGGAAGGCGTCGGCGGCTCGATCGAGAAGTTCGCCGACCTGATGAATGCCAATGCAGAGCGTCTTGGAATGACGCAAACGCATTACGTCAATCCGAACGGACTGCCGGCCGAGGGCCACGTGACGTCGGCGCGCGATCTGGCCATCCTCGCCCGCGCGCTGATTCTCGAATTTCCGCAATACAACGATTATTGGCACATCTCGGCGATCCGCTACGGCAATCGCGTGATTCACAACTACAACAAACTGATCGACCGCTATCCGGGCGCCGACGGCATGAAGACCGGCTTCATTTGCGCCTCGGGCTACAATCTGGTCGCGACCGCGACACGCAACGGACGACGGTTGATCGCCGTCATCCTCGGCGCTTATTCAGGTGCGGTGCGGACGCAGAAGGCCGCGCAACTGCTCGAGAACGGATTCAACAGCGGCGGCCTCTCCTGGCTGACGCCGTCGCTCGGCACTGTCAACGAACTCGCGCCCATCGACGCGCAACCTGCGAACCTGCGCGACGAGATGTGCGGGCCACATCGCCGCAAGCCGCCATCGGAAGACAACAACGAAGAAGAGGAAGGTGTCGTCGCGGCCGGCGATACGAATTCGGCATCGCCGACCTTTGCGCTTTCCAACCTGAAGCCGCCGGCCGGAAAATACGTACTCGGCCCGCCGGTCGAGACGCAGCCACCGGTCGTCGTTTTCACCGGTCCCGCCAATCACCCCGACTCGGTTGACCAGACCGCCCAGGCCGCCGGCAAGGCCAAGCACAAGAAGAAGCAGAAACAGGCTGCGGCCAAATCTGCAAAGCCGAAGGCGAAGGCCGCAGCGGCCAAGCAATGAGCGCAAATGCCGCGCGCGGCCCGGCAGTCCCGATCCCACTGACCGTTCTCACCGGCTTTCTTGGCGCCGGCAAAACCACCCTGCTCAATCGGCTGCTGAAAGATCCGGCGCTTTCCGACACCGCCGTCATCATCAACGAATTCGGCGAAATCGGCCTCGATCACCTGCTGGTCGAATACGTCGGCGACAACATGGTGCTGCTGCAAAGCGGCTGCCTGTGCTGCACCATGCGCGGCGATCTGGTCGATGCGATGGAAACGCTGCTGCGCGATCTCGACAACCGCCGCTGCACGTTCCGCCGCGTGCTGCTGGAGACCACCGGCCTCGCCGATCCGGCGCCAGTGTTGCACACGGCGATGGCGCACCCTTATCTCGTCATGCGTTACCGTCTCGACGGCGTCGTAACGGTCGTCGATGCGGTCAATGGCGCAGCCACGCTCGACGCACACCCCGAAGCGGTAAAACAGGCTGCCGTCGCCGATCGTATCGTGCTGACGAAAACCGACCTGGCCGACGCGTCACAACACGCGCACATCGTCTCGCGCCTGCACGCGCTCAATCCGGCGGCGGCGATCCTCGATGCGGCGAAAGGCGAGGCATCGGCGGAGCGATTGCTCAATTGCGGCCTGTACGACCCGGAGCGGAAAATCCCCGACGTGAAGAAATGGCTCGCCGCGGAGGCATATACCGGCGCGCACGACCATCATCACCATCACCATGACAAGAACCGGCACGATCGCCACGACGCGAATATCACGGCCTTCGCGGTCACCGCCGATGCCGCGATTCCGGCCGGCACGCTGGAGATGTTTCTCGAATTGTTGCGCGCGCAATACGGGCCGAACCTGCTGCGCGTCAAAGGCATCGTGAAACTCGCCGAAATGCCGGAAACGCCCGTCGTCGTGCACGGCGTGCAGCATATTTTCCACCCGACCGCCCGGCTCGAAAGCTGGCCCGACGACGACCATCGCACCCGGCTGGTGTTCATCACCCGCGACCTCGAAGAGCGCAAAATCCGCGAGCTGTTCAATGCCTTCACCGGTGCGGCCGCGCCCGATCAGCCCGACCGCGCGGCGCTTACGGACAATCCGCTGGTGCCCTTCGGCGGCGCCGACCGCTAGGCATCTTGTCACTTCGCCGCAAGTCCCCGATGCTGGCCGGGTTCGGGGGAATCACCGCATGGGTCTGCTTGCCCGCCTGAAGGGCGACGTCATTTATCTCAAGGGCGCGCTGCGTGCGCTCAAGATGACGACGCCGATTGCGAAGAATCCGGCGCGCGTGTTTCCGCACGTGGTCGAAGACCTGGCCGCGCGCTTCGGCGATGCACCTGCGCTGATCGGCACGCACGAAACGTTCACCTATCGCCAGCTCAACCAGCGCGCCAACCAATATGCACGCTGGGCGCAAGCGCAGAACCTGGACAAGGGCGAGACAATCTGTCTGCTGATGCCGAACCGGCCGGAATACATGGCCATCTGGATCGGCATCATTCATGCCGGCGGTACGGTCGCGCTCATCAACACGAACCTCGTCGGCGCATCCCTCGCCCACTGCATCGACGTGGTCGCGCCGAAACACGTCATCGTCGCGTCCGAACTGATGAGCGCGTTCAAGACCATCGAACCGGAGTTGAAAAGCAAGCCGAATGTCTGGCTGCATGGCCCCGGCGAACGGCAGCGCGTCGACATCGCCATCGAAGCGTTCGGCGAAACGGCCCTGGAAGCGAACGAGCGCGTGCCGCTCACCATCGAGGACCCCGCGCTCTACATCTACACATCGGGCACGACCGGCATGCCGAAGGCGGCGAACATCAACCACTACCGCGTGATGCTGGCCGCGTTCGGCTTCGCGGGCGTGATGGGCACGACGGGCGCCGATCGCATGTACGACTGCCTGCCGATGTACCACACCGCCGGCGGACTGGCGGCGACCGGCTCCGTTCTGGTCAACGGCGGGTCGGTCGTGATCCGCGAACGTTTTTCGGCGCGCGAATTCTGGGACGACGTGACGCGCAACGAGTGCACGCTGTTCCAGTATATCGGCGAGCTTTGCCGCTATCTCCTCCACACGCCGCCGAATCCAAATGAGACGCGCCACAAATTGCGCCTCGTTTGCGGCAATGGCCTGCGGCCCGACATCTGGAATGAATTCAAGGCGCGATTCAATATTCCGCACATCCTCGAATTCTACGCCGCGACCGAGGGCAACGTGACGATGTTCAACTTCGAGGATCAGGCCGGCGCGATCGGCCGCATCCCGTGGTTTCTCGCACACCGTTTCCCGACCGCGCTGGTTCGTTTCGACGTCGAGGCCGAACGGCCGGTGCGCGACGCGCAGGGCTTTTGCATCAGGTGCGCCGTCAATGAGCCAGGCGAAGCAATCGGCAAGATCATCCACGATCCGTCGAAACCGGCGGCGCGCTTTGAGGGCTACGCCAGCAAGGGCGAAAACGAACGCAAGATCCTGCGTAACGTCTTCGAGGAAGGCGACGCCTGGTTCCGCACTGGCGATCTGATGCGCAAGGACGCCAGCGGTTTCTTCTATTTCGTCGACCGGATCGGCGACACCTTCCGCTGGAAAGGCGAAAACGTCTCGACATCCGAGGT
>JBARCH010000426.1:0-7540 GCA_049793875.1 Pseudolabrys sp. | reverse complement strand
GGTCCACAACGCCAGCAGGTCAGAGCCGGAGCCCGCCGAAGTGATGCCGACCTTCTTGCCGTTGAGATCCCTGACTTCGAGCGGCGACTTCGCCAGCACCATGAGCTGCCAGCCGAAATCGCCCATCGAGCCATTGGCGACGAGCTTCGACATCACGCCCTTCCTGCGGCCTGCGGCCGGCAGCGACGGCGCGTCGAGAATGAGATCGGCGGCACCGGCGGCCATCGCCTCGAACGTCTCCGCGCCGCTGCGATAGATCGTCAGCTCCGCCTTGATGCCTTCCTTCTCGAACAGCTTCTGGCGCTTCGCGGTCTCGGCGATGATGGTCGGATAATAGGTCTTGGTCGGAAGACCGATGCGAACAGTGTCCTGGGCGCTGGCGGCCGTGACGGCAAAGCTGCCGGCGGCAAGTGCGGCGAACGATCCGATCAGCGCGCGCGCCGTCAGGCGTCCGAATACCGATTTCAACATGGCGATCCTCCCCGAATTTTTATGTTTGCTCTAGGCTTTGTGCTTGCGTGTGAGACTACTGACCGGGTCTTGGCCTGACAACCTCGACGGTGCCATCCGCATGGGCGGCGTCCCATTGGAAACGCGGCCAATCTTCGCGCGTTGATTGTACGAGAGCGGCACGGGCAGTATCCTCAATGTCGCTGAAGGGCGATTCGTGCCCGGGTTCGCGTCCGCGTGCTCGCGCACCACCGTAAAGCGGTGCCTCCAACCAGGGGAATCGTCGATGGCAATCGACACACATTCTATCTTTCCGGCCGCAACGCCGGCTGCCGCTGTGGCCGATCAGGACCATGCGCTCGTTGCCTCGCGCCGCGAGAAAGCCGTTACGATGGTGGCCGTGACGCTGGCTGTGCTGATCGTTGCAGCAATCGCCGTGTTGATGGGAATGGGCTGACCGCCGCTCAAGGACCCGGCGGCGTGGCGGAGAATGCCTTGCGTGAATCCGATGCGAATTGCCGGCGCCACATGACGATCAGCACCGCGGTTGTTGTGAGCGCGAGCGGGACGGGGCCCAGCAACCAGCCGAGATAGCCGAGCGCGAAGAACAGCGCGCGCTGGCCGCGATTGAAATGGCGGCCGGCGTCCGCGCAGATTTGCGATGTGCGGTGCGCGTACGCGCGTGCGTCGGCCGTGTCCTTTTCGGCGACCGGCGGCGCGGCACCGACCATGATCGCCACGTAATTGTAGAGGCGATAGGACCACGCGAACTTGAAGAAGGCGTAAGCGAAGATGACGGTAAGCCCGAGCATCTTCACTTCCCACAGCGCGGCGGACTGCTGGCCGCCGAACGGCAGAGCCGACACGAGGTCGATGATCTGATCGGAGGATCGCAGCACCGTCAGCGTGCCGCCGATCGCAATCAAGGATGTCGAGGCAAAAAAAGCCGTGCCGTTCTGCAGAGCGGCGGTAACCTGCGCATCGACCATGCGCATCTCGCGGCCGAGCAGGCGGTCCATCCATTCGTCGCGGTAGCCGTTCATCAGTGCGTTGAGGCCGTTGTTGCCCTTCGCTGTTTTTTCGATCGCGAGCGAATAGGCGACCCACGCGCCGACGAACCAGGCCAGCGCCAAAATATCCGGAATGCCGAAATCGACCATTGTGGGAGTCCCCGCCAGCCGTATCGTGCCCGCTCGCGTGATTCCCGGCAACTGTTCCCGCCGCTTGAGCACGGCTTTAAGCTCTGCCACGATTGCGCGGAGGAGACCGTTCCATGACGCAAAGCATCACCACGGGATCGAAGGCGCTGGTTGACGCGGCCGAGCGCGAGGTCGAGACGCTTACTGCCGAGGAGGCGATCAAGCTCGCCGGCCGCGACGACGTCGTTCTGGTCGATATCCGGGACATCCGCGAGTTGCAGCGCGACGGCAAGGTACCCGGTGCCTTCCATTGTCCGCGCGGCATGCTTGAATTCTGGATCGACCCGGCGACGCACTACCACAAGCCGATATTCGCACAGGACAAGCGCTTCGTGTTCTTCTGTGCCGGCGGCTTGCGTTCGGCGCTGGCGGCGCAGACCGCGCAGCGCATGGGATTGAAGCCTGTCGCCCATATCAAAGGCGGCTTCGGCGACTGGAAAAAAGCCGGCGGTCCGGTGACGCCGCCGGAAGAGCCGAAGAAAACGTGACGCGCGATGACGCTAAAGCTCATTATCGGCAATAAAAACTATTCCTCGTGGTCGTTACGGCCTTGGATCGCCATGAAAGTGGCGGGCATTCCTTTCGACGAAGAATTGATCCCGCTCTACGAGCCGGGCAGCCGCGATCGCGTGCTGCACTATTCGCCGACCGGCAAGGTTCCGGTGCTGGTCGATGGTGACATCAAAATTTGGGAATCGCTGGCGATTCTCGAACATCTCGCTGAACGCTTTCCGCAAAAAGGGCTTTGGCCAGCCGATGTCGCGGCGCGCGGCCATGCGCGCGTCATCTCGAGTGAGATGCATGCCGGCTTTGTGGCGCTGCGGCGCAATTGTCCGATGAATATGTGGACGCCTCCGGCGAAACGGGAAAAACCGCCCGAGGTCTACGACGATGCGCGTCGCATCGATGCGCTTTGGACGGAATGCCGCGACCGGTTCGGCAAAGGCGGACCATTCCTGTTTGGTGCTTTCAGCGCAGCCGACGCCATGTATGCGCCGGTGGTGTCGCGCTTTCATACTTACATGATCGATGTCCGTCCGACATCGCGAGCGTACATGGATGCCGTCATGGAATTGCCGGCCTGGACCGAATGGCGCGCGGCGGCGCTGAAGGAATCCTGGATCATGCAAGGCAACGAACCGGATTGGCCAGACGTGCGCAAAGTTTGACCCGGCGATGTCGACATTCTGCCGCACCCCGCATGGATTGCCATAGGTTCCGTATTTTCGTCATTATTCGGCGCGAGACATCGAGTCTCTTTTCACGGCTCTCAACCGTGTCTTCATTTTCGGGGGCGGCGTCTGGCGGGACATAAGGGGTCCCGGCACGGAGTTTGACGCCCATGAACTACCGATTGATCGCGGCAGTTGCCGCAGTTTTTGCTCTTTCCATCCCGGCCGTCGCCGCCGACAGCGCCAATCGCGATGTGAAGGGCCTTTATCTGCTGACCGACTATCCGGCGGTCACGGTACGGCCCGGCACGACGTCGACCATCAGTCTGCGGCTGCAAAACTATGCGCTTGCGCCCGAACGCCTGGCGTTGACTGTGGCGGGCGTTCCCGCGGGTTGGACTGCGACGCTGCTCGGCGGCGGTCAGCCAGTCGCCGCGGCGATGCCCGCGACCGACGCAAGCGTGTCGCTCGACCTGCGGCTCGATGTGCCGAAGGACGCCAAGATTGGAACGCAGACGCTTACGATCAATGCCAAGGGGACGAATGCCGAAGTCGCCTTGCCGGTGGCTGTGACGCTGGCGAAGGAATTGCCCGCGAAACTGTCCTTGCAACCGCAATTGCCCGAGTTGCGCGGCTCTTCGAGTTCGAGCTTCGAATATACGCTCACCATCAAGAACGATAGCGGCAAGAAAGAGCTCGTGAGCCTTGCGGCACAGGCGCCGCGCAATTTCGATACCTCTTTCACGGAGGCCTATGGCAGCCAGCAGTTGACCGCGATCCCGGTCGATGCCGGCAAGACCAAGGATGTGAAGCTCAAAGTGGTGCCGCCCAACACCATCGATGCCGGCCATTATAAAGTCACGGCACGCATCGGCGCTGAAGACGCCCATGCAACGGCCGATCTCAAGCTCGACGTCACCGGCGAGCCGAAGCTTGAACTTGCCGGCCGGGAAGGGCTCTTGAGCGCACGCGCGACGGCCGGCGCCGAAACCTCGATCCCGATCGTGGTCACCAACACCGGCACCGCACCGGCCGAACAGGTGCAATTGTCGGGCAATGCGCCGAGCGGCTGGAAGGTGACGTTCGAGCCCAAGATTATCGACCGCATTCCGCCGAACCAGCACAAGGAAGTACAGGCGCTGGTGCGCCCGACCGCGAAGGCGATCGCCGGCGACTACGTCACGACGCTCAATGCCTCCTCGCGGGGCGAGAATGCCAACACGCAATTCCGCGTAACCGTCACGACCTCGACGGCATGGGGTATCGCGGGCGTCGGCATCATCGGTGCGGCTCTGCTGATCATGGTCGGCGCGGTCGCAAGGTTCGGCCGCCGATGAGCGACAATGTCATTGAGGCAACGGGCCTCACCAAACGCTATGGCAAGACAACCGTTGTCGACCACATCTCATTTACGGTCGGGAGCGGGGAAATCTTCGGGGTGCTCGGCCCAAATGGCGCCGGCAAGACCACGACAATCCTGATGATGCTCGGCTTGAGCGACATCAGCGACGGCAAGGTGCGCGTGCTCGGCCACGATCCGGCGCGCGAGCCTTTGGCGGTGAAGCGCCGCGTCGGCTATCTGCCGGACGCTGTCGGCTTTTACGATCACCTCAGCGCCGCCGAGAACCTGCATTATACCGCACGGCTGATCGGCCTTCCTCTGGCGGAGCGCGATCAGCGCATCGCCGCCGCGTTGGCGCGCGTCGGCCTCGACGATGTCGGGCGTAAGCGCGTTGCCGCGTTCTCACGCGGCATGCGCCAGCGTCTCGGCCTTGCCGAGATCATCATGAAGGACGTGCAGGTCGCCATCCTCGACGAGCCGACGAATGGCCTCGATCCGCAGGCGAGCGTCGAATTTCTCGAACTGATCCGCTCCCTGAAGGCCGCAGGCGTTACGGTGCTGCTGTCGTCGCATCTTCTGGATCGCGTGCAGGACGTGTGCGACCGCGTGGCGCTGTTCAGCGCCGGCAAAATTGCGCTTCTCGGCACGGTTGCCGAATTGGGCAGTCAGGTGCTCGGCGGCGGTTTTGCCGTCCAGGTAGAAGCCGAGCAGGGGCCGCATCTGGCATTGCGTCTCGGTGCTATTCCCGGCGTGCGCGGCGTCGAGGAGCCGTCGGAAGGGCATTTCCGGTTGCTGTGCGACCGCGACGTGCGTCCGGAGGCAGCGGCGGAGGTGGTTGCAGCGGGGGCGAGGCTCAAGCGCCTCGCTTTCGATCAGCCGAGCCTTGAAACCATCTACACGCGTTATTTCCAGAGTGTGAAGCCAGTGGAGCCTCGTCATGCAGCGTGAAAATACGCGGCGCGAGGGTTCTCCGTGGCGCGGACTCGGCGTGGTCGTGCTCAAGGAATTGTCCGACCATCTTACCAGCGCGCGCATGCGCGTTCTCGAATGGCTGGTGGTGTTGACCGCGCTGGCCGCGGTCTACGCCGCGATCCAGCAGGTGCGCAACGTCACCGCCGAAGATCCGTTCCTGTTCCTGCGGCTGTTCACGACTGCGCGCGCGCCGTTGCCGTCATTCGTCGCCTTCCTTGGCTTCCTGGTGCCGCTGATGGCGATCGGGCTCGGCTTCGACGCGATCAATGGCGAGCACAATAATCGCACGCTCTCGCGCATCCTCTCGCAGCCGATTTATCGCGATGCGTTGCTGTTCGGAAAATTCATCGCGGGTCTTGCGACCTTGTCGATCAGCCTGATCGCACTGTGGCTGCTGGTGATCGGTCTTGGCCTGATCATGCTTGGCGTGCCGCCGGGTGGCGAAGAGATGGGGCGTGCGCTGGTATTTCTGCTCGTCACCATCGCCTACGCCGGTGTGTGGCTCGCATTGGCGATGTTGTTCTCGGTCGTATTCCGGTCGCCGGCGACGGCGGCGCTGGTGACGCTTGGCCTGTGGCTGTTCCTCACCGTCATCTGGCCGGCGCTGGCGCCGGGCGTCGCGGAAGCCATTCTGCCGACCGACAACGAAGCGTTGCTGGTGACCGGCGCGCAAATGCTGGCGCGGCTGTCGCCATCGACACTGTTCGGCGAAACCGTGCTGGCGCTGCTCGATCCCACCACCCGCACGCTCGGCCCGGTCTATATCAGCCAGTTGCAGGGCGCGGTGATGGGCGCGCCGTTGCCGCTCGGTGAGAGCGTGCTGATCGCCTGGCCGCAGATCGTCGGACTTGTGGCAGCGACGATCCTGCTGTTCGTCGCAAGTTACGTCACCTTCCAAAGACAGGAAGTGCGCGCGTAGCAGACTATCGTCTCGGGCTTGAGAGGGGCGGGCGGAGGCTCGCCCTTCTTGCGATACACTGGACGCAAAGCCGTGCTGACGCCCAGCGCTGTCACAATTCCGAACTGTTCGGCGGTAGAGCTTACCGGCGGCCTCGTAGGCGCAAGGTCACCCGGCACGATGACGAGGCCGGTGCGGATTTTGCGCACAGGCGTCGCCGGCCGGCCTCGCGTCGTATTCGCATTCGGCCATCGAGTTATAAGTGCAATAGAGCGTCGTGGCGCCGCGCGCCTGGCGGCAGAATGGCCCACGGCCGCTCGCGGCGTCAGCCGGCACGGCCGATAACGACAGCCCATAAAGAAGAAGCGCGGCAAGCGCGGCGAGTATCGTGAAGATCTTCATGTCTTGTCCTCAGCCAGCCATTCTGAATTTGACAAGACAACCGCGCGGCCGTCGCGCGGTTCCCTAAAATCGCCTTGATTTGGCGCGGCGGCCTACCACGGCCGCTCGACCGAGTTGGTCACGTGCTCGCGGTCCGGCGGGGTAAAGCACAGACCGACGCAGAGATAGGGCAGTTCGGGATGCGGATTGTGGCCGCGGTGGAATTTGGCGATCGGTTCCGAATAGCCTTCGCCGGCCTTGGCCCGAACCAGAACGCCTTCTTGAAAATGCGCCTCAAACTGGCCCTGTAGGGCGACGAAGAATGCCGCGCCGTTGTGGCAATGCCAGTTGGTGAAGCCGCCGGGCACGATCTCCGCATTATAGATTTGTACCTTGACCTGCGGATCGCGCGGCAGCGAGGCATAAAGCGCGTCGAACAAGAGATTGCGGTGAAAGCCGTGCCCCGGCGGCACCAGGCCATCGAGTTTGAGTTTCAAATCCTTGTAGTTCGCAGGCGTGGCGTCCATAGCGCGTGCCTCCTTGCTGTCACCACTTGTTATTCCATTTTGGACGCCGCGAATAACGAAAAGCCCGGCGCGAGGCCGGGCTTCCGCGTCGGTTCAGGCTTGGGCGGGCGTTAGTCGTCCACCGCTTCGCGCACGCTGTCTTTCACGCCGCCGACTGCATTTTGAATCTTGCCTGCAGCCTTCTGCGCTTTGCCTTCCGTTTCGAGCTTGCTGTCGCCGGTTACTTTGCCGGCAACTTCCTTGATCTTTCCTTTGGCCTGGTCGGCCGAACCCTGGATGCGATCCTTGTCCATGTTTTTTCCTCTCGCTGTGTGACGCGTAATCGGATTGGTAACGAATTGCTCCCCGTGAGCGTTCCGCATTGTGGAAGAATTGAATCGCGTGCCGGCTATGCAACGACAATCCGCGCCGGCGAAGCCGGCGCGGGATCGCAATTTAGATCCGCCGAATCGGAACTATTTCATGCCGGTCGTGCCGGACTTCGAATTGGGAATGCAGTTTCCGTTCTTTGCTTTCGCTTCCTTCTGGCAGGCGGCCATGCTGGCGAACTTGCAATCCATAGAACTCGAAGAACCGGTCGGCTGCAGGCAGTACTTGCC
>JBARCH010000425.1:0-7163 GCA_049793875.1 Pseudolabrys sp. | reverse complement strand
GGCGAAGCGGCGCCGGCGAAGGCTGCCCCGAAACCATCATTGGGAGGCGTGGCGGCCATGTCCATAATGATCCCGTTTGCGTTCTTGTCTTCACCCAGTTGCAGATAGGCGTAGACCAGATAATCCTGCGCGTGCATTTGATCGCTGTATTCCTTGTCGGCTTTCGCCGCGCGCGCGGACGCCGTATTGGCGGCGATCGACTCACTCCAAAGACCGACACGCGTGAAGATGTGCGAGGGCATGTGTTGCGCATGCGGCGCGGCCGGCGCGATTTTGGCGTAACGCCGGGCCGCCTCGATTCCTTTGTCTGCGATGGCGGGATAGTCGTAGAGATGAATGAGATAATGTGCGATGCCCGGGTGGTAGGGTTGCCGCTTGAAAATTGGCTCCAGAATTGCCGCGCCTTTAAGCTGGTTGGAATAAGTCTTGTCGGCCGGTGAGGCCGCGACGTTCAATGTGATGGCGTAGAATATCTGCGCCTCGTCGTCGTCGGGATATTTTGCGGCCAGCGCTTCCATCGCCTTGAGATAGGCCTGCACGCGCGCCGAATGCGGGATCTTGTCGTAATCGGCATACATGACAGCCAGCGCATCGATGAAGTCGCGCTCGCGTTGCGTCTTGGCGCCGACCGCCTTCGCCTTCTGGATGGCGGCAAGCCCAAGCGGAAGATTCTTGTCGGGCGGCGGGCTATGCGGATTGTTAAGAAGCGAAAGCGCGATGCCCCAATAGGCGATGCCGCATTGGGGATCGGCCTTGAGCGTTTCCTCGAAAATGTCCTTCGATGCCCGATACCAGAACGAATGCTGGTAGCGCATCGCGCGATCGAAGCGGCGCTGCGCGGTGTCGTTACATGAGGTCGCGAAATGAACCGTGCCGAATTTCTGGTCGGTATCTTGTTGCGCGATGCTCGGTGACGCTGAGTAGCGGAAAATTGCGGTGGCGGCGATGGTTGTGGCGAGCAATGATTTACGCATGACGTTGTCCCCGTCTTCCAGAGATTTGTCTGTTGCGTGACGCGGCGTTGGCGCGTTTTGGTTGGAAGTAATTTAGGCTCAACCGGAAATACCCGACAGTGGGCATGGCCCGCGCCTTTGCGAATTATCGTGGAATTTACGCGCCCCTTGACGTGCCCTCCCCGTGGCGCTTGCTTGCGCCGCAATGTCCGACATCCTCCGCGACACGATCTTTGCGCTCTCTTCCGGGCGGCCGCCGGCGGCGATCGCCGTCATCCGCATTTCGGGGCCGATGACCGAGACGGCGTTGCGCGCGGTCATGGGCCGCGTGCCCGAGCCGCGTAAAGGGGCCTTCGCGCGCATCCGCGACCCGCGGACCGGCGAGATGATCGACGAGGCGCTGGCGCTGTGGTTTCCCGCACCGAAGAGCGAGACCGGCGAGGACGTGGCCGAACTGCAGTTGCACGGCGGCCGGGCGGTGATCGCTGCGACACTCGCCGCGCTATCGGCCATTGACGGACTGCGTCCGGCCGAGGCCGGCGAGTTCACCCGCCGCGGCTTCGAGAACGGCAAGCTCGACCTTACCGCGGTCGAGGGCCTCGCCGACCTGGTGATGGCCGAAACCGAGGCGCAGCGACGGCAGGCATTGCAGCAGATGCGGGGTCTGCTTGGCGGTCGCGCCGAAAATTGGCGGCAACGGCTGATCGAGGCCTTGGCACTGATCGAAGCCGGCATCGATTTTTCCGACGAAGGCGACGTGCCGAAAAACCTGGCCGCGCCGGCGGTGAAGGCAGCGCGCGAACTGGCGGCGGAAATTGCTGGTGCATTGGCCGACGGAAGGCGCGGGGAGCGGCTGCGCGAAGGCATGGTGGTGGCTATAGCCGGGCCGCCGAACGCCGGAAAATCGACGCTTTTGAACCGGATCGCGCGGCGCGAGGCGGCCATCGTCTCGCCTTACGCCGGAACGACGCGTGACGTGATCGAGGTGCATCTCGACCTGAACGGCTACCCGGTGACGCTTCTGGATACCGCCGGCATCCGGGAAACCGCCGATCCGGTGGAAATGGAGGGTGTTAAGCGCGCCCGTGAGCGCGCAAGCGGCGCGGATCTCGTGCTGTGGGTCGTCGAAGCCTCGGAATCGGCCTTCGTTAACCATACTCTGCCGGCCGATCGGCCGGTCTGGCTGGTTATTAACAAAAGCGACCTGACGGCAGGCAGATTGAAAACAAATGAATATATTGTGTCTAATATTGGAAAGAATGAAGGTAAATTCGAGCTTAAAGAATCCATAAGAAACAATGATAACAATCGGTTAACACCTAGTAATGAATCTGTATTCACTGATAATGAGCAAGCATTCACTCTTTCGGCCATGACCGGCGATGGGTTTGAGCGCTTGCTGGTGGCTTTGGGCACTCAGGCAGCCGCCTATCTTGGTGGCGAGCCGGCGCTGGTCACCCGGGAGCGCCATCGGCAGGCGCTGGAGACGACAAAGACCGCGCTGGAGCGCGCCGCGAGCCAGGAGGTCACCGGTCACGACGATCTCATCGCCGAAGAGCTGCGGATCGCTACCCGGACCCTGGGCAAGCTCACAGGCCGTGTGGACGTGGAAGACATCCTCGACGTGATCTTCCGCGACTTTTGCGTCGGCAAGTAGGCTGTCCGCCTGAATTGTTTGTCCGAGCGAGTTCGGGACGGGGTGGCGGGTGAGGACGCCTCGTCTTTTTAGGAGTTCGGGTGCTCTGGGGCCGAGGATCGGGGCTTATAGGAGCATGTGTTTCACGTGAAACAATCCGGAACGCCCCGGTTTCCCGGGTTTTGTTTTGACCCCTGCCGCCGCCTCCGCTAGATACGCCCTGCTTTTGGGCCAATCATGCGCGCAAACTACGATGTCATCGTTATCGGCGGCGGCCATGCCGGCTGTGAAGCCGCGGCTGCGGCGGCTCGTATGGGCGCCAAGACCGCGCTTGTGACGCATAAGTTTGCGACAATTGGCGCCATGTCGTGCAATCCGGCCATCGGCGGACTCGGCAAGGGCCACCTGGTGCGTGAGATCGATGCTTTGGATGGCCTTATGGGCCGTGCCGCCGACCAGGGCGGTATCCAATTCCGCGTTTTGAACCGCCGCAAGGGCCCTGCTGTGCGCGGCCCCCGCGCCCAGGCCGACCGCAAGCTCTATGCCGCCGCCGTGCAGGCTGCCATTCGTGCGACGCCAGATCTGGATGTGATCGAAGGCGAAGCCGATGATTTGAGCATCCAAAACGGCCGCGCTTCTGGTGTCACGTTGAAAGATGGCCGTTCTTTCACGGCCGGTGCGGTGGTTTTGACGACCGGTACGTTCCTGCGTGGTCTTATCCATATCGGCGAAACGCAGATTCCCGCCGGTCGCGTCGGCGAAGCGCCCGCCATAGGTCTTTCAAAGACGCTTGAGCGCATCGGCTTTGCGCTGGGACGTTTGAAAACCGGCACGCCGCCGCGGCTCGATGGCCGCACGATCGGCTGGGCTGCTTTGGAAATGCAGCCAGGCGACGAGCCGCCGGAGCCTTTTTCGATGCTGACGGCGCGCATCGACAATCCGCAAATCCAATGCGGTATCACCCGCACTGTCGATACAACGCACCGGATCATCCGCGACAACGTGCACCGTTCGCCGATGTACTCCGGACAGATCGCGTCGCGCGGCCCGCGTTATTGTCCGTCGATCGAAGACAAGATCGTGAAGTTCGGCGAGCGCGACGGCCATCAAATATTTCTGGAGCCGGAAGGCCTCGACGATCATACCGTTTATCCGAACGGAATTTCGACGTCGCTGCCGGAAGAAGTTCAGCACGCACTCGTCGCGACGATTCCCGGCCTGGAAAATGCGCGCTTCATTCGTCCTGGCTATGCAATCGAATACGATCATGTCGATCCGCGCGAGCTCAAGCACACACTTGAGACGAAGCGTTTGCGTGGATTGTTTTTGGCCGGACAGATCAACGGTACCACAGGCTACGAAGAGGCTGCGGCACAGGGACTTCTCGCTGGCTTGAACGCGGCGTCTCAAGCCGGTGAGGGCGACGAAATCATTTTCGATCGCGCGCAGGCCTACATCGGCGTGATGATCGATGATCTCGTTACACGTGGGGTCAGTGAACCGTATCGTATGTTCACGTCGCGTGCCGAATATCGTTTGGCGTTGCGCGCCGACAATGCGGATCAACGGTTGACCGCAAAAGGAATTGCGATCGGCTGCGTTGGAAAGGTGCGCGCGGAAATCTTTGAGACAAAAAATTCAGCGCTCAACGACGCGCGCGAATTCTCAAAATCGGTTTCCGTCACGCCGAAAGAAGCGGAGCGCTGCGGTCTCGCATTGAATAAGGACGGACAGCGCCGCACGGCGTTTGAATTGCTGTCGTACCCGAATATCGCCATTGCCGATCTTGCAAGGATCTGGCCGCGGTTCGGAGAACTCGCGCCGACTATTGCGGAGCAGATCGAGATCGATGCCACGTATGACGTCTATCTCTCGCGCCAGGCCGCAGACGTTGCAGCTTATCGGCGCGACGAAAATTTCGAATTGCCGGATGAACTCGATTACGCCGCGCTGCCGGGCCTTTCGAATGAGGTGAAGCAGAAACTGCAAGCGCACCGGCCACGCACGATCGGGCAGGCCGGCCGGCTCGACGGGATAACACCGGCCGCCTTGACGCTCTTGGTTGCGCATGTACGCCGCGGTCGAGGCAAGAAGCCCGCCGCGGAACGCGCTTGAGCGCAGGAAACACCACGCGAACAGATCTAAGCGCCGATAAAAGGCGCGCTCTGGCGCTGATTTCTGTTTCACGTGAAACAGAAATGCGGCTCGAAAGCTTCGTAGAAGTGCTGTTGCTCTGGCAGGAGAAGACAAACCTCGTCGCGGATTCAACGGTTGCTCAACTCTGGACGCGGCACATCGCCGACTCGTTGCAGCTTATGGCGCTGTCCCCGCAGGCAAAAACCTGGGTCGATCTGGGCTCCGGCGGCGGATTCCCCGCTATTCCGATTGCCTGCGCGCTGGTGGATCGGCCCGAAGGGCAGGTCCACCTCGTTGAAAGCAATGGCAAAAAAGCCGCGTTTTTGCGCGAGGCCGTGCGGCAATTAAAGCTTCCGGCCACGGTGCACCATGAGCGGATCGAGAAATTTGGGGACAGCTTCGACGGGAACGCCGACGTGGTCACGGCGAGGGCTTTGGCGCCCCTAAAAGTCCTTTGTGATCAGTCCTTTAAGTTGATCGATCAGGGGGCCATTGGCCTATTCCTTAAGGGACAAGATGTAGATGCTGAATTGACCGAAGCCGCTAAATATTGGAAGCTGCAAGCAGACAAGGTGCCTAGCCGCACCAGCCCGGGCGGATGTATCGTCGTGATCCGCGCTCTTTCGCCCAAAAACTCGCGCTAACCTCGACTTCTTCGGCAGAAACTGGATCGAAAATGTCAGATATTCCGGAAAATCCGCCAGAACAGCGCGCCCCTGGTCCCCAGGTGATTCCGTTCGCCAAGCCCGAACCGGCTGGCGACCCGAAGGCCGGCAAGGGCGAACCGGTCCGGCCGCGCATCCTGGCGGTCGCCAACCAGAAGGGCGGCGTCGGCAAGACCACAACCGCCATCAACCTCGGCACGGCATTGGCCGCCATTGGCGAAACGGTGTTGATCGTCGACCTCGATCCGCAGGGTAACGCCTCGACCGGCCTCGGTATCGACCGCCGTGCGCGCCATACATCGACCTATGACGTGCTCACCGGCGGCGTGCCGATGCGCAACGCGATCGTCCCGACAGCGGTACCCCGCCTGCACATCGCGCCGTCGACCATGGACCTCTCCGGCCTCGAACTCGAAATCGGCCAGGCGCGCGACCGCGCCTTCCGCCTGCGTACGTCGCTGCTTGCGCTTAACGCCGGCACGCACGACTCCGACTTTACTTATGTGCTGGTGGACTGCCCGCCTTCGCTCAATCTGATCACCATCAACGCGATGGCCGCGGCGAATGCGATCCTCGTTCCGCTGCAGTGCGAGTTTTTCGCTCTCGAAGGGTTGTCGCAGTTGCTGCAGACGGTCGAACAGGTGAAGACCAGCCTCAACCCGCAACTGTCGATCCACGGCATCGTGCTCACGATGTTCGACGCGCGCAACAATCTTTCCAATCAGGTCGTTGCCGACGTGCGTCAGTTCATGGGGCCGAAGGTTTACGAGACGGTGATCCCCCGCAACGTTCGGGTGTCCGAAGCGCCGTCTTATGGAAAGCCTGTGCTGGTGTACGATCTCAAATGCGTCGGCAGCGAAGCCTACTTGCGTCTCGCCACCGAGATCATCCAACGCGAGCGGGAACTGAAGGCGAGTTGACGGTCGTCATCAGCGGCCTCGACGCGCGCATCCATCCGTCCTCGCAGGAAGATGGATTGCCGGGTCAAGCCCGGCAATGACGAAGAAAAATTGTTTGGAATAAAAACGAGGCGATGGTGGCGGGAAATTCAGGAGCGGCAGCAATGGCGGATCATTCGCGATTGGGGCGGGGGCTGGCCGCGCTGATCGGTGACGTCGGCGAGGAAACACCGTCGGCAGACAACGGGCGCAAGCCGCGGCGCGCGCCGATCGAAAACCTGCGCGCCAATCCACGCAACCCGCGCCGCACTTTCACCGAAACCGAACTCGAAGAACTTTCCTCGTCGATCCGCGAGCGCGGCATCATTCAGCCGATCGTCGTGCGCGCGTTGCGCGGACAGAACGATGTTTACGAAATCATTGCCGGCGAGCGGCGATGGCGCGCGGCGCAACGCGCGGGATTGCACGACGTCCCGGTCGCGGTGGTGGAAGCGAGCGACGCGCAGGCGCTTGAATTTGCAATCATCGAAAACGTGCAGCGCGAGGACCTCAACGCGATCGAAGAAGCGGGCGGTTATCTGGCGCTGATGGATCAATTCAATCACAGTCAGGACGACGTCGCGCAGATCGTCGGCAAGAGCCGCAGCCACGTCGCCAACACGCTGCGGCTGCTCAAGCTCTCGGATGCGGTCAAGGCTTATGTGCTGTCCGGTCAGCTTTCGGCGGGCCATGCACGCATGTTGGTCGGCCAGCCGAACGCGGAAGAACTCGCCGCCGATATCGTCAAGCAAGGCTTGAACGTACGCCAGGTCGAAGCGTTGGCGCGCGAAAGCGGAAAGAAGCAGACGAAGCCGGCGAAGACCCCGGCAGTAAA
>JBARCH010000424.1:0-2606 GCA_049793875.1 Pseudolabrys sp. | reverse complement strand
TCTATGAACGCCTCGCCGAACCGACATATAACTCCCGCTTTCCGTGGAGCCGTGCGCACTGGTTCTGGGGCGACGAACGATTCGTGCCGCACAACGATCGCGACAGCAACTATCGGATGGCGCGCGAAGCTTTTCTTTCGCGAGTCCCCTGTCCTGAGGACAATATCCACGCGATCCCGACGGAGGGCTTGTCGCCGGAGCAAGCCGCTGCCGCATACGAAACGACGCTCAAGAAGTTCTACGGCTCCGAAACGCTCTTGCCGCATCGGCCCCTCTTTAACGTGACGCTGCTCGGAATTGGAGAAAACGGCCATACCGCTTCACTGTTCCCTGGCCAGCCGGCGCTGCAGGAAACCCGGCGCTGGGCGGTCGCGACTATCGGCGCGAATTCCGAACCGCGCATTACGCTGACTTATCCGGCGCTCAACAGCAGCCGCGACGTCGCGTTCCTGGCGACAGGACAGGGAAAGCGCGACGTTATTGCACGCGTGCGATCCGGAGATACGACGTTGCCGGCGGCCATGATCCGTCCGAGCGGGCGCCTTCACTGGTTCACCGATCGTGCGGCAACGCCCGAAGGAGAGAATTGATGTCCGTTGAACGTCGAGCGGCGGAAGGCCCACCTTCTTCCGAACTTTCCATAATAATTGTCATGGGCGTTTCCGGATGCGGGAAGTCGACGATCGGGGCGATGCTCGCTTCACGTCTTCGCTGGGAGTTCGAGGACGCCGATTGGTTTCACCCGGCCTCCAACGTCGAAAAGATGCACAACGGCATTCCGCTCACCGACGAAGACCGTTGGCCGTGGCTGAATGCAATCGCCGCCTGGATTGACAAGGCGCGCCGGTCGCATGAACACGGCGTCATCGCATGCTCGGCGTTGAAACGCCGCTATCGCGATATCCTGATCGGCGATCGTTCAGACGTCCGTTTGGTCTATCTTAAGGGTGACGAGGAACTGATTGCGCGCCGTATCGCCACACGTCATGGACATTTCATGCCGCGAAGCTTGCTGCACAGCCAATTCGAGGCCCTCGAGGAGCCGGGGCTGGACGAAAAGCCCATTGTCGCCTCGATCGAGCCAAAGCCGCGAGAGATCGTGGCGCAGATTTTGTCGACGCTCGACATGACCAAAAATATGACGCCATCCGGGGCCGTATGACGATCGATCGCACCGCTCCACTCTCACACGATCCCATTGGATCGGACCTGAGTTCGGCCGACGACCGTGTGCTTTTGAATGCGTGGTTGCCGCCTCAAGTCGGGGTTGTGCCGAGGATCAGGATTGGCAGCCGTTGGATAAACATACTTTGGGTTTTGCCCGTCTGTTTTGTGTTGCTCGTCATCGGTGTGGCAGTAGCTCAGGCATTGCGCGAGTTGCCGGCGGTGCAGGCGTTCCTCGTGCGGTACCCAGGCGTCCCGCCATCCGCGCAAGCTGTCACTGCCGGATTTCCAGCGTGGCTGCGCGTGCAGCACTTCCTCAATATTCTTTTTATGGCGTTCATTATCCGCTCCGGCATCCAGATTCTCGCAGACCATCCGCGCTTGTACTGGAAACGCGACTGCACCCCCGGCGCCGACTGGTTTCGCTTTCAGAAGGCCGTTCCAACGGGGCGAATTTGGACCGCGAAGGACGACTCGGTGACGCTGCCGGGCTGGCTCGGTATTCCTGGAATCCGCCACTCGATCGGCCTTGCCCGCTGGTGGCACTTCTCTTTCGGCCTGTTGTGGATCATCAACGGCCTGGTCATTTATGTGCTGCTGTTCTGGACAGGCCAGTGGCAGAGACTGGTGCCGAGCACATGGGAAGTGTTCCCGAACGCCGTCTCGACTGCGCTGCAATACCTGTCGCTTACTTTCCCCGTCGATGAAAGCTGGACCCGCTACAACAGCCTGCAGCAACTCGCCTACTTCATCACGGTGTTTGTTGCGGCACCCACATCCATCCTGACGGGCTTCATGCAGGGTCCTGCGATCTCGAACCGGCTGGGCTGGTTCGGCAAAGTGCTGAACCGGCAACGGGCTCGATCGATCCACTTCCTGGCGATGTGGTGGTTTCTGCTCTTCATCCTGGCCCACGTGACCTTGGTGTTCATTACCGGCGCACGGGTCAATCTGAACATGATGTTCGCCGGAGTGAACGACAACTCCTGGAGCGGCTTGGCGATTTTCATTCCAGCGATGGTGCTGGTCGGCGTGACCTGGTGGTGGGCTTCGCCGTTCACCATCCGTTACGCGCGCGTCGTTCAGAAGATCGGCGAGTTCATGATGTGGCCTTTCAACACGCTAACCGAGTGGTGGGACGCAAACAGCCAATTGACGGAGAATGATATCTCGCCTCATTTCTGGCCAAACGGCACCATGCCTAAATCGGCAGAGTTTGACGCGCTCGTAGCGACGGGATTTGAAAATTTTTCACTCCGCGTCGATGGCCTGGTGGAAACGCCGAGGACGTTCTCCTATGCCGAGTTGAAGGCGATGCCGAAGCAAGAGCAGATCACAACCCATTTTTGCATTCAGGGATGGTCGGGCGTCGCAAAATGGGGCGGCGTGCCCATGCGCCACATCCTCGATCTCGTGCGTCCGACGCCCAATGCCCGTTACGC
>JBARCH010000423.1:0-3223 GCA_049793875.1 Pseudolabrys sp. | reverse complement strand
TGCAATTACGTATCGTCGCGGCCAATCGCGATATCGGCGACGCGAGCACGGTTTCGCTCGAGGCGACGCCGCACGCGACATCCTTGCGGCCGCTGGCGCCGGTTCACCTGGCGGCAACGCGCGGCGTCGACGGTGTCACTTTCACCTGGATACGGCGTGCGCGCTTCGATGGCGATAGCTGGGAGGGCGAAATACCGCTGTGCGAAACAAGCGAGGAATACAATGTCGATATTCTCTCCGGCGCCGACGTGGTGCGAACACTCGACGTGTTCTCGCCCGGCGCGCTTTATGCCGCCGCCGATGAGATCGCCGACTTCGGCGCGCCGCAGGCAGCGCTGACGATCCGCGTTACACAACTTTCCGCCACCGTCGGCCGCGGCTTTGCGGCAATGGCTACTCTTCCTCCCTGACATCCGGAAATCATGACCGACACCACAAATCTCGGCCTGCCGTGCATCGAAGCCGCGCAGGCGCAAAAACATGTCACCCATAATGACGCGCTCCGCATTCTCGATGCGCTGGTGCAGCTTGCCGTGCTCGATCGCGATTTGAGCGTGCCGCCGGGTTCTCCAGCCGAGGGTCAGCGCTGGATCGTCAAGGCGACCGGAACGGGGGCTGGGCCGGCCACGACAACGCCATCGCAGCCTGGCAGGACGGCGGCTGGGATTTCTACGTTCCGCAAGCCGGTTGGATCGCTTATGCGGCGGACGAGAACGCGATGATTGGCTGGAACGGCAGCGCGTGGACCGATGCCGTCGCGGTGCCAGCGGTGCTCAACAACATGACACTGCTCGGTATCGGCACGACAGCCGACGCCACGAATCCGTTGAGCGTGAAACTCAACAACGCGTTGTTCGCCGCCAGGATGACGGCGGAAGGCGGTGACGGCACGCTACGTTACAGACTCAGCAAGGAAGCGGCAGCCGATACATTGTCATTTCTCTTTCAGGATAATTTCTCCAGCCGTGCCGAGATCGGGCTCACTGGCGATGACGATTTTCACTGCAAGGTGTCGGCGGACGGTTCGACCTGGACCGAGGCGTTCATCATCGACGGCAGCAGCGGCGTTTTCAGCAAAAGCCCTAATCGCTCGGACGTCGAGGTGTTCAGCACGAACGGCACCTATGCCGTGCCGGCCTGGGCGACGCGCATCAAAATCGTTGCCACAGGCGGGGGCGGTGGTGGCGGCGCGGGTGGTGCGGGCGACAACACGTCGGCGCGGACCGGCGGCGGTGGCGGAGCCGCGGGCGGCATTGCAATGGAAGAATATCGAACGGCCGATATCGGATCGTCTCTCACCGTGGTCGTCGGCGCCGGTGGAGCGGGCGGCGTGGGAGTCACGTGAAATGCCACGGGCAGCGATGGAGCCGTGGGCGGCTACAGTTCGGTGTCCGACGGCGCCGTCAGCCTGCTGTTTGCCAGCGGAGGGTTGCCGGGCGCGGGCGGCGGAACATCGAATGGCGCTGGCGGTACAGGTACCGCTTCCATGTTCGCAAGCCAGGACGGCGGTGCTGGCACGGCGACGCTCCCCGGCGGCATCAACGGAAGCTCCGCGGTGGCCAATGCAGCCGGCAGCGGAGCCGGTGGCGGCGGTATCGTCACGTCCGGCGCCACTCGTCCGGGCGGAAACGGTGGGAACGGTTACTGCATCGGCGGAAGCAGCAAGCTGGCAAGCGGCGGCGCGGGCGGCACGACCAGCAGCCCGAACGGTGGAAACGGTCTCGACAAACAGACCACCCTTGGCCGTGGTGGCGGCGGTGGCGGCGGCATGTCGAACGCTAGCGGAAACGGCGGGCCAGGTGGAAAAGGCGGCTCTGTCGGTGGAGGCGGCGGCGGTGGCGGCGCATCCCGAGACACCGCCATATCCGGAGTGGGCGGCGCTGGTGGTGATGGCGAGGTCTGGATCTTCGCTTATAGCTGATGAACGGCGGGACGCACGGCGATCGATGGCATCACTGTCGTTGAAGATTAATAAGACGAGATCGGCAAAAGTCCGACGGTTCGCGTAAAATAGGAGGTCCACGCGTCAGAATACCTTTGGTACGTGTACTGACCTGCGGTCTCCTGCCCTCGTTCGGCGATGGCCATTGCGGTTTTCGTCTGCTGACAAAGCATAATGAGGTGAGCGGCGACTTCCTCGATGTTCGGATAGCTCGCGACTGCGCAATTTTCCATGTGTCGAAAATATTGCCGGCCGCCAAACGAATCCAATCCCACCACGGCCGTGCCCACTGACATCGCTTCCAAAGGCACCAGCCCGAATCCTTCAGCAGGCGATAAACTGAGGAAGAAGCGGCATTCTGCAATTTTTTCCAACAGATCATGCCGTGAAAGGGTCATTGCATTGACGGTGTGGACGAATTGCGCGCGTGCACCGACAATCTCTTTCAGTCGATCGAAAAAGAGGGTGGCGATGTTGTGCGGCCCTTTAAGATACGTAAAGACGGAATTGGCCGCTCGATCCGTCCAAGGACTTCGCACCGCGGTATCGGCTTCGACATAAGGCGGGATAGCGGGTGCTGAGATGCCATATGTTGAAAGCAGGAAATTTTGTACGAATTTGCTGCACGCAACATAGTGATCGAAACGGCCGTCGAGCAGCGAAAAACTGTTGAAATGCTGCACGTAAGAGATCTTTTTACCGGGAATCCGTATTCCAAACATGTGCCGCGAGAACGACGGGTTCGCGACCAGCAAATCGTCCTTTCTGATGATTGCTTCCATGTCTTGGACCGAGACGATCGGAAATTCCTGCTCGTAGCGGTGTTTTGTCTTGTCCCAAACCTCGGCACCGACGCGGACGGCCACAGGCTGGTAGCCAAATCCCGACTCCAGAATCCGGCCAAGCTGATAGGCCATAAATGTGCCGCCATTCGGATGAGCGGCGCCTAATACAAAAACCCGCGCCATTCTGCCTGCGCTCCGTTCTTCCGCGGCACACCCGAGGTACGCGACATCAGCGTTATGCCCGCAGCGATTGTGGCGATCGCTAATCAATTCAAGGATAACCCATGTCCGCGTCATCTTACAGCGCTGCGCTCGCGCGCGTGCTTGCGCACGAAGGCGGCTATAGCAACAACCCGTCAGATCCCGGTGGTCCGACCAATTTCGGCATCACGATAGCGGACTACCGCAAATACGTGAAGCCGGGCGCAACTGCTGCCGACGTGCGCGCGATGAAGGTGGACGACGCAAAAGCGATCTATCGCGCGCGCTATTGGGA
>JBARCH010000422.1:0-2563 GCA_049793875.1 Pseudolabrys sp. | reverse complement strand
TCGCGGTAGATGTCGCCCTGCAATTCGTCGGGCGTCAGCATCATCATGACATCGGCCCACTTGGCGGCCTCGGCCACTTCCATGACCTTGAACTTCTCGCCTTCGGCTTTTTTCACGCCTTGCGAGCCCTTGCGCAGCGCCACAGCCACGTCCTTGACGCCGCTATCGCGCATATTGAGCGCGTGGGCATGGCCCTGGCTGCCGTAGCCGATGACGGCGACCTTCTTGCCCTTGATCAGGTTCAGGTCGGCGTCGCGATCGTAATAAACACGCATGGTACAAGTCCTCGTTTGGCGAATTCGTGCGTTGTATGCGGTGCTTCTAGGGTGCCGCGCGCGCGCGGGCAAGTCCCCGCCCGTCCCCTAGCTCCACTTCTTGCCGCGCGTCTTGAGAAAGCCGGCGGCCAGCAAAGCGAGGCTGACCGCCATACAGCCGTAGTGGAAAAGAAAAGGCGTAATTGCACCCTGCCCGAAGCAGTTCGGCCCCCAGTCGATCCCGTCCACATAGAAACAGCTATCGCCATCGCGGGACGCGAATGTCCGCGTGAAAGCGCCGAGAAGAACGAAAGGCAGCGCAAGGACCGTGTAGATCACGGCTACATCGGCTCCGGGCCGCGTCCGATGGCGACGATGCCGGTGCGCGAAACCTCGACCAGCCCGAGCGGCAGCATCAGTTCGACGAACTGGTCGATCTTGTCGCTCTTGCCGGTGATCTCGAACACGAAGCTCTCGGTTGTGGCGTCGATGACGCGCGCGCGGAACGCATCCGCCAGGCGAAGCGCCTCGACGCGATGCTCGCCCTTGCCGCGGACTTTCACCATCGCCAGTTCACGCTCGATGGCGTCGCCACCGAGCGTCATGTCCATGACGCGGTGGACCGGGACCAGGCGGTCGAGCTGGTTCTTGATCTGCTCGATCACCATCGGGGTGCCCGTGGTGACGACGGTAATAAGCGACAGGTGCTTGGCGTGTTCGGTCTCCGACACCGTCAGCGACTCGATATTGTAGCCTCGGCCGGAAAACAGGCCGATGACTCTGGCGAGCACGCCCGGCTCGTTATCGACGAGGACCGAGAGCGTGTGCGTCTCCGGGCGCTGGACTGTCGGCGCGGCCGGATAATGGCTTGTTGAAGGAGCGTTCATGGTCAGAGCCCTTATCTCCGTAAGATACTGAAGGCGAAGTCACCGCCCTGTCCGCGCGCCATTGCAAGATCGATCCACAGCATCGCATGCGCTTCCAGGAGCCGCGCATTGCGCAGCGGGCCGGCGTCAAGCACTTCGAAGCCAAGGTCGCCTGCCAGCTCCATGACCTTCGGCTTGTTCGCTGTGTCGTCACCGGCGACGAACATCACCGGCTTGCCACCTTTGAATTCGGTGTTCGCCATGTTGGCGAAGCCGGTGGTGTTGAGCGCCTTGAACACCGACGCGCCGGCCGCCCAGCCTTGTACCTTTTCGCCGCCGGAGATGCTGTGACCGATTTCGAGAGCAATACCGTCCGGACCGCGTGTCAACGGATTGGTGGCATCCAGGAGTATCTTGCCCTTGAGGTTTCCCATCGAGCGAATTGCAGCTTCGGTCGCCGGCCAGGGCGTCGACAACACAACCACGTCGGCCGAAGCAGCGGCCTCTGCCGCGCTTCCCACTTGCGCGACATCGCCTATTGCGCGCAACAAGCTTTGCGTTTTTTCGGCCTTCGGATCGCGCACGCCGAAGATGATCTTGTGGCCCTTTTTCGCCCAATTGGCGCCGAGAGCCCCGCCGACATTGCCGGCGCCGATGATTGCGATTTTCATGGGACTCTCCCTTAGACCATCACTTTGCCTTCTTCGGTGATCGCGTCCTCGAGCTTCTCGGCCGCGTCACCCAAAATCATTTCGTTATGCGCGCGTCCCGACGGGATCATCGGGAAGCAATTCTCAGCCGGATCGACAACGCAATCGAACAGCACCGGCTTGTCGACATCAATCATTTCCCGAATGGCATGGTCGAGGTCGCCGGGCCTTTCGCAGCGGATGCCGTAGGCATGCATGGCCTCCGCCAGCTTGACGAAATCCGGCAGCGCCTCCGAATAGCTTTCCGAATAGCGGCCGCCATGCAGCAACTCCTGCCACTGGCGCACCATGCCCATGTACTTGTTATTGAGAATGAAGATCTTGATCGGCAGCCGATATTGCACGGCAGTCGACAACTCCTGCATCGTCATCTGCACGGAGGCTTCGCCGGCGATGTCGATCACCAGTGATTTTGGATGCGCGAGTTGCACGCCGACCGAGGCCGGCAGGCCGTAGCCCATGGTGCCGAGCCCACCGGAGGTCATCCAGCGGTTCGGCTCCTGGAAGCCGTAGAACTGCGCGGCCCACATCTGGTGCTGGCCGACTTCCGTGGTGATGTAGGTGTCCTTGTCCTTCGTCAGGTCGTAGAGACGCTCGATGGCGTACTGCGGCTTGATGATCTCATTCGAGTGCCGGTAGGCGAGCGACTTGCGGTCGCGCCACTTGTCGATCTGCTTCCACCAGGCGCCGAGCGCCTTCTTGTCGGAATGGATCGCGCTGGTGCGCCACAGCC
>JBARCH010000421.1:0-1677 GCA_049793875.1 Pseudolabrys sp. | reverse complement strand
TTGGTGACGAGCTTGTTTGCGCTTGCGTCGGCCCTGTCCACGTACATCGAGCGAAACTTGTAGACCTCGATCAGGTCGTTATTGAAGCCATAGCGCTGTTGCTTGAATAATACGGGACCCTTGCTGTCGAGCTTGATCGCAAGGGCGACCACCAACATGACCGGCGCGGCGACGAGCAAAATGAGGCTGCCGATGATTTTGTCGAACAGCCATTTCATCACCACGTCCCAATCGGCAATGGGCCGGTCGAGCACGTCGAGGACCGGTACGTTGCCGATGTAGGAGTAGGAACGCGGGCGGAATTGAAGTTTGTTGGAATGCGCGGCGAGCCGGATATCGACCGGCAATATCCACAGCTTCTTGAGCATCTGCAGGATGCGGTCCTCGGCCGAAATCGGCAGCGAGAAAATCACCAGATCGACGCGTGTGCGCCGGCCGAATTCGACAAGATCATCCACGCTGCCGAGTTTGCGCTGACCGGCGCATTCCATGCCGGTGCGATCGTTGCCGCGGTCGTCGAACATGCCGATGATTTCGGCGCCGGAATCCTTCTGGTGACGCAACGCATTGATCACGTTCGCGCCGGCGTCGCCGCCGCCGACGATGACAGTGCGGCGCGTTAGGCGGCCTTCGCGCGTCCAGCGCCGGACCAAAAGAAACAGCGCTCGGCGAAACCCGATCAGTGCGATGAGACCGAATGCGTAAAAGCTCGCGAGCCAGACGCGCGAGAAGTGTTCGCCGGCTTTAGCGAAAAACGATCCGCCGATGACCAGGAGAAAAACGACCGACCATGCGGAAGCAAGCCGCATGTATTGCTTCTCGTGGCCGCGAAATGCCTGCACCTGGTAAATGTCGGCGACCTGGAATGCCAGCATCGACAGTGCTGCGGCAACGGCAATGACTGCGAGATAGGGCCAGTCGAGTCCGTAAGTGGGAAACAGGTAAACGGCGTAGATCGCGCAACCAACCAGCCCGATCAGCGTAAGCTCGATCATGCGCACCGAGCCGGCGAGAACGATCGGCGAAATAGGCGACGCCGTGTGGGCAGATGCGACGGCGAGTGCTTCCGGCGAAAGCCCGGCGCGTTTTTCCTGCGTGCGCCCGCGCGCGCGCAGGCGGTCAATCACCGCGGCGGCGCTCGATGCGTCGATTGCTGTTGGAACTTCCGTATCGGTCATCACAGACGCCAACAACTACCGTTCCGCCCATTCCGGCGGCGGTCCTGCTCATGATGTCCAGGTAAGTTCTAAGTAAAGAGTCTCAAGAAATGCTTATCGGCATACCCAAGAAGGGCTTAACGCCGTTCGCCCGCGGGGTGGGCCGCTTGCAACGCCGTCTGGTACGCGGCCATCACGCCATCGACCATTGTCCTGACGGTAAAGGCGCCCGCGACGCTGGTCCGCAACCGTTGCGCCAGCGCCTCGGCGGCGCCGGGGTCATCCAAAGTTCGGGCGATGGCAGCCGCCAGTGCGTTTACGTCATCGGCCGGCACCAGGGCGTCAGAAAGAGTTCCAAATATCTCCGGAATTCCGCCCACGCGCGTGGCGATCATCGGCTTACCCGCGGCGGCTGTTTCGAGCACCACGTAGGGAAAGGACTCTGCGCGCGACGGCACGACCATGACCCGGCCCATGGTTTGCGCCTTGCGCGCCGGCATGGCCGGCATGAACCGTACCC
>JBARCH010000420.1:0-1587 GCA_049793875.1 Pseudolabrys sp. | reverse complement strand
CGACGTCGCGGCCGACATAACCAACTTCGGTGAATTTGGTAGCTTCGACCTTGAGGAATGGCGCGCCAGCGAGTTTCGCGAGCCGGCGCGAAATCTCGGTCTTGCCGACGCCGGTCGGTCCGATCATGAGGATGTTTTTCGGCAGCACTTCCTGACGCAGCTTGTCGTCGAGCTGCAGGCGTCGCCAGCGGTTGCGCAGCGCAATTGCGACCGCACGCTTGGCGTCGTTTTGGCCGACGATGAAGCGGTCGAGTTCGGAGACGATTTCGCGGGGAGAGAAGGAGAAGTCGGTCAACGCTGTTACTCTTTTTAAGCCTTCAACGTCTCGATGGTGACATTACGGTTGGTGTAAACGCAAATGTCGGCGGCGATGTCGAGCGACTTGCGCACGATCGCCTCGGCATCGAGGTCGCTATCCATCAATGCGCGTGCGGCGGCAAGCGCATAATTGCCGCCGGAGCCGATGCCGGCGACGCCGGCCTCCGGCTCCAGCACGTCGCCGGTGCCGGTGAGCACCAGCGAGACCTGCTTGTCGGCGACGATCATCATGGCTTCAAGACGGCGCAGATAACGGTCGGTGCGCCAGTCCTTGGCGAGCTCGACCGCGGCGCGCAGCAACTGCCCGGGATACTGCTCGAGCTTGGATTCGAGCCGCTCGAACAGCGTGAAGGCATCGGCGGTGGCGCCGGCAAAGCCGCCGATCACCTCGCCCTTGCCGATCCGGCGTACTTTCCTGGCGTTAGCCTTGACGATGGTCTGCCCGATGGAAACCTGGCCATCACCGCCAACCGCCACGACCCCGCCTTTGCGGACGGTCAGAATGGTGGTGCCGTGCCAAGACGGATTCGCAGTCATTTCGTTCGATGTCATACGCATGAACCCTTGCAGTGCAAGCATATGTAGGGATAGCACGCCAATCGTGCAAACCCAGCCAATCCGGCTTGCGTTATGCTCCGCGCGCAGCGTGAATTCCAAAACCGAACCGCCGGGCGCAACCTTGCGATCATGGATGTGCGAGCATCCGGCGCAGATTGCGCGAGACCGGATGCGGTTGACAACGCACCCGCGCGACCTACATTCCAGTACATGACGAAGTCACTGCGCCATTCAGCACGCCTCTTTTTTCGCGCGGGTCGCCTGCAAGCACACAGGTAACCCGGGCGACAGCATCGTTGCGTCGTTCCGGGCTCTTCGTCACCTCGTAATCACCTTGTAAATCGCCAATTCGCACCACCGATGCCATGCACCGGTGGACATTCGTGCGCTTCGGCCCGTTGGAGGACCCCATGTCCGAAATACGAACAGAGCTGCCTCTTATCACCATCACAGAGTCCGATTTCGAGCGCCTTGACCGCCTCACGGCGGCTGCCGCCAAGGTATTCCCGCGGACCGCCGATTTCCTCGCGCGCGAAATCGCGCGGGCCAATATCGTCGATTCCGGCGTCCGCCCGCCAGGCGTAGTCGGCATGGGATCGACGGTGAAGTACAGGGACGATGTCACCGGAAATGAGAGAACCGTGACGCTGGTCTTTCCCGATGAGGCCGATCTCGCCGCCGGGAAAATCTCAATTCTGACGCCGGTGGGAG
>JBARCH010000419.1:0-2667 GCA_049793875.1 Pseudolabrys sp. | reverse complement strand
CGGCATAGCCGAGGCGTTTGGGTCCGAGAATGGCGTAGGGGCCGCCGTAGCAGAATCCGATGACGGCGGCGCGCCCGTTGAACACCTCGAACTGGCGCAGCGCCTTGAGAGTGTCGGCCATGTCGCTCTCGCCGGCTTTTATTTTCTCGATACGCGGCACCGCGCGCTCGGCGGCGGCCTTGTCGGCGCGTGTGAGCGGGCCCGGCGCCGTGCGCCAGAACAGGTCGGGCGCCGCCGCGATAAAGCCATGCGCGGCAAATTCGTTCGCGAGATTGCGGATGTCGCGGTCGACGCCGTGGATGGCGGAGGCCAGCACGATCGCCGGGGTCTTTTCACGCGTCTGCGGCGTGGCGAGGTAGCAATCGAATTCACCGCCTGTGCGCGAGGCGATCTTGATATTGGCCGCAGGCATGCTGCACTCCGTTGGTGACGACCGGTTTGCACCCCTGCGCTCATTCTGTCATTGCCCGACTCGATCCGGCAATTCCACCGCGCCTGCAAAGATGGGAGTCAGGCATGACGAAAATGCCGATGTGGCTGACGCCGGACCCCGGTTCGCATCCAAAACGCGTTTGCTATGGTCACGGCGGTTTTGGATTCGCCAACCGGGAAGGACGTTTCTCCCATGAAGCTCATCGCCATCGTGCTCGGCCTCGCCTTGATCGCCGTCGCTGTCATGTATTTCACGGTGCCGGCGGACTCGCTGCCCGGCTTTTTCCCCGGCCATGAGGCGGGCGTGGCACGCATGCACATGAAGCATGGCCTCGTCGCCGGTGTCGTGGGCCTGGTGCTGCTGGCGGCCGGCTGGCGGATGCGGCGGGCGTAAACGGCCGCTCGCCCCGTTCCGGCGCGACGCAAGCTTTATCCGCGCGTGACGTGCGCGGCGATGGTGCGCCATTGGCCGTCCTGCACGGCGTCGATGTAGTCGCCGTTGAGGGCGGTGAGTGTGTCGTGGCCGGTCCTTGTGGAGTCGGTCATGGGCTCACGCCTCAATCGTCCGAAGGCCGGCGCATTCTGTCGTTGGCGTCGCGCCGGTGCGCGCCCTGCAGCTTGGTTTGATATTTGCCCTTGGCGAGGCGCTCGGCTTTTTTGGCCTTCTTTGCGGCCACGTCCGGTGACGGCGCGTGGTTGTCGCGGCGGCCGCCCGCTTTCGATTTGCTGGTCATGCGTTGACCTATAGCACAAACCGCGCGCCGCAACGGGTTTTGTCCGGGCGATGAACACCGCAGGGCCGGTGCGGCATCGCGGCGATGGAACGGGAGCAGGGCGTAAAAGTTGCCGACGCGTGCGGCCGCGGCGCGAACACGGGGAGGCGACCATGAGCGAACGTCGGTATCCGAACGAAAGCAGGGACTATCGCGCCGCGCGGGAAGCGCTGCTCAAGGACGAGCAGGAACTGATCGACAAGACGAAAGCCGTGGCGGAAAAACGCCGCATGCTTCCGCCCGGCGGGCAACTGAAAGAGGACTACGTCTTCCAGTGGGCCAGCGACGGCAAGGTCGGCCAGCGCGTGAAACTCTCCGGCCTGTTCGGCGACAAGGACACGCTGCTGCTCTATTCGTTCATGTTCGGCCCGAACTGGGACAAGCCCTGCCTGTCCTGCACGTCGCTGATGGATGGCTTCGACCGCACCTGGTATTCGGTCGCGCAGAACGCCGCGTTTGCGGCCATCGCGAAAGCTCCCGTCGACCGCATCAACGCGTGGGCGAAGGAGCGCGGCTGGTCGCAGATCCCGCTGCTGTCCGGCTACGAGTCTCCGTTCCAGGCCGACTACAAATGCCAGGGCGAGAACGACGACATGCAATGGCCGGTGATGCTTGTGTTCAAGAAGCGCGACGGCAAGATTTTCCTGTTCTGGGCGACCGAGAAGATGTCGAACCACGTCGATACGGTGTGGCCGTACTGGAATCTGATGGACTTCACGCCGGAAGGCCGCCCGGATCGCCCCACGCCGCCGCAGAAATTCAGGTCCGAGTTTCTGGAGAAGCATTTCCTGAATCGGGAATAAAGCGGGCGTGGAAAATCGGAGCGGCAAGATTCACCGGCCTCCGGTTGACGAGCTTTGCACGCGGGCGATCCAGTCTTCGTAGGCGGCGATTTCCTCCGGCGCGGCGTCGCACAGCTCGTCATAGGAAAGGCCGTGATCCAGTCCGTCGAGGATCGCGTTGACGCCGTCGTGCGCCGCGTCCGGCACGAGCGGCGTGTAACGCGCCAGGCATTCGTCAGGCTGGCGCGCGCATCGCTGCGCCCGGCGGCAGGCCGCGTTCCGGCACAGGCCCCACAGGCAGAGCAGGTCGCTCAACCAGCGCAAGGCAGCTTCGCGGGCGGGATGGTCGGGAGGTAAGTCGGTCATTCGTGCTCCGTGATTGCCGGTTGGTGGTGGATCGGGACGTAGGCGGGCAAACGCCATCGTTCCCGCGGCGCGATGCGCGCCCGAGGTTTTGGGCAGGGTCCTCCCGCCGAAACGAGAGGGGACGGCGCGCCGTGAAGCGCGACGTATCCATTTTGTTGCGCGCGCTCCTTCGAGCACGCGGCGCCTCCCGGCGCGCCGTTGCGGCGTTTTCCTTCGGCGCCGGGCCGCGCTTTCGGCTCGGCTGTTGGCGTGCTTCTCGGACCTTCGCCCGACAAGCCGGCCCAGCCGACCACCGTCAGCGAGCTCCTCGCAGG
>JBARCH010000418.1:0-14943 GCA_049793875.1 Pseudolabrys sp. | reverse complement strand
ATTGGCGGGCGAATTCGAAGGCCCCATCGCGGTCGTCGACGCGCGGCAAGCGCACATCGAAACGCCATTGGAGAGCAAGCTCAGCATCCTCGTTCCCGTCAACGGCACCGAGCCGTCACGTCGTGCCGCCGAAACGGCGATTGCATTGGCTCGCGCCAGCAAGGCCTCGATCACCGCGCTCTACGTCGATACGCGCGCAACGAACGGCAAGAGGCGATCGCGCCAATACGACGAGGCGATCCTCAAGGATATCGTCAAGCTGGCGGAAACCTACCAGGTCGAAATCCGCACCTCGATCCGCGGCCACGTCGATCCTGAAGACGCCATCCTGAAGGAAGCCGCCCGCCGGAAACATAATTTCATTGTCATGGGCGTCGCGCGGCGGCCCGGCGAAAAACTGTTTTTCGGGGACACGGCGGCGGCAATTCTGGAGAAGTCCGAAGCCTCTGTCCTGTTTGTCGCAAGCTAAGGCGCCCTACTCGTCGGCGTCCTTGCCCTTCGCCGTCATCACCGCACCAAATTTATTCGACTTCGGAAAACCCTTCGGCGCAAGCCGGCCGGCATCGGCGCGATTGCCGCGCCAATCCTTCAATTCCTTCATCGGCAGCGTGAAACTGCGGCCTGCGGTATCCAGCCAGGTCAGCCCTTCAGCGGCCTTGAAAGTCGTTACATCCGAAAGCCCGCCATCCTTGTAGCGTTGCAAGCGGACGCCACGGCCGCGCGTCATCTCCGGCACCTGATCGAGATTAAAGAGCACCATTTTGCGATTCTCGCCGATCGAGGCCGCCATTTCGCCCGCAACCACGGACAAGGCGCATGCCCGGTCCGGCGCCTTGAGATTCAATATCTGTTTGCCTTTACGCGTCGTGCCCAGACATTCGTCCTCTGCAACGATAAAGCCGTTGCCCAGACGACCAGCGACCAGAAATTTGCGCTTGCCTTGATAGGCGAACACGGCAACCACGTCCGCCTCCTGCTCAAGATCGATGAACAGGCGGATCGGCTCGCCATGGCCTCGCCCGCCAGGAAGCTTCGACGCTTCGATGGTGTAGAAACGGCCATTGCTGCCGAAGGCCAGCAATTTGGCCGTCGTCTCCGTCGGGAATGCGAACTTCAGTTCGTCGTCGGTCTTGAAAGTGACACCGGCAAGATCGCTGACGTGACCGCGCAAGGTTCGGATCCAGCCCTTCTCCGAAACGACGACCGTAATCGGCTCGCGGACGGCCATCGCCTCTTCGATCGCGGCTACATCATGTTCCGGCGCCTGGCCGAAGGTTGTCCGGCGCTTTCCGAGCGCGGTCTTCGGTCCGAAAGCATCGCGTACTTCCTTGATCTGACCCGCAATGGTTTTCCATTGTTCCTTGGGCGATCCCATCAGCGCCTTGAGCGTCTTCAGTTCGCCCCGCAATTCCTTGTCTTCGGTACGAATTTCCATCTCTTCGAGCTTGCGCAAATTGCGCAGCCGCATGTTGAGGATGGCGTCGGCCTGCACTTCCGTCAGCTTGAAGGTCTTCATCAACACCGGCTTCGGCTCATCCTGCGTCCGGATGATCTTGATGACCTTGTCCAGGTTCAAATACGCGATGAGGTAGCCACCCAGCATCTCGAGCCGATGCTCAATCTTCTCGATACGGTATTTGGAACGGCGCAGCAGCACGTCACGGCGGTGATCGAGCCATTCGCGCAAGACTTCGGCGAGGCCCAGCACCTTCGGAATGCGGCCTTTGACCAGCACATTCATGTTGAGCGGGATGCGACTCTCAAGCTCGGTGAGCTTGAACAGCGACTCCATCAGCAATTCCGCATCGACCGTCCGCGCACGCGGCTCGATAACAAGGCGGACGTCTTCCGCCGATTCATCGCGCACGTCGGCGACGAGCGGCAATTTCTTGTCGTTCAGCAGTTCGGCAAGCTTCTCGACCAGCCGCGATTTTTGCACCAGCCACGGCATCTCTGTGATGACGATGACGTAAGTGCCACGGCCGGTCTCCTCCGTCTTCCAGCGCGCACGCACGCGAAACGAACCGCGGCCGGTCATATAGGCTTCCGCCATCTCCTCCTTTGAATCGACGACAATGCCGCCGGTCGGAAAATCAGGACCAGGCACGTATTTCATCAACGTGCGGCTGCGTGCATTCGGATTGTCGATCAGGAACAGCGCAGCATCGCAAAGCTCCGCCGCATTGTGCGGCGGGATCGCCGTCGCCATGCCGACCGCAATGCCTTGCGACCCGTTGGCCAGCAAATTCGGAAATGCCGCCGGCAAAACGATCGGCTCTTCGTCGCCGCCATCGTAGGTCGCGTGAAAATCGACCGCATCTTCATCGATGCCGTCGATCAGTAGCCGGGCGACCTCGGTCAGCCGCGCTTCGGTGTAACGCATCGCGGCGGCGTTATCGCCATCGATGTTGCCAAAATTTCCCTGCCCGTCCACCAGGGGATACCGCTGTGCGAAATCCTGCGCGAGGCGGACCAGTGCATCGTAAACCGCCTGATCGCCATGCGGATGGAATTTGCCGATGACGTCGCCAACGACGCGGGCGCTTTTCTTGAATGCCTCGCCCGGGTCGAGCCGCAACTGTCGCATCGCAAAAAGCAGGCGCCGGTGAACAGGCTTAAGCCCGTCGCGCGCGTCAGGCAGCGCCCGATTCATGATGGTCGACAGCGCGTACGCCAGGTAGCGCTCTTCGAGCGCATTGCGCAGCGGTATCTCTTCGACGTCTGAATTTTCAGGCGGAATCAGTGTCTTTCCCATGGCCGATGGTTACAGCGCCGAATCGCGATGAACAAGGGATGAACGCGATATCCATCCGCCCTTCCAAAAAATGCCGGTACTATCCTGAACTTACAGGCCTCAATGACGTTACTCGGCTTGAGGCTATGACTACCAGACGACATGCATTCGATAAGATGGAGAAGACGATGCGCCATACCGCAATTATGCTTTCCATGACGCTGGGAATTCTGGCAGCCGGCTCGCTCGCGCCAACCCAAGCGGACGCCATGACGTTTTCGACGCCGTCGGCAATCCAGGCCGCCGTCGATGACAGCAGCCTGGCAAAGGACGTTGCCTATATCTGCCGCCGGGCATGGCGCTGCGGATATTGGGGGTGCGGCTGGCGCCGGGCATGTTTCTGGTCGGGCCCGCGCTACTATGGTCGCCGCTGGTACAACGGCCGCCGATGGTATCGCGGACGCCGGTGGTAATCCGCGAACAATTGGATTTGGTCCGTCGACGGGACAAAACTTCGGCTAAGATACTCTCGTCGCGGACGGGGCAGCCCGTTCGCTATGGAAGCGAAACCTCTAAGGAAACGCAAATGAAAATGATCTTGACCGCTGCTCTGCTTGCGCTTGGCGTCGGCCTCTTCGCCGTGTCAGGCGCGTCCGCCGCAAATCTGGCAACCGGCGTAAGCACGGCTGCGGCAAATTCTTCAATCGTCGAGAAAACCTTTTGCCGCACCGTCCGCACGTGTCACCGCGGCCCCTATGGGCATCGCCGCTGCGTCGTCCGACGTTACTGCCGCTAAAGACGTAAGCATCAAGAACACCGGCTCGGCCATTCGGCCGGGCCGGTTTTGTTTTCAGGCAACACTCGGCATGACGCGCGTAATCGCGGCAATGAAATGGCTGCGAGCATCGGAAAAAGACAGCCCACGCGGCTCAAGCACGTGACGCGTCAAAAAATACCCGGTCAAAGTAAAGCCATCTGCAAGCTCGACGTTCGTCGGCCGCACCGATGCATCCTGCAAAAATGCCGGTAGTGGCAAAAGTTTGTGGTGCCACGGCTCTCCGGCGATGCGCGAGACGGCACGGCCCGATTTCGGCGAGACGTAAATCAGTTCTTCGGTCGAGCCGGTCGAGGCGCACTGTTCAAGGTCAAGGCCGAAACCAAGTTCGGCAATGAGCCGCATTTCGAAACGCGCAATCATTGGCGCGGATGCCGACGTGTCGCCGAGATCATCGAGAATCGACTGAAGTTCGACGTATAGCCCCGCGTGCGGATCACGCTCCGGCAAGAGGCGGAGCAAGGCGCCAAGGTGCGTCACACCGAACATTGCGTGCGAGAACGGAAAAAACGCCGCTGCGCGCAGATTCAATCCTTCGATCGTATAGTTTCCCAGATGCTCGTCGAGCCTCGCGCGCCACAAGGCGCTGACGCTGTTGCCCGGCTGCAGAACGGGCTTGAGACGCGAACCGAAACCGCCGCGCACAAGTCCAAGGTGGCGGCCATGGTCGCGGGTCATCAATTCGAGGATGGCATTCGCCTCCCCGTGACGTTTCACCCCAAGAACGATTCCTTCATCAGTCCATTGCATCTGGTCAGCCGGGCAGCATTCCGGCGTTTTATGTCACTCTTTCGGAAATTCCAGTCCCATTGCCCGATAGCGTTCCGGATCGTCGCCCCAGTTCTCGCGCACCTTTACGAACAGGAACAAGTCCGCCTTGGCCTCGATGATCTCGGCAATTTCCTTGCGTGCCGCCGCACCGATCGCCTTGATCGTCTGCCCGCCTTTGCCGAGCACAATCTTGCGCTGGCTTTCCCGCTCAATGTAGATGGTCTGCTCGATGCGGACACCGCCGCCGCGCAACTCTTTCCACGCTTCCGTTTCAACCGTCGAATGGTAGGGCAACTCCTGGTGGAGCTGTTCGAAGAGTTTTTCGCGCGTGATCTCTGCCGCAAGTTGTCGCATCGGCGCATCCGACATCTGATCGGGCGGATAAAGCCAGGGGCCTCCCGGCATCCGCGCAGCAAGCCAGCGCTTGAGATCGGTTACGCCATCCCCCTTGAGCGCCGAAATCATGAATGTGGCTTCGAATGCCGCCTTGGCATTGGCGGATTTGGTCAAGGCCAGCAAGAGGTCCTTGGCCAAGACATCGATCTTGTTGAGGATCAGCACCTTCGCCGGTTTGGCATCGGCGAGCCGGGCGAACAGCGCTTCCGCTTCTTCGTCAATGCCCTTGCGCGCATCGACCATGACGCCAATCAGATCGGCTTCGTGCGCGCCGCTCCATGCGCTGGTGACCATGGCCCGATCGAGACGCCGGCGCGGCGTAAAAATCCCCGGCGTATCGACAAAGATCACCTGCGCGTCGCCCTCAACCGCGATGCCGCGCACGAGCGCGCGCGTCGTCTGCACCTTGCGTGAAACGATCGAGACCTTTGAACCGACAAGCGCGTTGAGAAGAGTCGATTTTCCGGCATTGGGCGCGCCGATCAGCGCGACAAAACCGCAGCGCGTGGCGGGCGTATCTTCAATCTCAGGCATCGACTTTTTCCGTCGACACGCCTTCACGGGTCAGCATTGCCGCGGCTGCGGCTTGCTCGGCGGCGCGTTTGGAACTTCCCAAGCCCTCTGCCGGGGGCCGGTTTGGCAGCACGACGGCAACACGAAATTCCGGATCATGGTGAGGCCCGGTGCGCGCGAGTTCGCGGTAAACAGGCGTCGGCAGTCCGCGCGCCTGAGCCCACTCCTGCAACATGGTCTTTGGGTCGCGTAGCGGCCGCACAGGCGTGAGCATGCGATCCTTCCAGAAAAGCTCGATGACGGTGGCGGCGGGATCGTAACCCCCGTCGATAAAAACCGCGCCGATCAGCGCCTCGCATGCGTCCGCGAGGATCGTCGCGCGGAGGCGGCCGCCGGCGTGGGACTCCGAATTGCCAAGCCTGAGTGCAGGCCCGAGATCCATGTCGCGAGCGACCTCCGCGCAAGTCTCCTTGCGCACCAGATCCGCAAGGCGGCGCGAGAGTTCTCCTTCGTTCGCCTTTTGAAAGGCGCGATAAAGCATATCGGAGATCACGACACCGAGTACGTGGTCACCGAGAAATTCGAGCCGCTGATAACTCGCGGCACGGTTTTGTGGACCGCCCGAAATTGCAGAAATGTGCGTCAATGCGCGTTCGAGCAGTAATTTATCGGCAAATTTGTAGCCGATCCTCTCCTCGAGTGCAGTTCTATCCTTGGCCTTGCGGCTGCTCATCTGACCATCGTGAATAACCGGCTCCAACGCACCGAGAACGGCCAGCGCCAGAATTCCCAGGCATGCTCGCCTTCATAAACGGAGAAAAAGATAATTTGTGCGCGGCCAACGATATTCTCGAATGGCACCATGCCGACTTGCGAAAATCTGCTGTCGGTCGAGTTATCGCGGTTGTCGCCCATCATGAAGTAATGTCCGGGCGGAACGGTATAGACCTGCGTATTGTCCGCGAAACCATTGTCGACCAGATCGAGCGAATAATAGCTCACGCCGTTCGGCAGCGTTTCCTTCCAGCGTTTGACGGGCGCCTCCACCCTTCCCTCTTCGTTTTCGATGAAGTCGGGAGCCCGCTCACGTTTGATCGGTTGGCCATTAATGTGCAGCAATCCATCGATCATCTGGATGCGATCGCCAGGCAATCCGATGACGCGCTTGATGTAATCGATGGATGTATCTTTGGGCAGGCGGAACACGACAACATCACCCCGTTGCGGCAGCCAGCCGCTCGGGATGCGGCCGGAAAACAACGGCGGCGAAAGAGGCAACGAGAAGTGGCTGTAGCCGTAAGAATATTTCGACACGAACAGATAGTCGCCGACCAGCAGCGTGGCCTTCATCGACCCTGACGGAATGTTGAACGGCTGAAACAGAAAAGTGCGGATGACCAAAGCGATGACAAGCGCGTGAATGACCACGCGGATGGTTTCGGCAATGCCGCCTTCATTCCGTTTTGCTCCGGATGTCACGCTCATCGGCCTCTCATTCCGCAATCCATGCGCCCCTTGCCCTTGTACCCGGTGGTCAGGCATGGCGCAATCAAATACGGTCCAATATCACTATAAGTATTTGAGATACCTATCATTCCAGACTTGATGATCAGCTTGCGGGGCTGCCTGGCGGCAACGCGGTGATAATGACCAAAGCCTGCGCCATCGGACCTTCATCGGTCAGCGTGATGTCGATGCGCGCGCTGCAGCCCACCGGCGTGATCGCCTGCAAACGTTTCAGCGCGCCGCCGGTGAGGTGCATGGTCGGCCGCCCGCTCGGCAGGTTCACGACACCCATGTCTCGCCAGAACACGCCGGCGCGAAAACCGGTACCGAGCGCCTTCGAGCATGCCTCCTTGGCGGCAAAGCGCTTGGCGTATGTCTCAATCCGGTTTGCGCGACCGTCCGCCTTTGCGCGTTCAACCGGCGTAAAAATGCGATCGAGAAATCGGTCACCGTGACGCTTCAGCGTCTGCTCGATACGGCGCGCGTCTACGATGTCGGAGCCAAGCCCGATAATCACGGCGCGGGCGCTTTCAAACGCGCGCGTCCTCGGTCCATCGCATCCCGCATCGCGCGTATAGCTTGGTCAAGCCCTTCGAACACCGCCTCGCCCACCAGGAAATGCCCGATATTAAGCTCGATGATTTCCGGCAACGTCGCAATCTGCTCTGCGGTGCCGTAATCAAGCCCGTGGCCGGCGTGAACTTCAAGTCCAAGGCTCTTCGCACGGGCTGCACCGGCCCGTATCAAGTGCCATTCCGCTTCTGCTTCTTGCCTGCGCCCTTCCATCACCGCATCACACCATGCGCCGGTATGAAGTTCGACGACCGGAGCACCGATGCGTGCTGCCGCTTCGATCTGCTCCGTCGCCGCGCCGATAAAGAGCGAAACGCGAATACCGTTTTTCTTTAGCTCGGCGACGGCCCGCGCAAGCTGGGTGGTGTTGCGAACAACGTCGAGACCGCCCTCGGTGGTGCGCTCGGTGCGCTTTTCAGGCACGAGGCAGGCCGCATGCGGTTTTGTACTGACCGCAATCGTTACCATCTCGTCGGTCGCCGCCATTTCGAAATTCAGTGGCTTGTCGATCTCCGCCTTCAGGCGCGCGATATCTTCGTCGCGAATGTGACGGCGATCCTCGCGCAAATGCGCGGTGATGCCATCGGCGCCGGCCGCGATCGCAAGCTTGGCCGCACGCACGGGATCGGGATGACGGCCGCCGCGGGCATTCCTGATGGTTGCGACGTGGTCGACGTTGACGCCGAGACGCAGGTGCGAGGGCATTGTGCTGCGTTATCCGTTTACGCGCTCGGCTTTCGCCACCATCGGCTTTGCACGCAACTGCGCGATGATGGCGGTGAGGTGCTTCAAATCGTAGACTTCGAGATCAATCAGAACGTCGGTAAAGTCCGGCGCCCGTCGCGTCATTCGAATATTATCGATATTGCCGTCGTTCTCGGCGATCACCTGCGCGATTTGCGCCAGCGAACCCGGCTCGTTCACCGACTGCACGGCGACGCGCGCAGGAAAGCGCTGCGGCGTCCGTTCGTCCGCGTCCCAACGCACATCGAGCCAGCGCTCGGGCTTGTCCTCGAACTCGCTGAGCGACGCCGACTGGATCGGATAGATCGTAATGCCCTCGCCCGGCGTCAGAATGCCGACGATACGATCGCCCGGCACTGCGCCGCCGTCCGGCGCGAACCGCACCGGCAGATCCGTGTTAATGCCGCGGATCGGAATGGCGGCGTTCGTGCCGTCAATGCTCGTATGGGTACCCATACCGGGAATTTTGAATTTCACCGACGAAAGCCGCTTGAGGCCGAACCAGCCGCTTTCGGGCTTCTGCCGCTTGGCCATCGCGGCAGCACGCTCTTCCTTGTAGTCGGGATACATGGCGCGGGCGACGTCGGATGCCTTCATTTCGCTGCGGCCGACCGCCGACATCACTTCGTCAATCGACGTCCGCGCCAGCCGCGGCAAGGCTCCGGTCAACTTCTCGTCCGAATAGGCAATCTTCGCGCGGAAGAACAGCCGTTCCACCATGCGCCGCCCGAGTCCGGTGTACTGCACGCGCACCGCCGCGCGCGTCGCCCGGCGTATGGCGGCCCGCGCCTTTCCCGTCACGACGATGGATTCCCAGGCGGCCGGCGGCGCCGTCTGCGCCTTCGAAGTCATGATCTCGACCTCGTCGCCATTGCCGATTTCCGATACCAGCGGCGCAATCTGTCCGTTGATCTTGCACCCGATCGCGGTATTGCCGACGTCGGTGTGCACGGCATAGGCAAAATCGATCGGCGTCGCCTTGCGCGGCAGAGCGATCAGTTTCCCTTTGGGCGTGAAACAGAATACCTGGTCGTGGAACAGTTCCAGCTTGGTGTGTTCAAGGAACTCTTCCGGATTCGATCCTTCGGCAAGGAGTTCGATCGTACGCCGCAACCACGCGTACGCGCTCGACTCCCGAGACAGCATCTCGGTGGGCGTCCCTGCGTTGTCCTTGTAAAGGGAATGTGCGGCGATGCCGTATTCGGCAATCTGATGCATCTCGGTCGTACGAATTTGCAGCTCGACGCGTTGCTTGCCGGGACCGATGAGCGTCGTATGGATCGAACGGTATTCGTTCTGCTTCGGCGTCGAGATGTAATCCTTGAACCGGCCCGGCACGACCGGCCAGGTCGTATGAACGATGCCGAGCGCCTGGTAGCAGTCGGCAACCGTCTTCACGATAACGCGAAAGCCGAAAATGTCGGAGAGCTGCTCGAAGCCGACGGATTTTCGCTCCATCTTGCGCCAGATCGAGTATGCGCGCTTGCGCCGTCCCCTGACCACAGCCTGGATGCCGCGATCGGCTAGCTTTTTCGTGAGCTGCTTTTCGATTTCGGTGATGAGGTGGACGTGGCGTTCGGCCAGCGCATTGAGACGTTCGCTGACAACCTTGTACGCCGCCGAATAGATTTCGCGGAAGGCCAGGTCTTCCAGCTCCTCGCGCATCTCGTGCATGCCCATGCGGCCGGCAAGCGGCGCATAGATTTCAAGCGTCTCCTCGGCGGGCCGTCGGCGTGCTTCGACCGGCATGTAGTCGAGCGTACGCATGTTGTGGAGACGATCCGCCAGCTTCACCAGCAGCACGCGCACGTCATTGGCGATCGCGAGCAAAAGCTTGCGCAGGTTTTCCGCCTGCTTGGCTTCCTTGGTGACGAGATCGAGCTTCTTCAGCTTGGTCAGCCCCTCGACGAGCGTGCCGATATCGGGGCCGAATAAAGTGTCGATTTCCGCGCGCGTCGTCTCGGTGTCCTCGATCGTGTCGTGCAACAGCGCGGCCGCAATCGTCGCGTCGTCGAGCTTGAGGTCCGTCAGGATCGCGGCCACTTCGATCGGATGGGAAAAATACGGATCGCCCGAAGCACGCCGTTGTTCGCCGTGTGCCTTCATGGCGTAAACATAGGCGCGGTTCAGCAGCGCTTCGTTCGTGTTCTCGTTGTAGCGGCGCACGCGCTCGACCAGATCGTATTGCCGCATCATTTGCGGCTTGCGCGAACTGACCGCTTTTTCAGGGACTTGTGGCACCGAGGTAAAGCTCCGCTCGAGCGGCAACCCCGGTGGGGACCGCTTTAGCATCCGCGGAAGGTCGTTCTGTACGCGCGCCATTCTCTCGCCTCGGCGCCGCATCCGGCCCTATACCCCAAATCCGGCAAACGGCGGTTCCAACCCAAGATATCATGCCGCATCGCGGCCGCGGCAAGACATTGCCGTGTAGATATTGAGTTTTCTATAAGCAAACGGCCCGGAGTGACCGGGCCGTTACAAAAACCGCGCGTATTTAAGCGAAGACAGAGCCTACTCGGCGTCCTCTTCCGGCACTTCTTCCGGCGGTGCGAGACCTTCAAGGCCCTTGAGCAATTCTTCCTCGGTCATCCGGTCTCCCGTGACTTCGGTGTCGTCAGAATCGACGCTCGCGCCGGCCGATGCGCCGATCAACGGCACTTCAGGCTCCGGCTCGTCAACTTCGACGTATTTCTGCAAGCTGTGAATGAGATCTTCCTTCAGGTCCCCTGGCGAAACCGTTGTCTCGGCAATTTCCCGCAGCGACACCACGGGATTTTTGTCGTTGTCGCGATCGATGGTGATCTGCGATCCCGATGAAATCATCCGCGCGCGGTGGCTCGCGAGCAACACGAGATCAAACCGGTTCTCGACTTTGTCGATGCAATCTTCAACGGTGACGCGGGCCATCGGCTCGAGGCTCCTCAGGTGGAACTTTTCGCGAAATGAGTGTGTTACGTATCCCCGACAAGCCGAAAATTCAAGCACTTTTGTCTTGGTTTAGACAAACACGTCTGTTAGGCCACCGTTTGGGAAGCGCATTAAGGCCCATCCGGCCGAATTTCCCGGAGCGACCTGATGGCGTGGGTGTTGGCCGATTAACCAGCCGCACCTTTGACCTCCGATAACGGCGATCTTGCTCGCTCCCCATGCGGTCGACTGCCGGGCAGTGCGTCCGGCGCAAGGTGCAGGTTTTATTACGAGAGAGTGATCATGACGATCCCGACTGAAAAAATCGCATTATTCATTGACGGCGCCAACCTTTACGCAACCGCTAAAACGCTCGGCTTCGACATCGACTACAAGCGATTGCTGCGTGAATTTCAGTCGCGCGGTAATTTGCTGCGCGCGTTTTATTACACCGCCGTCATTGAGGATCAGGAATATTCATCGATCCGTCCGCTGATCGATTGGCTGGATTACAATGGCTATTCGGTCGTCACGAAAGCGACCAAGGAATTCGTCGATCAGACCGGCCGCCGCAAGGTCAAAGGCAACATGGACATCGAACTCGCGGTCGATGCGATGGAGCTCGCCAGCCATATCGATCACATGGTGCTGTTCTCCGGCGACGGTGATTTCCGTTCGCTGGTCGAAGCCGTACAGCGTCGCGGCGTGCGCGTGACGGTGGTTTCCACCGTCTCGACCCAGCCGCCGATGGTTGCCGACGAATTGCGACGGCAGGCTGACATCTTCACCGACATCGTCGAACTGCAGACGAAGATCGGGCGCGACCCGAGCGAGCGCCCTGCCCGCGAGCCGCGCGAGGGGCGGGAGCCGAGGCCGCACACGCCGCAGTTCCTGCAGAGGCCGCCGGCGCCGCAGCGCGCGGGCGCGGGCACTGCGGATGACGACGATTTCGAGAACGAATAGAACCTGAGCCGCACCCATGCCGGAAACCGGCAACAAGCCTGGGCGCGACTGTCCGCGCTGCCCGCGTTTGGCGGCGTTCCGCAAAAAATGGCGTGCGAGCGAACCGGATTGGTTCAACGCTCCCGTCCCTTCATTCGGGCCGGGCGACGCACGCGTCCTGATCGTCGGACTGGCGCCGGGGCTGCAAGGCGCCAATCGCACCGGCCGGCCGTTCACGGGCGATTATGCCGGCGTACTGCTGTACGAAACTTTGGCTCAATACGGCTTTACCCGCGGCCAGTTTGACGCCCGCGCCGACGACGGACTGACGCTTATCGATTGCCGTATCACCAATGCCGTGCGCTGCGTGCCGCCGGAGAACAAGCCGACCCCGCTCGAAATCAACACCTGCCGCGATTTTCTGCTGCCGGCAATCACGGGAATGAAAAAACTGCGCGCTGTCGTGACGCTCGGTCGCATCGCGCATGAGAGCACGATAAAGGCGCTGGCGGGAAAACGCAGCGCCTTCGCCTTCGGCCACGGCCGCAAACATTCACTTGGCGCGCTGGCAATCTTCAACAGCTATCACTGCTCGCGCTACAATACGAACACCGGCGTCCTCACGCCCAAAATGTTTCGCGCCGTCTTCGCCGACGTTCGCGACTTTCTGGATCACGCGCCGGATTCCTGAAGCCAGGCGACAACGTCGGCCGCGTTCCTGTCCGGCGGAAATACCGGATAAAACACCTTTGTGATCGCGCCATCGTCGATGACAAGCGCCATGCGCTTGAACAGCGTCATGCCGGACGTCGCGAACGTCGGCAGATTGATCGCCTTGCCGAGCGTCAGCTTCTCGTCCGACAGGATCGCGAAAGGCAGATGCAGCCGTGTCGCCGCCTCTTTTTGGTAAGCCGTATCCTGCGTCGACAGGCCGTAGATCTGGGCAACACCGAGGCGCTTGAGCTCGCCGAAATGATCGCGGAACGAACAGGATTGCGGCGTGCATCCCCGCGCGCCCGGAATCTGGTCCCACCCTGCCGGCGCATCGACACCTGGAACGCCGGTGCGTGGATAGATGTAAACCACCGTACGGCCGTGGAGCGTCGACAGGTTGACGGATCGGCCATCGGTTGCCGCCAGCGCGACATCGGGCAATTCCAGCCCCGCCAGGTGCCTTGCCGCGCCGTCGTCCTGCGGCGCCGGAATTCCTTCCGGCAGGACCAGTGGATTGTGCAAGCCAGGCGCTTCCGTCATTGCGACAGGCCAATCTCGGAAATGAGCACGGTGACGCCGCCGGTCGCGAAATTCGGCAGGTCGCCGACGGCCGCCTTGCCCTCCGGCGAGTCCATCACGCTTTTCATGTGATCCAGGTTGTCGAAATAGAGATCGGCGAGACGATAGCAGGAAGGAGTCCCGCCGTCGGGCGTGGCAACGACCTTCGACAATTCGATCTTGCGCACACCCTGCATCCTGCCGGCGAGCGGCAAATGGGTTTCCGCGTAATATTTCTCGAACGCGTCGGGGCTCTTCGGCTGGCCATATAAAAGTGTCATCTTCACCATCGGATTATTCCTGACTTGCGTGCGTCACCCGCACTATCGTCCGGTCCGGCAGGCTATTCCTTCCCGCCGGCATAGGACATGAATTCCATCAGCGACCCGTCCGGGTCGCGAAAATAGACGGACGTGCCCGTTCCTTTTGCGCCGAAGCGCTGCATCGGGCCGCGCTCGACGGCAATCTCATGCGCCGCAAGATGAGCAACCGCTCCTTCGATCGGCCCAAGCCATTCAAAGCAAAGATCGCTGTTCCCCGGCTGCACAGGTAGCCGGGCGACTTCCGCGGGTTTGACGCCGGGACCATGCACGTTGAGTTGCTTGTCGCCGAAGCGATAGGCCCAGCCCTTTTCACGCGGCACCAGCGTCGCGCCCATCACCTCGCTGTAGAACTTGTTGGAGCGTTCCCAATCGGTGACGTGAATGACGCAATGATCGAGCCTGGTCGGAACGGACATAACACGAGGCCCTGTTCACAGGTTGCATGCACAGGCATCTGCAGATAGCAGCGTCGTAGATACAACAGTGGACCGCCAATCGGTCGAAATACTCACAACCCGGCTTGACGTCTTGACGTCTTTATGTTCTATATTTGTTCTTATAGAAGGTCGTGTAGGGGGAGCAATTCGTGGCGAAGGCACCGGGCAGCATTAGAGATTCTATATATGGCTACCTGCAAACCCTAGGGGGCGAGGCGTCAATCGAGGAAATCTCCCGTGCTGTGGTCGCACAAATGGGTGCGACCTCGCCATCGTCCGTCCGGAGCTATCTCAACAACAACGTTGGGAAATCCTTCGAGCGCACTGGCCGCGGTCGCTATCGGCTCAAGGCGAATGACCACGACATCTTGATGTCGGCCGAGAAGCTCGACCTCGATCCTGTCGCGACCGTCGGCAAGGCCAAGCTCTACAAAGCCGATTCCTTCGAGTGGCTAGCGTCGGAGCCAGCGTCGTCAATCCACGCCTGCGTCACCGATCCGCCATACGGCGTGCTCGAATACACCGAGGAGGAGCAGGAGAAGTTGCGGAAGGGTAAGGGTGGCGTCTGGCGGATCCCGCCGTCGTTCGATGGTCACAAGCGCGCGCCGCTGCCGCGGTTCACGGTGCTGAACGAAGATGATCGTGTGAAACTGCACGCCTTCTTCAAGAAACTCGGAATCCTGCTTAACCGCGTTCTGGTGCCGGGCGGCAACGTCGTCGTCGCTTCCAATCCGCTGCTGACCCATATCGTCGCCTCCGCGATGAGCGAAGGTGGGCTCGAGGTGCGCGGCCAGATCGTGCGCCTCGTCATGACGATGCGCGGCGGCGACCGGCCGAAGAACGCGCACTTGGAGTTTCCTGATGTGAGCGTCATGCCGCGCTCGATGTTCGAGCCTTGGGTCGTGCTGCGCCGACCCCTCGAAGGGCGCGTGCAGGACAGCTTGCGCGCCCATAAGACCGGCGGCTTCCGGCGAATCTCCGATGAACGGC
>JBARCH010000417.1:0-2491 GCA_049793875.1 Pseudolabrys sp. | reverse complement strand
GGCGTTCATGCGGGTCTTCCCATTGCTTCGACGATCGTCCGCATGCCACCGCTGAACGGAACGGTCTTGTCCGGCATTGGCTTTGGCAGCCTGCTCGCATTCTTTGCATTCATCGGATTTGAGGATTTGGCCAATGTCGTGGAAGAGGCGAAGGTCCCGCATCGCGACATCCCACGCGCGATGGTATTGACCCTCGGCATTTCGACGATCCTGTACGTCCTTGTCACCGCTGTCGCGATCAGCGCTGGGCCGATCGAGCGGCTGGCATCATCGTCGGCGCCGCTCAGTCTGGTCTTTCGCGAAGTCGCGGGTGTCAGTCCGGCGACGATCAGCGCGATCGCCATCGTGGCGACGCTGAACACCATCCTTGCACAGATGACGATGGCGGCCCGGGTTGTCTACGGGATCGCACGCCAAGGCGAGCTACCGGCGATTTTTGCGCGGGTACATTCCCGGACCGGCACGCCCCTGATTGCCACCGCCTGCATTGCCGGGATGGTTGTTCCGTTGGCGTTGTTGGTGCCGCTGACGCCGCTTGCAGAAGGCACCTCGCTGGCGACACTGGCAGTCTTCGCGCTCGTCAATCTCGCCTTGCTGCGGCTGAAGTATCGCGGCGCTCCCTCGAATATTCCGCATGTCACGGTCCCAATATGGATACCCGCAACCGGACTTGTGACCTGCGTCGCGATGATGACGGGAGCTTTGACTTTGTTCAGGTAGCCAGATTGCACGCGACGGTGGCAGTGCCTGGCGCCATTCCAGGCCGGCCACGCGTCGAGCCTTTTTTAGCCACTGTAACGAGAGAACTCCGCGCGAAGCCGCGCTCCCTGGAATTGATGAGCAAGATAACCGGCCCACATATTGCTGAGGTCAGGATATTGCGAGCAGCTTCTGAGAGACGCCTTCGCGTACGTCCTGGCGTTCCCATCGGCCTGATGCCGGACCAGAGGAACCGAGCCTGCCAAAATGAAATATGATTCTTCACCGGATCGCCGCGATGAACCGGGGCTGGCCGCTGTCGAAATGCCGCTCGCGGGGCCGCAAGCCCGTCAAAATATGGTTTAATTCGGCCAAATCGATCATGTTCCGTTATATAGGTCGATGACAAGAGGTACGTAACCAAAGGAGTTACCATGTTCCGCGTGGCCGCGATTCTTATTGCTCTGGGTGTGCCGGCTAGCGCCTATGCGCAGTCCAGTTATCATCATCGCGACATGACCGCGGGACCAGCGACATCCGCTCTCGCTGTCCCCACTCAACCGGGTCAAGGAGCCTTCGCGGCGATTCAGGAGATCGTCGAGATCCTTGAATCGAATCCTAAGACCGACTGGAGCAAGGTAGACATTGGCGCGCTACGACAGCACCTGATCGACATGGACAACGTCACCCTTCGCGCCCAGGTGCAAAGTACACCAATCGATGGTGGCATCAAGTTTGCTGCAAACGGCGACGGCGAGGTGAAGCAGTCGATCCAGCGCATGGTGATGGCGCATGCTGCGATTATGAATGGCGTCGGAGGTTGGAAGATAACAGCGGCGAAGACGGACAGTGGGGCCGTGATGTCGGTAGTCGTGCCCGCGAAAGATCTAAATAAGCTGCGGGCGCTTGGATTCATCGGAGTGATGACCCGCGGTATGCATCACCAGGAACATCACCTGATGATCGCCCGAGGTGAACATCCGCGGGGGTGATTGACTAACTTGCGGGCTGGCGCCTTTTGAGTAGTCAACGAAAGCGCAAAACCGATCGATCTGCCAAGCGCCGCACCTGACTACGGCCCTGCCCCGAAATTCCGCATCGCAGTGAAATGACGCGACGTACCACAAGGCGACGTGTTTTTCACTCAAGCTTGGCCGGCACCGGGGCCGGTCTGGTCGCATCCAGCAGAAACATCAGAATGATCCAGGTCGGTCGTCCCGCTGCTGAATATCTCGATGGCATGTCCGGACCGTGGCCGACCATTAACTAACCAGCTTCCGTGCGGCTTTCGCCGTGCGTCGTTCGTTGGCCGGCCTGGCCAGCCAGCACATAGAATGACTCGGAGCCGCGACGTCAATGCACCCGCATTTTTGAGCCGAACGGACCGCCAGCGTAATTGATCCGCACCAGATATTGGGCGCCGCGAAGACTGGCACCAGGCCGACCTCAGCGACCTTGGTGCCGCTAGGCGTCGTGCCGTCCTCCGGCCAAGCGTGAACAGCCAGACTTTGCCCGAGACTGTTGCGGCCAATGACGTCGGACTAGAGGCCGCAGCGCTTTGCGTCTGGTCGAGTGTCGGGAAATTCTCGATCCGCCAATTCGGGGTGCCTGCTCTCGATGCCGGGACAAATCCATGTCCCGGTGTCGCCTTACACCCAGCGCCGGACCCGCGCGACATAGTCGTCATAGGCCGCGCTGAACTGGCGGCGCATCTTGGCTTCCTCGAAGGGGATGTGAACCCAATTGGCGGTAGCGAAGACGGCGAGAGGCGCCATGAGCATTGGCCAGGAGC
>JBARCH010000416.1:0-2182 GCA_049793875.1 Pseudolabrys sp. | reverse complement strand
GCTTGAGCCAATCCGGTTTGTCGATCGCAGGCGCGGCGTCCTTTCGCGGCGGCTCGGACGGAGCGGCGGCTTCGGTCTTGCGGTAGCGCCACAGCGTGCGCCCGTCCTCTTCATGCTCGCTGAAGCCGGGCTGGCCCTGCAGGCCCTGCAGCACGAGATCATACCAGCAGCCTTCGGGCCGTTTCCGCGATTCGACGCCGCAAACGATCAGCCGCTCGGCTGCGCGAGTCATGGCGACATACAAAAGCCGCCGGTTTTCGTTGCGTGTCTCGCCGCGCGCGGCCAGCCGGGCGTCGTTCATCGGCCCGACGTCTTCCTTCTCGCCCTTCACCCAGACAAGCGGTGCAGCGCCGGTCTGTGCCGGCAGCGGGAGCAGCGGCGGCGGATGATGACCCTCCGGGCGCGTCGTTGTGTCGGCGAGAAAGACAATCGGCGCCTCCAGCCCCTTGGCGCCGTGCACGGTCATCACGCGCACTTCGTCGCGCACCATTTCCATGTCGCGCTTGACCTCTGACTTCGCGGCGCGCAGCCAATCGGCAAAGCCCTGCAGCGACGGCGTTTCGCCGCGTTCGTAGTCGAGCGCAAGATTGAGGAATTCGTCGAGCGCGTCACTGGTTTCGTGGCCAAGCCGCGCCAGAAATTGCTCGCGCCCATGCTCGGCGCCAAGGAGATGCGCATAGAAGGCGAAGGGCGAGGCGTTGCGCGCGCGCAGGGCGAGTTCATCGAGCCGCGCCAGTGCCTTTGCGAATTTCGGATTGCCGGCGGATTTCAGCTTGAGCACGCTGCGCAACGACGCGTCACCGCGTTCATAGGCCAGATCGAAAATATCCTGATCGTCAAAGCCGAACAGCGGGCTTTTCAGCGCGGTGGCAAGCGCGAGATCGTCCTGTGGCAACAGCAGCGCGTCAGCAAGCACCAGCAGATCCATCACCGCGATATGTTCGGTGAGCACGAGGCGGTCGGCGCCGGCGACAGAAATGCGCGCATTCTTGAGTGCGCGGATGATCGCCTCGAACAGTGCGCCGCGGCGGTTGACCAGCACCAAGACGTTGCCGGGCCGGCGCCCGGCGGCCATCAATCCGGCGATCGACTTTGCAATGCGTTCCGCCAGCCGCACCGCCGGCTTCGAGCCGGTGAGGGTATCGAACGGCGCATTCCACGGGTCTTTTTCGCCGCCGCCGTCCAGGGGCTTTTCGGTGTCCCAGATCTCCACCTCGCCCGGCGCTGCGCTCGCGAGTGCAACGTGCTCGGGAATGCCGGCGATGTCCTGTGTCAGGCTGCCGGCCACTTCTTTCGGCTTGAACACAATATCGACGGCGGAAAGCACGTTGGCGCCCGAACGCAGCGACGTGTCGAAGCGCACATGCCGGAACGGCTGTTCGCTGTGGCCGGAAAGGCGCTCGAACTCGTGGCGCATGCTTTCGAATTCAGCCGGGGCCGCGCCCTGAAACGAAAAGATCGATTGCTTCTCGTCGCCGACCGCGAAAATGGTGCGCTTCTGTTCGCTTGCGCCTTTGCCGGCGAAGAATTCCGCCACGAGATGACGGACGATGCCCCATTGTTTCGGGCTGGTGTCCTGTGCCTCGTCGATCAGGACGTGATCGATGCCGCGGTCGAGCTTGTAGTGAACCCAGGCCGCGGAAATGCGCGACAGCAATTCGTGCGTCTTGTCGATCTGATCCTCGAAATCCAGCAAGCCGCGCCGGTTTTTCTCGGCGCCGAACCGGTCGAGCACGGCCTTGGCGATGGTGACGAGGGCGATGGTGCGTTCGCGCGCGGCGACAGCGCGGCGGCGCTCGATCAGTGCCCAGATGCGGTCGCGCTCGGCGTGCAGGCGGTCGCACAAGGACCCGTGCGATTTTCTGATGTCGCCGGTAAAGACGTTCTCGCGCGGTCCGGCGGTCTTGGTGCAGAAAATCTCGATGTAGCGTTCGATTTGCTGCATGCCGGCCAGCGTCGGCAAGGCGGCGAAACGCGCGGCTTGATCGCGGTCGGTCTTTTTGCCGGCCGCGCCGATGGCGGCAATGGATGCCCATTCGGCCTGCGCCACAAGGCTGTTGCCGAAAAACTCGGCCGCGATTGTCTGCTCGCTGTCGTTCGCATCGATGCCCAGCGCGCGCGACAACTGCGCCGCAGCGCCGCCGATGCCGCCTGCGGATTCGAGCCAGGCTCCAACCGCGTC
>JBARCH010000415.1:0-9504 GCA_049793875.1 Pseudolabrys sp. | reverse complement strand
GCACCCGATACGATGCGGTGAATATCAAGCTCGACAAGGCCGGCGGCCTCACAGAGGCGCTGGCGATGGCCGCCGAGGCCGAACGCCTTGGCCTGGCCGTGATGGCGGGTTGCATGGTCGCCACCTCGCTCGCGATGGCTCCGGCCCTGCTGCTGGCCCAGAAGGCCCGCTACGTCGACCTCGACGGCCCGCTTTTGCTGGCCCACGACCGGCCCGAAGGCCTGCGGTACGAGCAAAGCCGCGTCTTCCCTCCCAAAGAGGAACTGTGGGGTTAGGGCAACACCATGATTTTGTTCACGAATTGTGCCAAATATTTAGGTTAACCAAACCTTTCCACGGCCCCCCGCATGGGCTTAGACTTTGCCAAAATGACGGGACCAAAACCGTCAGGGGTGCGGGTAGCGGGGGGACGGGGTTATGCGTTTTCGCGAGTTGGTTTTGGGCGCCGCTTTGCTGGCGTCGAGCGTCACGTCCTCCTCAGCGACCATGCTCATTTCCGAAGACCGCGGCGGCCAGATCGGCCATTACCTGCAAACCTTCGCGATGCTGCGCTCGACCGGCGAGCACGTCGTCATCGACGGCAACTGCCTGTCCGCCTGCACGCTCGTGCTCGGCATCATCCCGCGGACGCGGATTTGCGTGACGCCGCGTGCACGGCTCGGTTTCCATGCCGCGTGGATGCCGGACGCCGACGGACGTCCGGTGACGAGCCCGATGGGCACGCAGGCTTTGTGGAATCTTTATCCGACGTCGGTGCGCCGCTGGATCAACCGGCACGGCGGCCTGTCGCGCAAGATGATCTACATGCAGGGCCACGACCTCGCCGGCGTCGTGCCGATGTGCAACGCCACGCGCACGGCGCACACGCACATTCGTTCACATCACCGCACCATCACGACGGCTCAGATGGCGCGCTATCAGCGCGCAAGCGCCGCCCGCGACAGCCATTAACGCCATCGCCGCGTAGGCCTTGCCGCCCAGGCTTGCGAACAGCAGCCCGGATAACCCCGTCGCTGCCGCCATCACCAGTCCGAGCGCGATCGCAAGATAGCCCTGCGCGGTGGCACCCTGTCCGGGCCGCGCGTGGCGCGCGATGAATCCGAGCGTGCCGAGATGCGTCGCGCCGAAGCTCAGGCCATGCAGCAATTGCAGCCACGGCAGCGCCGCCACCGGCGGATCGAACGCCATCGCGCTCCAGCGCAGAACGCCGCCGCCGGCGCCGATCAGCAATAAAGCCATGGGCGTAAACGACGGCGGCAAGCGGCCTGAAACCGCGAACAGCACGATTTCGGCGGCAACGCCGAGCGCCCACAGGCCCGCGATCGCAACGCCATTCAATCCAACGGCGCTCCAGGCAACCGTCGAGAAGCTGTAATAGACCGCATGACTCGCCTGGATGAGACTCGCCGCGGCCAGCACCGCGAGATAGGCGCCGTTGCGCAACAGGTTTTTGTGCGGCCGGCTTTCCTGCGCGGCGTGCGCCACCGGCGGCAAGGGCGCCAGTGAAAACGCGGCCGCGGCGTTGACCGCATAGGCGGCAACGATCAGCCAGATCAGGTCGCGCGCCGAAATCAGATCGGTGGCGAAGCCCGCCAGGAAACTGCCGCCGATGAACGCCGCCGAGCCCCACAGCCGCACCGGCCCGTAGGCGCGGCCGTGCGCGGCGAGGCCGTGCAACGCGTAGCTGTCGGTCAGCGGCATGATCGGCGTGTAGGCGGCGGACGCCAGCACGACGGTAACGAAAATCGCGGCCGGTGCCGACGCGAAGCCGATCACGATGTAGCCCGCAACGGTCGTGCAGACGCAGGCAATGAGCAGCGATCGCAGGCGGTCACGCCGGTCGGCGTGCTGCGTGACCAGCGGCACGACGACAAGGCGCGCGATCATCGGCGCTGCCAGAACAAGACCGATCATCTGGGCGTCGAGGCCTTTGGCTTTCAGCCAAAGCGGAAAGAACGGCAACTGAATGCCGGCGACCATGAAACTGGCCGCATAAAGCGCTGCCAGACGCGGCGCAAAGCCTATGGGGCTCAATGTGCGAATCGTCATCATGCGAATCGTCATACCGCCGACATGCTGGACGAATCAGGCGGGCTGATTGATAGACTGCGCCGTAACCGAATGCACATGGTGTTGACCGTGGCCGCTGACACATACGGTTTGGCGCGACAGACAGAATCGGCGCCGCCGAACGAGGCGGATTATCAGGCGTTTCATGACGCACTGATGGACGACGAGCGCGGGCGCTGGTTTCTGACCGAATACAGCCGCCGCAACCGCAATGCCGACACCGGATTGCTGCTCAAGGCGCTCGATCGCATTGAGGCACTGGTGCGGCTTGGCACTCCCGACGTGTTCGATCGCCTGCGCCAGGAATTGCGCGCGATTGTCGAAACCATTCGGCAGGCGCGCGCGGAAGCAGACGACGGCGCGGAGGCATTGCGCGGCGACAGGTTGCTCGCGCTGCTCGATCAGGTCGAGCGCCGCATCGACGCGATGATCGGCGAGCCGGTGGGCCGTCCAAGAGAAACGCCGCAGCCTGAAACTTTCGCCGCGCATCTCGCCATCGTCCCGACGCCGGAGCCCGTCGTTGCCGAATTCGAAGCGCCGGTAGCAAGCACCGTCAACGCCGCCGTGATGCCGCCGCCGGTCGCATGGGCCGCGGGCGACACAGCGATTGTGGCTGAGGCCCCCGCTGTGGTCGTCGGGGCGGCATTTACGGAAACGGCGCCTGCCGACATCGCGCCATCGCCGCCGGGCAATGAGAACGAGCCGGCAGTGATTGAACCTGAGGAAGTAGCGGCTGAGATTCCGGCCGAGCCGGTGCTTCAGGACTGGATAACCGCGCCGACCGAGCCGATTGCGGTCGCGTTCGGCGATGCGCAGGACGTGACGCCGCAACTCCTGGGCACGGGGCAGGATTTCGTTATCCCTGCGGCAGATATGCCGGCGGCTGAGGCCGTTCACGTCAACGAGCAGGAACAGGCGAGCGAGCCGGTTTTCGTTGTTGCCCAAGAAGCAGCCCAAGAAGCGGCACAGGAAACTGCGCAAGCAATCGCGCCAGGCGCGACGCAGGACATCGAGCAGACAGCGGTTGCGGAGCCGACGGCGGAGATCGCCATCGAGCAGGCTTACGTGCCTTTCGAGATCGAGCCGCCGGTGCAGGCCAAAACACCGGCAGCGGTCGCGACGCCACAAGTCGAAACGGCTGAAGTCACGTCGAGCGAAGCCGGAACATTCGAAGCCATCGCGGCTGAACTTGCGCGACTGGGAAATATCGCGCCGCAAACACCGGCATCCGAAATCACTGACAGCACGCCGGCCGGAACCGCCACCACGGCAACCGCAACCGATGAACCGGCCGCGACGCTTACCGCGGCGGACGACATGGAGAAGGCCATGGCCGAAATCGCCATGGCGATCACCTCCACGACGATCGAAGAACGGATTGCCGCCGCCAATTCGCTTCCTGCGCTGGCGGCGCTCAGCGAAGAAGAACGGCTGGCGCTGTTTACCTGATCAGGCGATCAGCTTCGCGAACATGTCCGCGTCGACATTGCCGCCGGACAAAACACCAACCACGACCTTGCCCTTGATCTCGATCTTGCCGGCGAGCAGCGCCGCCAGTCCGATCGCGCCGCCCGGCTCCACCACCAGCTTCAATTCGTGGAACGCGTAAGCCACCGCGCGTCCGACCTCCGCATCGCTCGCCGCCACGCCTTCGCCGATCAGTTCGCGGTTGATCGGAAACGTCAGTTCGCCCGGCGTCGCCGTCATCAGCGCATCGCAGATCGTGCCGCTCATGCGCGCGTTTCTTTCGCGCTTGCCGCTCCTGAACGAGCGCGCCGTGTCGTCGAAGCCTTCCGGCTCGGCGGTATAGAATTTCGTCTCCGGCACACGCGACTTCACGCCGAGCGCGACGCCCGCAGCCAATCCGCCTCCGGATGCCCCGATCACGACGACCTCCGGTTTCAGGTTGAGCCGCGCCATATCCTCCACGATCTCGCTGCCGATGGTGCCCTGCCCGGCAATGATCATCGGATCGTCGAACGGCGGCACCAAAGTCGCGCCGCGTTCGCCGGCGATCCTGTGCGCGATCGCAGAACGGTCTTCCGTCTCGCGGTCGTAAAGCACGATCTCGGCGCCGAGTGCGGCCGTGCGCTCGCGTTTCGCCTTCAGCGCGTCGCCCGGCATCACGATGGTCGCGCGCATGCCGCAGAGTTTTGCGGCTGCCGCCACGCCTTGCGCGTGATTGCCGCTCGAATAGGCCACTACGCCGGCCGCGCGGCGCTCCGGCGCGATGCTCGAAATCTTGTTGTAGGCGCCGCGGAATTTGAACGAGCCGGTGCGCTGCAGCGTCTCGGCCTTGAGGAACACCCGCGCGCCCAGGCGTTCGTCCAGCACCGGCGCGTTGATGAGCGGCGTGCGCACGGCGACGCCGGCGAGCCGCTTGGCGGCCGCCTCGACATCTGCCGCGGTCGGCGGTTTGACGTTTTCCGGGACACCCATGAGCGCGAGGCTAGCCCTGCGGGCCGAATTGCCGCAAGGGCGATCACGCGGCCGTTGCCATCCGCTTCGTACCGTTGCGGGGCGCCTCGATCACGTGGTTGAGGAAACTCTGCGCGCTCGCGGCCCAGGTCTTGCCGAGCGCAAACGCGCGGCAATCGGTGCGATGATTTTCAGCCCTCTGCCTTCCGGTCGTCACGGCCAGGCCTCGTCACGGCCGTCTGCGTTCAGCTTGTTCTAAAAAAGACGTGGATGGCCTCCGCAAGACCGCGCATGACGGCGGAAAGCCTCATGCTTCCCTTGACGCACGCGGGCCGGAAACTGACACTCAAAAAAAACGCCACGTTGAGGAGAGCCGCATGGATCTTGGAATTTCCGGCCGCAAGGCCATCGTTTGCGCGTCCAGCCGGGGGCTTGGCAAGGCCTGCGCCCGCGCGCTCGCCGAAGCCGGCTGCGAGGTCGTCATCAACGGCCGCGACGCCAAAAAGCTCGAAGCAGCGGCGAGCGACCTGAGATCTGCCGTCACCGGCGCAAAAATCATCCCGGTGACCGCCGACGTCGGCACGCCGGAAGGCCAGAAGACATTGCTCGCCGCCTGCCCGCAGCCCGATATTCTCGTCAACAACAATGCCGGGCCGCCGGTGAAGGATTTTCGCGACCTCTCGCGTCAGCAATTGATCGACGGCGTGATCGCCAACATGATCACCGCCATCGAACTGATTCAGAAAGTGGTCGACCCGATGACGCAGCGCCGCTTCGGCCGCATCATCAACATCACGTCAGGTTCGGTAAGGGCTCCGCTTGCCGGCCTCGATCTGTCCTCGGGCGCGCGCGCGGGGCTCACCGCATTCCTCGCCGGCGTCGCACGCACGGTGGCCGAGAAAAACGTCACCATCAATCACATCCTGCCCGGCGCCTTCGACACCGACCGCTTGCGCGGCACGCTGAGCAAGGCGGCGGAGCAGAAGGGCAAGAGCATCGCGCAGGTAGCCGCCGACCGCATCGCCGGCATTCCGGCAAGACGCTTCGGCGATCCGGCAGAATTCGGCGCGGCCTGCGCATTCCTGTGCTCGGCGCAGGCCGGCTACATCACCGGACAAAATCTGCTGATCGACGGCGGCACGTTTCCGGGAGCGTTCTAGATCGGATCGGCGCCGCTTCCTTTACCCGGCGGATCGGCAGTCGCAAACGGGCTGCCGATCGATTACACTTCCATGACGGTCGGGTGCGGGGGCAAAATCGCCGCTCGGCACATCACGGCAATTGCGCCGCGGGTCCGCCAACCGCGCAGCGGCTGAAACGCCATGTCAAAGCACGATGCCATCGACGACGTGCCGACAGCGGACGACGTGCGCGCAGCGCTCAACAGCGTTCTGGCGAGTGACGTCCTTCGCAATTCGCCACAGCTTGCCGCCTTTTTGCGCTTTGTGGTCGAAGCCGTGCTGCACGGCAATGGTGAGCGCATCAAAGGCTACACGATCGCCGTCGAAGTCTTCCGGCGCGACGCCGATTTCGACCCGCAAATAGATCCAATCGTGCGCGTGGAGGCGACGCGGCTGCGGCGGGCGCTCGAACGCTATTACGGCGGAGTCGGGGCCGACAGCCCGGTGCGCATCAATCTCGCGCGCGGCTCTTATGTGCCGACCTTTTCCTATCGCCCGTCCTCACACCCGAGTCCAGCCGCCCGCGCCTATTCCGAAATCGGCAACGGCATGCCCACGCTGCTTGTCGAGCCCTTCGACATGCTCTCCACACAAGGCGCGCAGAGCATGTCTCCCAGAGCCTTGCATGAAAAACTTTGCGACGCATTCGCGCGTTTCGATACGATCAACATCGCCGTGGAAGCCGGAAATCCTGGCCACGAGCCCGTGTCGGATTACCGACTGAACGGAACACTCGAATCCCGTGACGATGGCACGACCACAGTCCGTTTCCGGCTGGTCGATATGGCGAACCGCACGGTCGTCTGGTCGCGGGCGTTCGAGCGGACGGCAACCGCCGGCGGCCGTGCCGACGCGGAAGATGCCATCGTCACCGAGCTTGCCGCGGTACTGGTGCAACCTTTCGGAGTCATCCGTGCGCATGAACGCCTGCGCCATCTTGCGACCGGGGACGGAGATCCGCGTTACCGCTGCATCGTCGAGGCGTCGGAATCCTTTCGCTCGTTCGATCCGGGGCAACACGCGCACGCCCGCGCCTGTCTGGAACGACTCACGTCGGCGAATCCCGGTTTTTCCATCGGCTTTGCCTATCTGGCGGCGATCTATTTCCGCGAATTCCAGTACGGCTACTCGGAATCGCAGAACGATCGCGCGATGCTCGATTGCGCGCTCGAATTTGCACGCCGCGCCATCGAGCTCAAGCCGCAAAGTTCGCTTGCCTACCAGATGCTGTTCGGCGTCCTGTTCGCGCGCCGTGAGATTGCCGCTGCATTTGCAGCCGGCGACAAGGCGATAGCGCTCAACCGCTACGACATGACGGTGGTGAGCGATTATGGCGGCCGGCTGGTGATGACCGGAGAGATCGAGCGCGGCATGAACATACTGATGCGTGCCGCCGAATTCGGCACGGTACGGCCGTCCTGGTACCACTTCTATCTTTTCCTCGGCAGCTATCTGCGCGGCGACCTCATCAACACGATCCATCACGCCAATCAGATCACCAACGAGAACTATCCGCTCCGACCGATTGCCCACGCGCTGGCGGCCATGAGAGCAGGAGAACCGGAGCGTGCCGCGCAGGCGCTCGACCGGCTCAAGGTCCTGCGGCCGGCCTGGGCCGCAAATCCCCGCCGCGAGCTGGAGAAATTCATTCCCAACGCGGAAATCACCGGCCGGCTGACAAACGACCTGACCAAAGCCGGGCTCGTCTCCACGTAAATTACCTCTGTTTATGGCGTTTTCGCCCGCTTCCCTGGCGGGATAACAGTAAGTTTCTTACGCGCCGCGCGCCGCCCTGAAAGAACATCCGCAGCCGTCGATTGGATGTCGACGGTACTTCGAACACAGGCGGATCAATACCGATGGCGAACAGAACACAGGACGCGGCCACCTACGAGGACACTGCTGCTGGCCGGCAGGAAAACGCGACGCTCTCGATCGGCGTCGTCGCACGCATGTTTCGGACTTCCACCCTCACCTTGCGGCTCTACGAGTTGCGCGGGCTTATTCGCCGCCGGCGCAGCGGGCGGGATCGGCTTTATTCGTGGTTCGAGTGCGAGCGCATCGCTCTCATTTTGAAGGCGTGTTGCGCGGGACTCCGTGTCAGCGACATCAAGAGAATCATTGTGGGGATGGATGAGCGGTCGTCGCGCACGGGCGCCGAAGCCGGACGGCAGGAGGCCATCTCGCTTATTCATGTTCTCGAACGACGGCAGCAGGCCATCGGCAACGTGCTCGGCGAGCTTTACCGCATCGACTGGGAATTATCCCGGCGGCTGGGCGTCAAAAGCAGCGGCGGCGCCGACGAAGCCGACGAAATGCCCAGTGGTCCGGCCGGGCGCAGTGCGTCCATTCAGCCTACGCCGCTTTGAACTGCACGCCGAGGCGCGTCGGGTCACGCCAGATGACGTGGCACGGCTGCCTGACCCGGTCGATCGCGACCACCAGCACGAAGTCGTCGGGAATTCCGATCTGGCTTGCCACCTCGAGCAATGCGCCCTCCGGCGACACGTTGCGCACGCGGCAATCGATGCCCGACCCGCGATTGAATCGAATGCTGCCGGCCTTGAGTGTGCGGTGGCGTTGAACTTTGCGTCGTTCTTCCATGTCCTCTCTCCGCCATTACCGGGGCGCTGCATGTGCCGCGTCGACACCGGACGATGGTCAGACGGCTGACCGATGCATGGAATCTACGAAAGCCGGTTTATCGGTCGATGAAACTGATCGTCGAAACATGGGCGGTTGCGCAGCCAATTGCTAACCATTCCACCGGCAGCCAAAAATCACGGTTTTGGGCTCGCGTCGCAACTCTGCGTTAGTTTTCAAGCCGCGCATTTTATTTGCAATTTACGAAGTTCAACGCGAATTCGCGGCTAGGCTAGACGGGATTGCTGGAGGGAGGCACAGCGCGTGCCGAACATTGGTAGCGCACTTCTTGACTGGCTGGTCGCCGATTTCGATTTCTTCGGATGGGACGGCCAAAACTGGATGGTCGTGCTGTTTGCGGGCGCGGCCGCCATCTTTGTCGCCATCATGGTTTTCAGCCGCGGCCAGGGCGGAACGCGCTTGAACCGGTAGGCGGGACGGCGCGGATTTAATTGCCGATTAGGCCTAGCGGCCTGGCGCAACCGGCGGCATATTGCCGCCATGAGCAAATCTCCTCGAGTCGTCTTTCGTCCCAAACGGATCGCCGAAGGCGAGTGGCAGATCGAAGCCCACTATCCGGGCATGGATATCCGTTACATTACCGGCCTCACCAGCAAGGCCGACGTCGACGAATGGATGAACGGCAGCCGCCGTATCGCCTGGCTGAGGTCGCAGGGCTACGCGAAATAGGCTGGCGCGGCACACCGCGCGATCAGACGGCTGAGATAGCGCCCCCGCCTGCCGATCGGCGCGTGGAACCTCGCTCATCTGATCGCGTTTATCCGGAATGCCTTTGTATTATTTCGATGCCCGCAACGAAGAGAACCTGCTCGACGACAGGGGCATTGAGATGCGGGACGTCGATGAAGCCAAGGCGGAAGCCGTTGGATATCTGGTGGATGCGGCGCGAGGACATTTCGACACGAAGACCGACCGCCAGGAACTGTTCTGCACCGTGAAAGACGACAGCGGAAAACAGCTTTTGCGCGTGAGGCTCGTCCTGCAAATTGCCACGCCATCCGGTGCATGGCGCTGATCGATTGCCCGCGCGCGAAACTGCGCTGGTTTGATCGCCGCTGGTTTGATCGCCATCGACTGTTTTCGTTTGTCGAACAGCTAATCCGCACGGCAGAACGAAGCCTGTCACCCTGCCCCTTTGCTGCTCTGTCCGGTCGCGAACAGACATCCAATG
>JBARCH010000414.1:0-2989 GCA_049793875.1 Pseudolabrys sp. | reverse complement strand
CCCACAGCAGCACCGAGCCGATGAACACGCCGCCGGCGCGCGCGAAGAAGCCGGCATTCTGCGAAACGTAAAGCTGCAGGAAGCCCCACATCAGCATCTGCACCGTCGGCCAATAGATGAGGTCGAGGATGCGCGGCCACGACGAGCGCAGCAGATACCAATAGCGCCGCACCATCGCGCCGACGCGATTGAGCGAAAAACTCAGGCCGACGTCGGGACCGCTGCTCATTGCGCAGCCTCGTGCTGTCCGGCGCGGCCGCGCGCGACATCGAGGAAAACTTCTTCCAGCGTTTCACGGCCATAGCGCGCGAGCAACCGGTCCGGCACGTCGTCGTCCTCGATGCGCCCGCGTTTCATGATGATGACGCGTTCGCACAGGCGCTCGACCTCGTTCATGTTGTGCGAAGCCAGCAGAATCGTCGCGTTGTGCTCGCGCCGATAGTGTTCGAGCCGCGTTCGTACCCAGTCTGCCGTATCGGGGTCGAGCGAAGCAGTCGGCTCGTCCAGCAACAGCACCTCCGGCTGGTTGAGCAGCGCCTTGGCGAGCGACACGCGCGTCTTTTGTCCGGCAGAGAGCTTGCCGGTCTGCCGGTCGAGAAATTCGGTGAGATCGAGATCGGAGGCGAGGCTCGCAATGCGCGCGGCGATATCGGCAACGCCATAAAGCTGCGCGAACACCGACAAATTCTGCCGCACGGTCAACCGCATCGGCATATCGACGTAGGGGCTTTCGAAATTCATCCGATGCAGCACCCGATAGCGCTCTTTCGGCATTTCCGCGCCCAGCACGGCGACACGGCCGGCCGTCGGCGTCACGAGTCCCATGATGATGGCGATGGTGGTGGTCTTGCCGGCGCCGTTGCCGCCGAGAAGGCCGGTGATCGAGCCGCGCGGCAGTTGAAAGGAAATTCCGTCCACGGCCGTCGTGCCGTTGTAGATCTTCGTCAGGCGATCGACGGAAATGGCCGATTGTCCGCTGGCATCCATCAACGGCGTTCCACGTTATTTCCGGGCAGATGTGACGCTCCGCCGCGCCAAGCGCAAGCCCTTCCCGCCAATTACCGCCGTGACGCTCATTTGAGCGCCTGACGGCTGGCGCTACACTGGCGGCCCATGCTCACACCCACGTTCGACCTTGCCCAGAACCACCCGCGCCGCAACGTGCGGCTCGACACCCTGGTGCGGCTGCGCTGGCTCGCGATCATCGGGCAGACCACCGCCGTGCTGGTGGTCTATGTCGGGCTCGATTTCATCCTGCCGATCTGGGCGTGCCTTGCCGTGATCGCGCTTTCGGCCTGGCTCAACGTGGCGCTGCGGCTGCGTTTCCATATGACGCAGCGGCTCGAGCCCGATCGCGCCGCCTGGCTGCTCGCCTTCGACATCGCGCAGCTTGCCGTGCTGCTGTTCCTGACAGGCGGGCTGCAAAATCCGTTTGCCTTTCTGTTTCTCGCGCCGGTGCTGATTTCGGCAACCGCGCTGCCGCCGCGGCACACGCTGATGCTGGGCGGCTTCGCTGTCGCCTGTGCGACCGTGCTGGTGTTTGCGCACTACCCGCTGCCGTGGGACGCCGACGATCCGCTGCAATTGCCGCCGATCTACATGATGGGCGTCTGGCTCTCGATCCTGCTCGCGATGGGATTCATCGGCGTTTACGCCTGGCAGATCACCGAGGAGTCGCGGCAACTCGCCGACGCGCTCGCCGCCACCGAACTGGTGCTGACGCGCGAGCAGCATCTGTCGCAACTCGACGGCCTCGCCGCGGCGGCGGCCCACGAACTAGGCACGCCGCTGTCGACCATTTCCGTCATCGCCAAGGAGCTCGAGCGCGCGATTGCACCGGACGCGCCGCACGGCGATGACGTGCGGCTTCTGCGCGAACAGGCCACGCGCTGCCGCGACATCCTCGCCAAGATTACCGAACTGTCATCGGACGGCGAGCCGTTCGACCGCATGCCGCTCACCGCGCTGATCGAGGAGGTAGTGGCGCCGCATCGCAACTTCGGCGTGACGATCGACGTGTCGGTGCCGAAGGAGCGTGGCGCCGCGCCGGTCGGCGCGCGCAATCCGGCGATCCTCTATGGCCTCGGAAATCTTCTGGAAAATGCCGTCGACTTTGCGCGCGAGCGCGTGACGGTCGATGCGCTGTGGAGCAGCGACGCGGTCGACGTCACCATCAGCGACGATGGTCCGGGCTTTGCGCCGGAAATCATGGACCGCATCGGCGAGCCTTACGTCACCAGCCGGCGTCACGGCCAGGACAACGGACAAGACGAAAACGCGGTGGAAGCGAGCGGCCTCGGCCTCGGCTTTTTCATCGCCAAGACGCTGCTCGAGCGCTCCGGCGCCACGCTCGCTTTCGAAAATCGCGGGTTCCCGGAACGCGGCGCCACCATCAAGGTGCACTGGACGCGCAGCGATTTCGAGCGGCCATTAACCTTCGCCGTCACTTGAGATTATGCGGCGCGACCACTAACTTTTGATTGTACGGTGATGCAATAACGGGCTTAAGGTATCCTAGGGTTAGGTTCGTGGATGGAAAACATGGATATGGCCATAAGCGACGCCGCGACCGCGGCTTTGACGGCGAGAATTCCGGCCGAGCGGTCGTTGCTGATCGTTGAGGACGACAAGTCATTTCTGCAGCGCCTTGCCAAGGCGCTGGAATCGCGCGGCTTCGCCGTCACGACGGCCGAGTCCGTTGCGGACGGCTTGCAGCAGGTCGAGCGCGACGCTCCCGCTTTCGCGATCGTCGACATGCGGCTCGTTGACGGCAACGGTCTCGACGTCATTTCCGCGCTCAAACGGCGGCGTCCGGAAGCGCGCGGCATCATCCTCACCGGTTACGGCAACATCGCCACCGCGGTGAACGCGGTGAAACTCGGCGCCGTCGATTATCTGGCAAAGCCCGTCGATGCCGACGATGTCGTTGCGGCGCTGCTCGCGCTCGACAACACGAAGATCGACCCGCCGGAAAACCCGATGTCGGCCG
>JBARCH010000413.1:0-5070 GCA_049793875.1 Pseudolabrys sp. | reverse complement strand
TCGATCCCATAGACCGGCCGGGAATAGGACGTTCCACTGAAAATGCCGTCGGCGGAAAATGCGAACGCGCGAGTCGGGAACCCGGTGTTCAGCCAGCAGCCGGCTGCTGCCGCATCGCAACGACGGGACGAAGGGTAAAGCGCGTCGAATTGCTCCTGCATGAACCGGTACACGTCGGGCGGCAATTGCCGCTCCAGCACCGGCTGTCCGGGCAGGAACGCATTATCCCCCTCTTCGATAGGCGCTGGCGCGAGGAAGATTCGCAGCAGGATCGCAGCCAGCGTGACCGCCACCGCCGCCACCCATGCCACACCGGCCAGCGTTATTTCCCCGCTGAAGATCAACACGGCCGCGATCAGGGCCACCGCATAGATGTGGAGATGATTGATCGGCAGGCCGACGCTGGCGAGCACCAGCAGAAGCGCCGCCAGCCGCAACCAAGGCCGGCGCGCACCGGCCGCTTGGTTATTCGCATGAGCGCCGCCCAGAGCAGAAAGTACGGTCATAGACAGCCTTGTAACCCACCGGCGGAGCGACGTGATCGGCCAGCGTTTCATAGCATCCGGCAGCGGGGACGAGCAATTTACGCTGACCGCACAGTTCGTTGTCGGAGGTGAAACCCGTGTGCTAACACCCCCGCCATGGCGACAGTCCCTTCACAGAACAAAGAGCGCGAGATCGCCTTTTTCGACAGCCACGGCGCAGTCGACGCTTATGACGTGTTCACGCCGGCAAGCAATGAACGGTTGATCGACGCCTTCGCGCAACTGAGCGGATTGGCGCCGGGCGCGCGGGTCGTCGACCTTGGCTGCGGCTCGGGCGTGTTCACGGACGCGCTGCAGCGGCGCGGCTATCGATGCACAGGCGTCGACCTCAGCCCAAAGCTCATCACCATCGCACAGGGGAAATACAAAGACATCGATTTCATGACCGGCGACATCGAAGCGCTTCCGTTTGCCGATGGAAGCTTTGATGGCGTCCTGCTCAGCGGCGTCGTGCATCATTTGCCCGAGCTTTCGCGCTGCGCAGCGGAAGTTTATCGGATACTGCGGCCAGGTGGCGCGTTTGTGGCCTTCGATCCGAACAGAATGAATCCGTTCATGTATCTCTACAGGGACCGATCATCGCCTTTCTACAGTTCGGTCGGTGTGACGGAGAACGAGCGTCCCGTACTTGCTGGTGAAATCACCACAGTTTTTGAAAAGGCGGGTTTCCGGTCCGGGTCCGAATTCCTGTCAGGGTTGAAATATCGCTACGTCGCATCTAGAGCCGTGCGTTGGTTGTTGCCGCTATACAACGCGCTCGACAGCCTGATGTTTTCTCCGGCGTTCATGCGGCGCTTTCGGGCTTTTGTGCTCAGCTACGGAGAGAAGCCGTGAAATTCCAGCGGCTGCCATATCGGTGAGTTGATGCCGGCCACGCTCGACATCGTCATTCCCGTCTACAATGAAGGGCCGAATATTCTTGCGACACTCGGCGCACTTCGCCGTGACGTGAAAACATCTGCGCGTGTGCTGATCTGCTACGACCGGCCGGACGACAACACGCTCGCGGCGGTGCGTGATCATCCAGAGGCGCATGCCGGTCTCGGCGTCGATTTTGTGCGCAACCCCGGCCGTGGCGCGCATGCAGCGGTCATGGCCGGGCTGGCCGCCAGCACCGCACCCTGCATCGTCGTTATTCCCGCCGACGACGACTTCAACTCCGCAATTCTCGATCGAATGGTTGCGCTGGAGCAGCAAGGCAACGACATCGTTTGCGCGAGCCGATTCATGCGCGGCGGAAAAATGGAAGGCTGCCCCTGGCTGAAGGCCATCCTCGTGCGCTCGGCGGCGTTCGCGCTTCATCGGATTGCCGGCGTGCCGACGCGCGACGCCACCAGCGGCTTTCGGCTCTTTTCGCGCCGGGTCATCGAACAGATCGCGGTCGAATCGGAGCAGGGCTTTTGCTACAGCATCGAGTTGCTTGTGAAAACGCACCGGCTAGGCTGGCGCGTTGCGGAAGTGCCTGCCGTCTGGTTCGAACGCAAGCACGGCGTCAGCCGATTTAAGGTGCTACGGTGGCTTCCGGCCTATCTGCGCTGGTTCGGATATGCGTTCGCCACCAGGTTTTTGCGGCGAACGCCGGAGACGGTCACGATGAAAGCCTCAAAAGGATAATCATGCGATCGGGGTTGTCGTGATACGCGTCGGCATTGTCGGCACCAACTACGGACGCCTGGTCCTACTCCCGGCATTCAGGGCCGATCCTCGTTGTCAGGTCGTGGCCTTCGCCGGAAGCGATACGGCCCGCACAGCCGAGATCGCGCGGGAGTCGGGGGTCGCGAAGGCTTATGGCGATTGGCGCATACTTGTGGATGACAGCGAGATCGACGCTGTCGCAGTTGCGACGCTGCCAAGCCTGCAGGTGAAAATCGCACTTGCTGCGCTGGCGCTCGGCAAGCCGGTATTCATTGAAAAGCCAATGGCGGGGGACCTCGCCGGCGCGCGGGCGATGATGCAGCAAGCCGCCCGAAGCCCTAAGCCTACGGCGATTGATTTCAATTTCCATCAGATCATGGCCTGGCAGCGGGCGAAGACGATGCTCGACAGCGGCGCAATCGGGGCGTTGCGCCACGTCGCTGTGCACTGGCATGTCGAAAGCCGGGCCATTCAATTACGCATGCGCAATTGGAAAACTTCCGGCGGCAGCGACGGCGGCGGCGTTGTGGGAAATTTCGTCAGCCATTGTTTCCATTATCTCGAATGGTTCTGCGGCCCGATCCGCGGACTGTCGGCGCGCATCGCCGGGCTGCCGGGCGTAAGCGATCTCGAAACGACGGTCGCGATGGCGCTGCAGCTAAAGACCGGTCCACTGTGCAGCCTCAGCATGAGTTGCGCGTCTTATCTTGGCGTTGGACACCGCATCGAATTCTTCGGCGAAGATGGCACGCTGGTGCTCCACAACCCCGGCTCGGATTACATGCGCGGTTTCGAGTTACTTCATGCCAAGCGCCCCAACGCGCCGCTCGCACGCCTGTCGGTCGAGGATCCGACCGATGCGTTATATCCCGACGGCCGTATTGCTCCTGTGTCGCGGCTTGCAAAACTTTTTTTCGACGCGATTGAAAATGGCGGACGTTGCGTGCCGGGCTTTGCCGAAGGCTACCGTGTCCAGCAACTGATTGACGCGGCACGCTGTTCGCATCAGGAAGGCCGGTGGATCGACGTGTCGGCGGCCGAGGAGATCGACGCTTGAGCAACGCAAGGATTCTCGTCACCGGGGGCAGCGGCTTCATCGGATCGGCGCTCGTAAAGGCCTTGGTCCGCGCGGGCTGCGGCGTGCGGGTACTCGACGACAACTCGCGCGGAGCACCACGGCGTCTTGCGGAGGTGCAGAAAGATATCGAGTTCATTGCGGGCGACATTCGCGATGCCGCCGCGGTCGAGCGCGCGACGCACGGCGTGGATGAGGTGCACCACCTCGCCTTCGTCAACGGCACCGAATTTTTCTACAGCGCGCCCGATCTGGTGCTCGATGTCGGCGTACGCGGAATGATCAATGTCCTCGATGCGTGCCGCAAGCACGGCATCGGCAAACTTATCCTCGCGTCAAGTTCGGAAGTTTATCAAACGCCGCCACAAATTCCGACCGACGAAAGCGCGCCTCTCTCCATCCCCGATCCGCTCAACCCGCGCTATTCCTACGGCGGCGGCAAATTGATCAGCGAGTTGATGGCGATAAATTTCGGCCGAAAATATTTCGACCGCGTTCTGATCTTTCGCCCACACAACGTCTACGGACCCGACATGGGCTGGGAGCATGTTATCCCCCAGTTCGCGCTGCGACTGAACAAGCCCGCGCGAGCGCAAGCCTCCGGGGCGTTGCGTTTCGAAATCCAGGGCACCGGTGAGGAAACGCGCAGCTTCTGTTTCGTCGACGATCTCGTTGCCGGCGTGATGGCCATCCGGGAGAAAGGCGAGCATCTCGGCATCTATCACGTCGGGACCATGGAAGAAGTCGCCATCGCCGACGTCGCGCGCCGGATCGCGGCTCATGTCGGACGTGAAATCGAGCTTATCGCCGGCAAGCCTGCCCCTGGCGGAACGATGCGGCGCTGCCCCGACATATCGAAACTGGCAAAGCTCGGTTATAAGCCGCGCGTATCGTTGAGCGATGGCCTTCCGCCGACACTCGATTGGTACCGACGCAATGCCGCTCTCGCGCCGGGCAATCCGTAAATCCGATGGAGACCAGACCCTTGCGACCCATGAAAGTTGCCCGCGGAGCAGGCACCGGCGCCAGCGTTCCGGTCGAATGTTGCCAGATCTGCGGGCATGAACCCCTCGAGGCAGTCCTGTCGCTGGGCTACATGCCGCCGGTGAACCAGATGGTGCCGATCGGCGAACAGCCGCGGCAGCAGCCGTGGTTTCCGACTAACCTGCTGCACTGCCCGAAATGCGAATTGGTGCAGCTCGGCTTGGCTGTCGATCCTGTTATTATCTTTCCGCCGGAATATCCCTATACGAGCGGCACGACGAAACTGCTGCGCGACAATTTCGCGGAGTTGCAGCGCGAGTCGTCGGCGTTGCTCGGCCTTGGCCCGCAAGATCTTGTCGTCGACATCGGCTCGAACGACGGAACGCTGCTTTCGAACTTCAGGAACGCCGGGAATCGCGTGCTTGGGATCGAACCGACCGATGTCGGCGATATTGCGAAAGAACGCGGGATTCCAACGACGAAGCGCTATTTCGGTCTGGAAACCGCACGCGAGGTGAAACGCGAACACGGGCCGGCGAAAGTCATCACTGCGGCGAACTGTTTTGCGCATATCGAAGACGTGCATGCAATCGTCGATGGCATCACCGAAATGCTGGCGAGCGACGGCGTTTTCATTTCCGAATCGCACTACCTCATTCCGCTATTGGACACCCTGCAATACGACACGGTCTATCACGAACATTTGCGCTACTACTCACTCGCAAGTCTGAAATTCCTGCTGGAAATGCATGATCTTGATGTATTTCACGCGCGCCCGATTCCAAGTCACGGCGGATCGATCCGCGTCTATGCCGCGCCGCGCGGAACGCG
>JBARCH010000412.1:0-4887 GCA_049793875.1 Pseudolabrys sp. | reverse complement strand
GTATCGAGCGCACCAGGACGGGGACAGCGCACGCGATCTTTGCCTTGGCGATATTTCCTATTTCGAGGATAGCGTGCGGCGCTTCGTCAGCACGAACGAGTTGTCCGCATAGACGATACCTTCACTCGATACCGAATGGCGTGCTGAAATCCGGAAGCCGCATCAACCCGGCATCCCGATCAGAGACAATGGGATCGGTGCAAGGCCACACAATGCCGGCGGAATCCCAGCGTATTCCTGTATCGTGTGACGGCGCGTACAGGCTGCTCACATTATACAGCACGATGGCCGTGTCCGAACGAACGTAAAAGCCATGCGCGCAGCCAGAGGGAACGAAGACGCTGTCTCCCGTGGCGCCGTTCAAGTCGAAGCTCTCGTGGCCGCCGTACGTTTTTGAGCCCTTGCGAAGGTCGACGACGACGTCGAATACCTCTCCTTCCACGCAGGTCACCAGCTTGTAGTGATCGTGCGGCGGCATCTGGAAATGCAATCCGCGCAGCACATTGCGGACGGACACCGAGTAATACTGTTCGGCAAACTTTGTCGGGATTCCGTGGCCCGCGAAAATGTCTTCTCTTATGGTTTTGACAAGGCTGCCGCGGGCATCACTGTACGGCGTCGGCTGCAGCAACCGAACCCCGGCAATTTTTCCAGGCGTGACCTTGATCATTTTCCGACGAAATGCCGGACCATCTCGACGAAGGTCGCCACGATGTAGTTGCGTTCCGCTTCGCCGATACCCGGCCACACGCCGATCCAGAACGCATCGTTCATAAGCTTGTCGGTGTTCGTCAGTTCGCCAACGACGCGATACTCGACGTTGCGGAAAGCGGGCTGGCGCGTCAGGTTGCCTCCGAACAACAGGCGCGTGCCGACTTTGTGATCCTCGAGATATCGGACCACGTCCCGGCGCTTGAGCGGACTTCCGTCGCGGATGGTCAGCAGAAAGCCGAACCAGCTCGGGTCTGAATTTTCCGTCGCTTGGGGCAGGATGAAGTGCTCGTCGAGCGCATGCGCGCGAAATGCAGATGTCAGTTTTGCGAAATTTTCTCGTCGCGCCGCGATGAACCGCCCGGCTTTCGGCAACTGACTGACGCCGACGGCGGCCTGCATGTCCGTCGCCTTCATGTTGTATCCGATGTGCGCGTACGTATATTTATGATCGTAACCGTCCGGCATTCCGCGCACGCACCAATCGAATCTTTTTCCGCACGTGTTCGCATCGCCCGGCGCGCACCAGCAATCGCGTCCCCAGTCTCGATAGGACTCGACCAGAACGGCCAACGACTTCCTGTTCGTCAGCACCGCGCCGCCTTCTCCCGTCGTGATATGATGGGCCGGATAAAAACTGATCGTCGCGAGATCGCCGAATGTGCCAACATGCCGTCCGTCGTACGATGCGCCAAGCGCATCGCAGCAGTCCTCGATCAGATAGAGATTGTGCTGTTTCGCGATGGCCGTTACAGCGGCAAGGTTGAACGGATTTCCGAGCGTGTGCGCGAGCACGATCGCTTTCGTCTTAGGGCCGACTGCCGCCGCCAGGCGGTCGGCGTCCACGTTCGCCGTCGCGAGATCGACATCGACGAAAACCGGAATGCACTGATTCTGGATGATCGGCGCGACAGTGGTCGGAAACCCCGCCGCGACGGTGATCACTTCGCTGCCAGGCACGATGCGGCGTTCATGCAGTTTCCATGACGTCAACGCCGAAAAGGCGAGCAGGTTGGCGGCCGAGCCGGACACGGTGAGCCGGCAATGCCGCAGACCGAATTGCTCTGCGAGCGCGCTCTCGAACTCGATGGCGTAGCGACCCGCCGTTAGCCACATGTCCAGCGAAGCATCGAGAAGATGGCGCAGGTCGTCGGCGTCGAGAACCTTGCCCGAGCAAGGAATGTACGTCTGACCCGCGATAAATTTCTCGCCGCGCCCCCGCTCCGCAAAGAAAGCGTCGCCGAGCGACAATATCTGTTCGCGCAGCGAGTTCGATTGCTGAACCTCTGGTGGCCGCGTCAGCATGCCGTCCTGAATTTGCGTAACAGAAGCAAAGCGCAGCTGCATCGAGTCACGTTTGCGCTGCATCGACTATACAAAGCCAATGCATCCTTTAGCCGGATTTCATACCATCGGCTTGCCCGATTCGCGATCCGGCTCTCGTGCCAAGTCGCCTGCCTTTCCGGCGGAACCTCATGACCGCTGCACCACTCATCCTGCTGACAGGCGGCACCGGCTTCGTCGGCCGCCAGATTGCGCGTGAACTGGCGGCGAGAAATTACCGCGTGCGTTTCGTTGTCAGGAAGGGATCGGAAAGCAGAATTCAGCGTTCCGAGGGAGTCGAGAGTATCGTGCCGACTCCTGATTTATGGTCGGAAAGCGCGGCGTGGTACGCCCTCCTTTGCAAGGACGTCGACACGGTCATCCATGCCGCCTGGTATGCGGAACCGGGCCAATATCTCCAATCGCCGAAAAATGCCGATTGCCTTCGGGGCACGCTGCAGCTTGCGCAGGGAGCGAGTGACGCACGCGTCCGGCGCTTTGTCGGCATCGGCACCTGCTTTGAATATGATCTTGATCAGGGCCATTTGAGCACGCAGACCGCGCTCAAGCCAATGAGCCCCTATGCCGAAGCAAAAGTCGCCGCGTTCACCGCGCTCTCGCAATTGCTTCCACCGCGCCGTGTATCATTCGCATGGTGCCGCCTGTTTTATCTCTACGGCGAGCACGAAGACGCGCGCCGGCTGGTGCCGTATCTGCGCAGCAAACTCGCCGCCGGCGAACCCGCTGAACTCGGCATCGGCAAACAGATCCGCGACTACCTGGATGTGCGAGAAGCCGGCCGCATGATTGCGGGCGCCGCGCTCAGCGACACGCAAGGGCCGATGAATATCTGCTCCGGCGTGCCGGTCACGATAAGGGAGATCGCAGAGCGGATCGCCGACGAATACGGCCGCCGCGACTTGCTCCATTTCGGCGCACGCCCTGAAAACCTGACCGATCCCCCTTGTGTCGTCGGTCTGCGTTAAAACGCCGCCACTCGCCCGGTTTGCGCCGTCGAAGCTTGGTTAATCCCTGTTAACCATTGTCCTGTACGACTTCGGGCTATCGCCGCCCGTTGCAGGAAAACGCACATGAAGGCCCGGCTAGAACCGCGAATTAATCTCACAGGACGCACGCCGCTGGAAACGGTCATTCCACTGGCGACGCCGTTCATCGTGTTCGTCGACCCGGCGAGCTCCTGCAATTTCAAATGCACATTCTGTCCGACCGGCCACCGCGACATGATCGCCGAGACGGGCCGCTTTCAGGGCGTCATGAAGTTCGATGTCTTCCAGAAGATCATCGATGATCTCGCAGAATTCGAAAAGCCGATCAAAGTGCTGCGCCTGTATAAAGACGGCGAGCCACTGCTCAACAAACGCTTCGCCGACATGGTCGCCTACGCCAGGAAGTCGGGGCACGTCGATTACATCGACACGACCACGAACGGCACGCTCCTGACGCCCGAGCGAATGGGCCCGATTCTCGAGGCCGGGATCGACAGGATCAATATCTCGGTCGACGGCATGAATGAGGAAACCTACGCCCGTTTCACCGGGTTCAAACTCGACTTCGCGAAATTCATCGAAAACGTGAAATGGGTCTACGCCAACAGGGGCAACTGCGAGATCTACGTCAAGATTCCGGGCGAGCTGGTTACCGAAGAACAGCGCAAGCAGTTCTTCGATACATTCGGCGACCATTGCGACCGAATCTTTGTCGAGAATTTCGCACCGTGCTGGCCGGAATTCGACATCGAGAAACACACCGGCGTGAAAATCTCAAAGGGCATTTATCAGCAGGATATCGGCGAGACCGACATGTGCCCGTACATCTTCTACGGCTACTCGGTGAATGCGGACGGCCTTGTCAGTTCCTGCTTCCTGGATTGGGGCCGCAAGCTCATCATCGGCGACGTGCGCGAGCAATCCATGAAGTCAATCTGGACTTCCGAACGCATGAACGCACTGCGCCTGCAGCATCTGGAAGGACGCCGGAAGCAGAACGGCGTCTGCGGCAATTGCGGACAGTTGAGCCACTGCCTGCCGGATAATATCGATGCGCACCGCCTTGCGCTGCTGGATAAATTCAGGAAAGCCGTTCGGTCCGAACCGGCCGTCGAGGCGCCTGGCGGCGTCAACCGCAAATACACCGCTGTAGCGGCCGAATGAAGATCCTGCATGTCACGCCGCACCTCGGTGGCGGCGTCGGCAAGGCACATGCGGCTCTTTCAGCGGTCCTGCCCAAAAACGCGGTCGAACAGACTTTCCTCCTGCTCGAACAGCCGCGCGACCCGCGTTATGCCAACCTGATCGCGGAAAACGGCGCGGCCGTTGTCGTCGCCGGCGATCTCGGCCATATCGCACGTCTCGCCAATGCGGCCGATATCGTGCAGTTTGAATTCTGGAATCATCCCCGCTTGTTCGAATGCCTTGCGCGCTGTGAATTCCCCGCAATGCGCAGCGTGTTCTGGTCGCACATCTCCGGTCTTGCGCCACCGATAATTCAGCCGGGCCTCATGCAAGAAGGCGCGCGATTTGTGTTTACGACAGAAGCGTCGCTTTCGATGCCCGCACTGAAAGCCGTATCCGAGCCCGGAAATATTCGCGTCATCAATAGCGGCTTCGGCTTTGCCGGCGCGCCAAAACATACGCCCCGACACAACGGGAAGCTCACCATCGCCTATCTCGGCACGGTCGATTTCGTAAAAATGCACCCGGTATTCTTCGATACCGTCGACCGGCTCGACGCCGATAACGTCCTCATCTCGGTGTGGGGAAACGTCGATCTGTCAGGCGATGTAGCGCGGTATGCGCGCGCAATGCGTCATCCGGAACGCATCGCTTTTCGCGG
>JBARCH010000411.1:0-5069 GCA_049793875.1 Pseudolabrys sp. | reverse complement strand
TCGGCTTCCCGATTTCTATGACGTACCATTCGCGGATTCGTCGCAAATTCCCACTTATCTCGTTTCCGCGATGACTCGCCGCCACGTCACCGTCGCCCTATCCGGTGACGGCGGCGATGAACTGTTTGCGGGCTATAACCGGTATCAACTCACATCACGCCTGTGGCGTTCATTCACGCTGCTGCCAGCCGCCATGCGCCGTGCCCTCGCGCGCATGCTGGTATCGACATCCGCCGACCGCTGGTCGCAATTGTTGTCAGTCTTTCCGAATGCAATGATTCCGCGTCAACCGGGCGACAAGTTGCATAAATTCGCCGCGGTGCTCTCAACCAACAGCGACACCGAGCTGTATCGACGACTGGTGACTCACTGGGAGCCTTCAGAAATCCTGCCGAACGTGGCTGAATTAAAAGGCGTGCTGTGGGATCAAAGCGTCGAGGACGACTTTCCGGGCTTGCTTGAACGAATGCAATTCCTGGATCTGGTGACATATCTCCCCGACGACATCCTGACGAAAGTGGACCGCGCCAGCATGGCGGTTGCTCTGGAAGCGCGCGTGCCGCTCATCGATCATCGTGTCGTCGAATTCGCCTGGCGTTTGCCGCGATCAGCCAAAATACGCGGGGGCGTCAGCAAATGGCTGCTGAGACAAGTGCTCTATCGCCACGTTCCGAAGGCGCTGGTTGAACGGCCGAAAATGGGATTTGCCGTTCCACTTGGCGATTGGTTGCGCGGCCCATTGAGAGACTGGGCCGAGAATCTGCTGGGAGAAGCGCGGCTAAAGCAGGCCGGCCTGGTCGATGCATCGCGGGTTCGTCACGTGTGGCAGGCGCATCTCAGCGGACAGCGAAACCACGAATACATGCTCTGGAATGTGCTGATGCTGGAATCCTGGCGCGACCGTTGGGGCTAGCGTCTCCGGTCAATCGATCGGTTGGCGGACAGACAATTCCGGCATGTCGGCCGGCACCCGGCCGGCAAGAAGCCCGCGATAGAGCCGGTCGTAAGCTGCCACACAACGCGCCATTCCGAAACGCTCGGCCGCTCTTTTCTGGCCTTCCGCTCCGAACGCCCTTCGCATGGACGGATCTTGCGCGAGCCGCACGATTGCCTTGGCCAATTGATCCGGGTTGCTCGGCGGAACCACGATGCCGGTTACGCCATCGATGACCGCTTCCGCGTTGCCGCCGACATTCGTAACGACCATCGGCAAGCCCGCGGTCATGCCCTCGAGAATGGCGTTGGCGAAGCCCTCTTCATGCGAACAAAGTATGCCGATGTCGCTAGCCGCCAATAAGGCTGGAACGTCAGACCGCAATCCAAGGAATGAAATGTTCTCGTCTATCTGGAGTCGGCCAGCTTGCTGCTTCAATCGTGCGCTGATACCGCCATCACGGCCGGCCAGAAGCAAATGCCAATCCGCGGGTATTTGCTTCTTCGCCTGACCCAGGGCTTCCAGCAAATCGCCATGCCCTTTGTACGGGATGAGATTTGCAACCATGCACATGACCAGGGTGTTCGGGCTAAAGCCAAAAGACCGGCGAACGGAACCCCGCGAAGCCAAACTTGCGAACGCGCTCGAATCGATGCCGTTGTAAATCAGACCGAGGTGGCGCGGCGGAACGCCCTCTTCTCTCAATTGGTCGACAACCCTGAGCGAATTGCCAAGGACGGCGTTCATCGATCGGTGAAGCCGGCTTTCGATTTGTCTGATGAACGATTTCTTTTGATAGAAATTCAGGCTTCGTCTGCTCATGATCTTGATCGGTATCCGCGTCATTTTTGCAAGCGGCGCTCCGACCAAATAGGCTTCAGGCAACATGAAATGAACGATCGCCGGCCGCCGGCGTAACATCGCAAGACCGAGGTGAAGGCTGCTGAGCGCGAGAGCAGCAATCCTTTTGAGCCGGGAGCCGCCGGCGGCTGGACGATTCAGCGGCGGCAGAATGACCGTCACGCCGCCACGCTGAAGTTCGGCCTGCATCGGGCCGCTTCCAGACAGGCTATACACAGCGACTCGCCAGCCCAACCGCACCAAAGCCGTCGCGATGGTCGCAAGATGGCGCTCCGTCCCGCCGACATCCAGATCGCTGCAAACGAACAGAATTTCCTTCGCGTCGCCGCGGCCGCTGGCATTTGCCGGCGCATCCTCTCCGGACGGCTGCATTTTTTCGAACGATGCCATCACGTCACTTCAGGGCAATCATGAAATTCGGATTCAATGAATGAAGGGGCGTATTGCGTCACCGGACGCGGTAGTAGAAGGTAATTGCAGGCCGAAGGCTGGACGCCACCTCAACCGCTATTTGCGCGCAGTGCAATGGAATCTTCCGGAAAAGATAAAAGCCGCCTGACCGGTCTCGATGCGTTGCGCGGGATCGCCATTCTATTGGTGGTCATCTGCCATTATCTGCACGATCGTATTCTGGGCGGTATCGCCAACGTCATCGTCGGTCCGTTCGGACTCGGTGGCGTCACATTATTCTTTCTGCTGAGCGGCTTCCTGATCGAGCGGCATCTCGCCCGTGACGGCAATCTCATCCGCTATTTCAGCCGCCGGCTGTTCCGCATTTTGCCGGCCTATTTTATCTGCCTCGCAGTCATCCTCGCTGTTAACGTCTTCACGCACGAGAGTCGTTCATGGACACCGCGCGAGATCGCCATCAATGCGCTGCTCGTGCAGGACGTGCTCGGCGCGCCGCTCATGCTGGGCGTGATCTGGACGCTGTTGGTCGAGGTCAAATTTTACGCGCTGGCGCCTTTCGTGAAACGTGCGGGACCGCTCGCCTTGCTGCTCGCGCCCTACCTGACGATCGCGCTTAATGGCGCTGTCTTTGCGGCGCGCGGCGAGGCCAGCAATTTTCTGACCTACGTCACTTTCTGCTTCCTTGGCATGCAGTTCGGGCCGTGGAGCCGTGGCGAATTGCCCAGCTACGCGTTGGCGGCGGTGACCGCCCTCGCTGCAGCGGCAACGTACATCTTCGGCACCGATTACGCGCTCGGGCTTACCATCTTTGTGATCGTCAACGCGGCAATTCTCGCCGCCGCCTTGAAGCGGCCAATAGCCGTGCCGGTGCTCCCGTTCTTCGGCAACGTGTCCTACAGTTGGTATCTTTATCATGCCGCGGTCGGCTATCCGCTTATCGCGGCCGTAACGGCCATGACGGGATCGCCGCTTATCGCCGTCACCCTCTCCGCCATTGCCGGCTTGTTCGCTGCCTGGACTTCGTACGTCGTCATCGAGCGGCCCGGTATCGCGCTGGGCCTGCGGTGCGAGACCTTCCTGCGCCTGCCGCCGCCGCGTGTAGGCGCCTCCGTCAAGCGCGAGCAGCAGACGGTCTGAGACGCCGGCTTACGCGGTCCAATTCCAGATTATCGAAGTCTCGATGCTGGTTGCGAAACCCCGCTTGAAATAGCCGATGGAAAATTCCTTCTCGCTGACTGTGCCTGGCAACGGCAGGTCACCGAGTTCGAACACGCGCAGGCCGCGCTGCATGGCATGTTGCATAGCGAGCCACAGGGGCCAATGCCCGAGCGGCAGGTCGAAACGATTGCGGTCGTAGACCCCGGAGGGGTAGTAGGCCAGCGCTGTGCCATCGATAACCAATGTTCCGGCAACCAGTTCGCCCCCGGAGAGGAACCCGAGCACCAGTTCACCGTGGCCGGCAGCAATCCAGCCGAACATGGCGTTCCAGGATTCATCCGGCCGGGTAACGCGCCCGGCCACGACGGCGTGAAAATCGCGATAGCGCGCAAAAAGTTCGCGGTCCGGGTTTTTGCCATCGACACTTTGAATGGTGAGGTTACGCTTTCCCCAATTGATCAGTGACTGGAAGCTCTTGCGCAGGCCGTGCTTCATGCCAACTTCGCCGTCCGTCAGCGCGCACCGCCCCGAGAGGCGGAGGGACGCCGTTGCGCGGCGGTTGAGGCACTGCTTGCCGATTGCCGACAACGTTCCGAGGCTGACATCGTCGCACACCGTGATATTTCGAACACCTCGCTCCACCGCAAGCACGTCTATATGCGTGAAGGCCGCGGCAGCCGCACGCTGCGCGTCGCGCTCAGCAAGTCCGCCGCGCAGGAAAAGACGAATGGGCATGCCGTAATAATCGAGCATGCCCTCGCCGGCAGAGCAGATTGCGATCAATAGCGGCGCATCACCTTCGGTTACGGCGAAGCTTTCATCCGTACGCGTCGCCCCAAACACAGCCGGATAATAAGAACGGCCGAATCCGCCCGAAATCGGGTCCTCGTCGATACGCGCGAAGGCTTCGCTTGCGCGCCAGACGCCAATATTCCTCGCAAAACACTCGCCGCGATTGATCTCAAGTGATTTCACCGCGACTTCTCCTCACGCGCGAGATGATCAGGTATTGTGAACCAACAGCAGCGGATATTGTCGCAACGGAGCGGTGGCTGCGCATACTCGCTTGCCTTTTGCAAAATTTCCTTGCCTGCTTGCCTCTTTAATGTGACTGCGGCTAGAACTTCAGCCGGTTCAAGGCTGACGCGATCAACAGAGAGCCACCATTGGACTTCTTGCTGTACGGCTACTTTGGCGCCGGCAATTTGGGCGACGATCTTCTGCTCTCGGTCGCAACTGCCGAGCTGCGCGCGATTTTTCCGACGGCGCGCTTTTTTGTTGGCGATCACGGCCATGCTGTTCCTGAAATTCACGATTGCGTCTTCACGAAGACCGAAACCATCCTTGCCGATCAAACGAAGCCACGCATAGTACGCTTGGCTCTTTATCTCGCGGCGTACAGCAGATTGTTTCGTCAATGCGCATGGTTTGTTTTCGCCGGTGGCACGGTATTTCACGAACGCGGCACAACGAACGTACTCTTGTTGCAATGGCTGTTGTGCCTTCTGGCACGTCTCCACGGCGTTAAAATTGCAGCGTTAGGCGTAGGGATAGCTGACCTGCATTCGTATTCCGGGCGATGGCTGATGCGCCGAATTGTCGGAATGTCCCGCCTGTTTCTCGTGCGGGACGAGGCGGCCTTGGCCCAGTGTTCCGGTACAAAGGCCGGACTGGGAGACGACCTGGTATTCGCCTGGGCTGGGAC
>JBARCH010000410.1:0-8351 GCA_049793875.1 Pseudolabrys sp. | reverse complement strand
CGTCATCCCTGTCTGGTTCGTAGTCAAAAGGCAGCCGATATTGCTCTCCAAACCGCGGATAGTGAGTATCCATCTTCTCGATAAAGTCGTGGTGGTCCCTGCTTAACTTCATAAAGGCAACCGCAGCGCCAAGATGCTCGCGCAGCTTTGGATAACCAACATTCTTGGTCAGAGCTTGCGACAAAGCGGCTTTTCGCCGACCGGAGTCAGATTTCGGAACCACTTTCTTGAGTTCGGCCAACACGCCGGGAGCAAGCCGTTTGTAAATAATATCGTTGGTAAGCGTGCCGAAATACTGCGGTCGTTTCACTGACGCAGCATCATACTCCAATCGCCTCAATCTAAAGAGTTGAGCGTAATACTCATTGGGAAAGGTTTTGACCCAAGGCTGAATTTCTTTCGCAACGAACGGTACTGGCCTGTTTTGATCCCTAGCGGCCTATTTTGAAATGATGAGTGGCCTGATTAGAATCGGTATGTCCCACAAGGGAGTATCAAAAATGAACAAGCTGAAAAGCGTACTCGTCATTGGCCTCATCGCCGCCGCGTTCGTCGCCGTTCCTTTTGTTGCTTCGGCGAGGGTTCAGGACAGCTCCAATTCCGGAGTCTGCAAAAGCGGCAAGCGTGTCGCCAACGTCAAGAACTGCAAGGAAAACGGCGGCAAAGATTAAGCCGCACATCGCGGCATGACGCAAAGAGGCCGCCTGCGTTGGCGGCCTTTTTCGTCTCCGCAAGAACCCAGGCTTGCAGGGTCCGGTCCCGTCCGGGCTCGAGCGGAACTTGCGGGCACCACCCTTGCGCGAGGGAACGATTACGGCCCTTGCGCGTTTGGTTGGCATCTCGCCTCTCGGCCCAACCCCAAAGGTCCACCGCGAGGCAAAAGGACCCCGGACCTGATGGCCGGGGCCTTTCATTTTGGCGCGTTTTCGAAGCATCGGCCTGAGCCGGCCGGTGCTTCGGCCCTGTCCGGCTTGCGGACAGGCGATCCGTCCGATTTGCCGCATTTCGTTTAAAGGCCCGTAATTAACAACGCTTATGATCGCTGCGTTCGGGACTTATGTCTGAGCTTCCGGGCAACAGGGGGCCCCGGCGGAAGATGCGCCGGGGCTTCTTTTTTCGGATTGGAGCCTGTTTTTTAAGAGACGCCGAGCACGATGACACCCCTCTGGGGACCGTTTTCATGATGCCGCTTGCCGCCCAATACGCCACCGTACCTTGCCCGAAATGCGGGACGGGCATGGTGCTTGCGGCCGTCACGCCCCACCCCATCGCCAGCCACATGGAACGGCACACGTTCCTGTGCGAGGTGTGCAATCAGACGAAAACCTACATGTTGCCGGCAAAGCAGACGGCGTCCGCGGGCGGACGCTGATCGCTTTCAGGTTTTGTCCCGCGATGCGCGCAGATCCGCCGCGTTCAACGCGGCCCAAACCGCTTGCGATCGTCCTCGGCGCGTCGGCGGCAGGCGAGATAGGCTTGCGAGTTCGGCTGCGCAAACGCCCTGCAGCGCGCGTCGTCGATGCCCTCGACGGTTTCGTTGTCCCGTTGCTGCTGCACCAGCCGCGCGTGACCTTCGGTGCCGGGCGCGCAGTCTTTAGTGCTGCCGCCCGTCTCGCAGTCGACCGAATGCCCCGCACATCCCGCGAGTAAAAGACCGGCAAGCACCACAGCCGAAAACGTCAGGCGCATTGCGCGCTCCACGCAGCGGCGAATCCGCTTGCGGGAATGCTACGCCGCCGCGCGGTCCGTTCAAGACGCGCCGGCGACACCATCCTGGCGATGCCCGCACTAACTTCGGCATCGAACGGGCCTGCCGAAACCGGCCGGTCCCACCGCAAATGGGCGGCCAAGGCGGGTGGCCAAGTGTCACACTTGAGCCTAAAGCATTTTTACGCGAAATTTATGCCGAGGCATCACCACGTCGTCCGTGGAATGGGTGAGCGATGTGATCAAGGTTCTCTGCACGAACTGTCAAACCGAACTGGTGCCGCAATCGAGCGGGCCAGGCGCGGTTCTTGAGTGCCCGAAATGTCATGTGGCCGACACGCGCGAGAACATCTGCGCAGAATTGCTGATCACTCTTCAACGCCAAGTTGATAATTATTTCGGCGTCGCCTCCCAGAGCACAAAGAGCGAGCCACGCTTTCGACTGGTGCAAAGTTAGATCCGCCGCCACCGTTGACGCGGTACCTCCATGCATTAAAAACAAATGATCCGGCCAGCCGGCCGACAAAAACAGCAAGACCGGCAGCCGCAATTCGTGGGAAACGACACTTAAGCGGGGAACAAGAAATGCAAATCGGGATGGCCGCCTACCTGCGCAACGTCGCAGTGCGGTGCAATCGCATGTCGCGAAAATCCACCGACACGGATGTTTCGCACAAGCTGCAAGGTTTGAGCGAGGAGCTCACCGACAAGGCCGAGCAAATCGAAAAGGTTTTTGAAATCGCGGACGCCAAGAAATAATCAAACGGGCGCGCCGCGAGCGCCTTTCAATGTCAATGACAGCGAGCCACCGGCTCCTGGCCGGCGCGTCGGCCGGAAAGCGCCGGTGCTCATCGCCGGCGCGCGCTGCCGCCACGTGTTGTTAACTTTCCCTGCTTACTCCGTCGGAGATCCTTTGCGGCCGGTCACGGATCGCAGGTCGAGCGTCGCAAACACGAATATCCGGGGGATGGAGCATGGCGGACAATCTGGTGCGGTTGGGCTTCGCGCTTTGCACGATCGCACTGATCTCGGCCATCCTCTACCAATTCGGCAACCGGCAAGCGCGCGCGGTCGAGCCGAACGCCATGAACATCACCCTCCAGCGCTAAGCGGCGTCGAGTACGGCGCGGTCGCCGATCAAAACGGCCAGCCGCTGAGTATCATCGTCACGCCCATCACGCCGGCCACCATTGCGGCCATGGCGTAAATCTGGCCGACGACCCAGACTTTCAGGAACGGCGCGGACACGCCATCGGAGGGTCTTCCGAAAAACAGCATCGCGATCGCCCCTGCAAGCAGGACAATTCCACTCGTCAGCGTCATTGCGTTGCCGCTCCCCAACCTCGTCCAGGAATCTCGTCCAAGAAGCTTGCCGCAATGCAAGCCTAAGGCTGCCCGGCGCCCGCGCATGTAAATTGACTGTAAAAAAACCGCTTGGCCGCCCGGCTCGCCACCGTTAGCGTTGCATCGAACGCGAACAGGAATCGCCAATGGCCGACACCGCGCTGGGCGCCTCTTCCACTGCCGTCGTTTCTCCTTTGCGCCTGCCCTATCTCATCGCCGCGGCGGTCGCGTTCGCCGTCATGATCGCGGCGATCCTCGGCCCCAGCCTTTGGTTTCTCGATTTCGTGCACGTCATGACCGGCGCGCTGTGGACCGGCATCGACCTGTTCATGGGCTTCGTCATCGGTCCGGTGCTGCGCTACGTTTCCCTCGACACCCGCCGCGCCATGATCGCCGGCATTATTCCGCGCACGCTGATCCTCATGCCGACACTGTCGATCGTGACCTCGACCGCCGGCTGGTTTCTCGCCCAGCGCATGGGCTTCCTCGACCTCGCATTTCCGCAATTCTGGTGGGTTGTCGCCGCGCTTGCGATCGTTACCGTGCTCACGGTGCAAGGCCTCGGCTACCTGCTGCCGACCAATCTCAAGCTCTATTTCGAGATTTCAAAGCCCGCGCCCGACGCCGAAAAATTGCGCCGCTGGATGCGTACTTATGTCCGGGTCGTCGGCGTGCAAGGCACCATGCAGGTCGCCATCATCATCGTCATGGCCCGCTTCGCCACCGGGCTCTGACGCGGGGACAACAAGGGTATGCCGCGCGAAGCCAATGCCGTTGATTTCTGGCGTGGCTTTGCGCTGATCACGATTTTTATCGATCACATCCCGGGCCTTGCCTACGCGCACTACACCCTGGCCAACATCTCGATCTCCGACGCCGCCGACCTGTTCGTGTTCCTCGCCGGCTGGTCTCTGCGGCTGATGGCGCAAGGGCGCAGCGACAGGCCGATGCCGACGCGCGACGTGATGCTGCGGCTCGGCGGCCGCGCCCTCGAACTTTACGCCGCGCAGGTCCTCATCACCATGATCGCCATCGCCGTCCTGGCGTTGACGGCGATCGAAACGGCCAATCCGCTGCTGCTGGAGTGGAATAATGCCGCCGCCGTGTTCAACGATCCGGTGCCGGCGCATATCGGGCTCGCGATCCTTACGCACCAACTCGGCTACTTCGACATCCTGCCGCTCTACGTCGTCCTGATGCTGCTCGGCCCGCTGTTCGCATTGGTCGACCGCTACGCGCCGAACCTGCTGCTGCCGGCCTCGTTTGCGCTTTATGTGATCGTGCTCGCTTTCCGCATCACGCTGCCGACGTGGCCGGAATCCGGCACGTGGTTCTTCAATCCGCTGGCATGGCAATTCATCTTCGTGCTCGGTTTCGTGCTGGCGAAAGACGACGGCATCGGCGCGGCGGTGCGGCGCAATATCGTGTGGATCAGGATTCTGGCGATTCCGGTGCTCATTGTCGGCGCGATGGTGGTGCTGTTCGGCTGGTGGCCGGACCCGACCAAAGTGCCGAACCCGAAGCTGTTTTTCATCATCGACAAAACTTACGTGACGCCGATCCGCGTCATCCAGTTCCTGTCACAGATCGCCGTCTTCTCGCTCGCGTTCCGCTATATTCGCCGGCTCGGCGGCTGGCTCTACACGCGCTGGCTGGTCGAGCCTTTGATCGGCCTGTTCGCCATGCTCGGGCGTAACTCGCTTTACGTGTTCTGCGTCGGCTCGCTGTTGAGCCTGCTTGGGCAGATCATTCGTTTCTTCTATCGTGGCTATCCCGGCGCCGACACCGCCGTGGTCGTTATCGGCATCGTCATCATGGCGGTTACTGCATGGCTCGCAGAAGCACGGCAAAGGTTCAGAATATCCGCGCCGGCGCGCTGATCCTGACGCTCGTCGGAGCGCTGGCGTGCGGCACGGCTGCGCGCGCACAAACGCCTGCGCCGCCACCGGCCCCTTCCGCCGCGCCGGAAACCGCGCCGTTCTCCAAGGATTGCCAGATCGGCGCCACGCCGATCGCGGATGAATCGCCGCTGCCGAACGTCGCGGCGGTCCTGGCACAACGCAAGACGCTGCGCATTCTCACCATGGGCGCGTCTCCCGGCCGCAGCGGTTCGCACGGCAGTTACAGCGCGCTGATCGAGAGCATCCTGGAGCGCGCACTCAAAGGCATCGACGTGACGATGACCAATCGCGGCGTCTCCGGCGAACTGGCCGCCAATGCCGCGACGCGGATGAAGAACGAAGTCGCGCTCGACGAGCCCGACCTCGTGCTTTGGCAGGTTGGCACCAACGACGCCCTCGCTTATGTGCCGGCGGACGAATTCGCGGCCACGCTCAGGGAACAGATCGACTGGCTCAAGGCGCACAAGGTGGACGTTGTGCTGGTCGGCCTGCAGTTCGCCAAGGAAATGCTGCGCGACGCGCATTACGCCGAGATCCGCGACACGCTGCGCAAGGTCGCTGCCCAGGAAAACGTCATCGTCGTGCGCTTTTATGAGGCGATGCAGATCGTCAACCAGGCCGCCCGCGAAGGCGGCACCAGCGCCGAGGAATTCGAGCACAGCGAGGCCGGCTCCAACTGCCTCGCGCAATACGTTGCGCGCGCGATCACGCTTGGCGTTTTCGCGAAGAACCTGCCGCGCCGCCCGAAAAACTAGCGCGGCTGACGCTTCTCAGTGGTTTCAACGAAGACATTAACGGCCGGCGGCATCGCTGCGCGGCCGGATATTACCGCTACCGGTTAACCAGCGGGCCAAATGGAACGGAACTTGCCTTCCTGTGTTCCACAATATCGATACATTCCGCCGCCATACGCCAGCGGACAGGAGCACATGAAGTATTTCAAGTACGCATTGGTGGCGGTCGCGTCGGTGCTGTGGCTTCTGGGCCTCGCCGGTCAGCTTCCTGACGTCATGCAGACCGCAAAATATATCGGCATTTCAATGCTGATGGTGGCTGTAGCAGCAATCTGACTCGTCTAACGCCGCGCGCTAGACGCCGAGGTGCCGCTGCAGGACTTCCGGCCGCGCCTTGATCTCTTCCGCCGGGCCTTCATGCGCGATGTGGCCGTTGTTGATGATGTAAACACGGCTCGCAAGCGCCAGGGTCGCAGCAAGGTTCTGCTCCACCAGCACGATCGTCTGCCCGGCAGCCGCGAGATCGCGGCAAGCCTTCATCAAATCGCGCACGATGACTGGCGCGAGACCCTCGAAGGGTTCGTCGAGCAGGATGATTTTGGGATCGCGAATGAGCGCGCGCGCGATCGCCAGCATCTGCTGCTCGCCGCCCGACAAATCGGTGCCGCGGCTGCCGCGCCGCTGCCGAAGGCGCGGGAACATTTCATAGATGCGGTCGAGCGGCCATTTCTTCGGCGCCGTCAGCCCGGCAAGGACGAGATTTTCCTCGACGTCGAGGCTGCCGAAAATGCGGCGATCTTCGTGCACAAGCTGCATGCCGGCCCGCGCGATGGCGTGGCTTTTCTTGCCGGCCATCTCGACGCCGTCGAGCACCACTGAACCCGTGCGCGGCGTCACCACGCCCATCAGGCTTTTCAGGGTCGTGCTCTTGCCGGCACCGTTGCGGCCAAGCAGCGCCACGACCTCGTTGCGCTCCACGCGCAATGCAAGATCGAAGAGGATGTGGGAATCCCCGTAGTAGCTGTTCAGGCCCTTGACCTCGAGCAAGCTCATTCGAGCACCCCGTGCACGCCGCCCAGATAGGCCTCCTGCACTTTCGCGTTGCCCTTGATTTCCTCCGGCGTGCCTTCGACCAGCACCCGGCCTTCCTGGAGAACGGTTACGCGCTCGGCCAGTTCGAATAGCGCATCCATATCGTGATCGATGATGATCATGGTGCGGCCCAGACTGATCGACTTGAGCAACTTGACCGTCTCGACACGTTCGCGCGGACTCATGCCCGCGAGCGGCTCGTCAAGCAGCAGCAGGCTTGGCGAGGTAGCGAGCGCAAGACCGACCTCGAGCCGCCGCTTCTCGCCGTAAGCGAGTTCGGAGACCGGCGTGTCCGGACGATTGGTAAGATTGACCAGTTCGAGCGTGTGTTCGACCTGCTCGGTCAGTCCCGGAATGCGGTCCGGCCGCTTGAACAGATCGAGCCTGAACTTGCCGCGCAGCTCGGCGAGCGCCGCGATGGTGAGATTTTCGCGCACCGTCAGCCGATTGAAGAGCTGATTGATCTGATAGCTCTTGGTGAGGCCGAGTTGGCAGACGTCGGTGACGCTCATGTTCGTGATGTCGCGGCCCTCGAACACGATCTTGCCGGAGGTCGGCGGCACTTCGCAGGTCAGCATCTTGAAGAAGGTCGTCTTGCCCGCACCGTTCGGCCCGATGATGCCGCGCAGTTCGCCCTGGTTCACGCTGAAACTGATGTCGGCATTGGCGACGACGCCGCCGTAATGCTTGGAGAGGCCTGTCGCCTGCAGGATCGGCCCCGTGAAGCCACTCGGGGCAGGATTGTGCGCCGGCATCGGTGCTACAGTCGGCATGCGTGCGAGTTCTGCTTGTTCGGCCGCCTGCTCATCCGCCGCGGCAAGGCCGGGCGCGGGCTCGTCTTCCTTGGGCTCCTTCGTCCCCTTGCCGGTCACAAGCGCGTAGAGATCGACAAACCCGCCGATAAGGCCGTGGCGCAGGAAGCAAATCAGCAGCACGAATACGAGGCCGAGCACGAGCTTCCAGGCTGCGCCCAGGTGAAGCGTGGTCTGCAGAAAATCTTGCAGATAGAGCCAGACGGCGGCGCCGACCAAGGGACCGAACAGCGTACCGGCGCCGCCGATCGCGGTCTGCATCACGAGTTGCCCGGACGTATCGAACGTGAAGGCATCCGGCGGCATGAAGCCTTGCATCAACCCGAGCAGCCCGCCGGCGAACCCGGCATAGGCGGCGGCAATGACGAAAGCGGCGAGCTTGTAGCTGTGAATATTGTGTCCGACCGCGGCCGCGCGCAGCGGATTGTCGCGGATCGCGCGCAGCACGGCCCCGACCGGAGAGCGCACGATACGCACCGCGAGCACAACACCGATGAAGTACCAGAACGCGAGAAACGTATAGAGCGTCCAATCGGTGTTGAATTTGAACGTGGTAAAGCCGAGATACAGCGACGGCGTTGGCACGCCGGGCAAACCGTTCTCGCCTCCCGTGTAGGCCGAGAGCGGATTGAACTCGACAAAGTAGAACACCTCCGCGATCGCCACGGTGATCATCGCGAAGTAAATTCCGGTGCGCCTGAGCGCGATCAATCCGATCAGATAGCCGACGACGGCGGCCACAATCGTGCCCGCAAACAGCG
>JBARCH010000409.1:0-11920 GCA_049793875.1 Pseudolabrys sp. | reverse complement strand
TCCTGTCTGCCGAGGCTTACGGCGTCAAGACCACAGCCGCCGACATGATCCGCTTTGTGGAAGCCAACATGAATTTGATCAAACTGGATGAGAAGCTCCAGCGCGCGATTACGGATACGCACACAGGTTATTTCAAGGCGGGCGTGATGACGCAGGATCTGATCTGGGAACAATACCCGTATCCGGTCGATCTCAAGACCTTGCTGGAGGGTAATTCAGACGAAATGATCCTGAGGCCGACACCGGTCACGCAACTGACGCCGCCGCTCGAGCCGCGTGACGACGTGTTGCTCGACAAGACCGGTTCGACGAATGGATTCGGAGGCTATGTCGCCTTTGTGCCGGAAAAGCAGCTTGGCATCGTCATTCTGGCAAACAAGAACTACCCCAACGATGACCGCATCAGGATCGCTCACCAGGTATTGACGAAACTTGGCGACGAGGGCGGTCTACCCAACTGATCGCCGGCGCCACAAAATTTCCGGAATTCGACCGGCCGTCGGCGGGACGCAAATGCTCAACAGCCGGGGCTTTTTACCGGCCGGCGGACGTGCCTCACGGGCTTGTCTGTGCTAATCGCTATCCCGCCGGTCCCGTAGCTCAGCAGGATAGAGCAGCGGTTTCCTAAACCGAAGGTCGGAGGTTCGACTCCTCTCGGGACCGCCATCTAGCCTTGCCATCGCGCTGCCGGCCATACGGATTAAAGTGCTCGAAAATCGAATCGACCATCAGCGACGATAACTTCGCGACGACGGTGCATCCGCGCAACTCCCGGACCACGAGAAAAGCCCCAGGCTATTCACCCGGGGCCTTGAATTCGTTAGCTGGCGCACTCGACCGATCTGTGTGTTTGCGGTCTAGAAGAAACGGTAGTTCACGCCAATCAGGACGTTGCTCTCGGTCGCCTTGAAGGAGACGGGAATGCCGGCCACGCCCGCCGACGATGAACCGAAGTCCATGTAATTCCCTTCGAGAAATGCAGACCAGTGCGTCGCGAACATCCATTCGACGCCGCCGCCAATCGTCCAGCCGCTTCTGGTGTTGGAGGTCTGGCCAAACTGAACTCCGCCAAATGTGACGTTGGTACTTGTATTGGCCCACGCGGCGCCACCCTGGAAGTAGAGCAACCAGTTAGGTTGCACCGCATAGCCAAGGCGGGCGGTCAGGGTGTCGAACCACTGATTATTGAAGTTGGCCACGCCCCCTGCGAGGGGACCGCCTGCGAACGTTCCGCTTGTGCTGTTGCTTGTGTAATCGAGCAGTTCCCGGAATCCGATGACGATCCCGCCGCCGAATTGATAATCGCAGCCGATCTGACCGCCACCGGCAAAGCCTGAATTGTTTCCGGACACTTCCCCGCCGGGCGCGCTGGCGCTGCCGTCACCGAATGCGCCACCGATGTTGGCGCCGATGTAACAGCCTGTCCATGTCGGCGGAGGCGCTACTATTGGAGCCGCTCTGTACGGCCTTTGCGGCAAATCGGATGCCCAAGCGCCGGCGGGGCCAAACGCCGCTAAAGCGAGGATCGGCATCACAATAGGTTTCATGTTTCCTCTCCCGAACATTGTTCATGTGAGTGAATATGGAAGTGCCTCCAACGGATGCGATCAACGGGCCGGCACTTCCACTTGGAGCAAAAGCTAGCGGTGGTCCGCGTCAACCGTCGAGTTGGACCTTGGGCCAATATGGCTATGATGCCCGGATAGCCCGGTTTGGCCGGGACGTGACTGAAACCGCGATGCCGCTTGATTCAGTTGCGGCGGCCGTCGTCGCCCATCGCTGCCTGGCGCGAGCCTTGAGCGGCAGTCTTTAGAGGAATAAAAAGTCTCTCGGGACCGCCAGCGATGCAGGAGGGTCGCGCTCCGCGCTTGCGCGTTACGGCTTCATGAGCCGCATTCTATCCCACCCGCGAAAGCGCGGAACAGGTTGCGTTGTGGCTCTGTGATTTATAGTGCGGAAGCGACTCTCGTCGCCGTGACGAGCACGGCGAGGCAACGTCCGCCGAACGCGGCCGCTTCACGTGAAGCAAGCGGACTGAGCGCCGGCTCGCAGCCTTCCATCAGCTTTTGCACCGGTGCCTTGTGCGGAACTGCCGGGGGCGGCGGCGCAACGTCGATGGCAGTGCCGCCTGCGGGGACGGCCGGAAACACGACGTTCTTCATCGCCACGGTTTTGCCTGCGTCCGGATCGTTGCGGAAAACGATCACGCCCTTTTTATCGCGATAGACGACGGTCGCATAATCGTTGCCGGTGGTTTCGATGGTCTGCACGGAGTCGCTTTGTCGCGCACGGTGCGTAATGGCGAGGCGGTCTTGCTTGCCGCGTGTCGAAGAACTTTGAGCCGAAGTATGGAGCCAGCGGTTCGCAAAGCCGGTGGCTTGCGCGGAATGCGGCTCGTTACCGGTCCAGTAGCCGGCGGCGAATGCGCTTATCAACGCGCCAAAAAGGTATGGAGCAAGCCGCCACATCTCGCATGACCGGGTTTGTCAGGTGCATGATCCAACAAGCGTTAGTGTCAGACATGCAACGTTGGGCGATAACGAATGTTCCTGAAGTGTACCGGCGCACAGGCGCGACAAAGGTGAAACCGGCCCGATAATTCAACGTTTTCAGGCGAAATGCCAAAAACACCGGGACTAAAGTCCAATACAAAACGGCCCGCCATCCGGACTCTGAAAGGTCTTCATGCGGCAGAAGCGGCGTGCAAGCGTTGCCCGCTTTATAAAAAAGCGACTCAAGTTGTCTCGGGTGAAGGCAGGGCGCGCGCGCAGCTAATGCTGATCGGTGAGCAGCCGGGCGACAGGGAGGATATCGCCGGGAGGCCGTTCGTCGGTCCGGCGGGGCGTATTCTCGACCGGGCGCTGGACGATGCCGGCATCGAGCGCCGCAGTGTGTTCGTCACCAACGCGGTCAAGCACTTCAAGCATGAGATGCGTGGCAAGCGGCGCCTGCACAAGCGGCCGAACGCGCACGAGATCGAGCGCTGCCGCTGGTGGATCGATTACGAGCACGCGATCGTGCGGCCGGTGGTGACGGTGGCGATGGGCGCGACCGCCGCGCGCAGCCTGTTCGGCCGCGTGGTCACCATCAGGAAAATGCGCGGCAAGGCTCACCAATTGCCGGATGGCGTATCGGTGTTCGTTACGGTGCATCCATCCTCGCTGCTGCGCATCCCGGACGCGGCGAATAAGGAGCATGAATACCGCAGCTTCGTCGCCGATCTGCGCCGCGCCAAAAACGGCATCGAATAGCGCCGGTTTTGGCAGGCTGAAAATGTGCGCGCCGCGCGCACCGTCCATGCGTGCCTGAATCCGCGAGCGGGCTTGCGCAGGGCCACAACTTTCCTATCAATGGCATCCCAACAAGAAGCAACGGGTGGAGACATTTTCATGACAACCGACCGCACGCGCAGAACGCTGGTGCTGACGGCCTTCGCGGCCCTGCTGGCCCTGGCCGCGCCGGCTCACGCCGCCGACTATCCGACGCGTCCGGTTACGCTGGTGGTCGCGTTCACCCCCGGCGGCCCAAGCGACATCATCGCGCGCATCGTCGGCAAGAAGCTCGAGACGATCCTCGGCCAATCCGTTGTCGTCGAAAACCGCCCCGGCGCCGGCGGCAACATCGCCGCCGAAGTCGTCGCGCGCGCCGAACCCGACGGTTACACGCTGCTGATGGGCAACAACAGCATTCTCGCCACCAATGCCGCTCTCTACAAGCACCTCACTTACGATCCGGAAAAGGACTTCGCGCCGATTTCGCTGATCGGCTCGCAGGCCAATATCCTCGTCGTCAATCCGAAGGTTGAGGCACACTCGCTGAAGGAATTGATCGCGCTCTGCAAGGCGAACCCCGGCAAGATCAATTTCGCCTCGTCCGGTTACGGCGCGGCGGCGCATCTTTCCGGCGAACTCTTCAAGTCGGATGCGAAGGTCAACATCGTGCACGTGCCCTACAAGGGCGCGGCGCCCGCCTTGCAGGATGTCATTGCCGGCCACGACCAGATGATGTTCGCAACCTCGGCCTCGGTGATCGGCTACATCAAGAGCGGCACACTGCGCGCGCTCGCCGTGACCACGATCAAGCGCACCGCGGTCCTTCCCGATTTGCCGACAATGGACGAAGCGGGCCTGAAGGGCTTCGAGGCGTCGACCTGGCACGGCTTGGTCGCGCCGGCCAGGACGCCTCCAGACGTCATCGCCAAGCTGTCGAAGGCGACCATCGCGGCACTTCACGACGCCGGCGTCGTGAAGTCACTGGTCAATCTCGGTGTCGATGTGTCTCCCGATACGCCGGATGAATTCCGCGCCTACATCAAATCCGAAATCCCGAAGTGGACGGCGATCGTGAAGGCGTCCGGTGCCTCGATCGGAAAGTGACGATGAACGGCCCGCTTTCGCGCAATATACGCCGCCTCGGCCATCTCGACCTTGCCGGTGCGGGGCAGGTGACCGTCGCCGGCCATTACGCCTATGTCGGGCACATCCCGAACAAGCAGCATCTCGGCACGACGATCGTCGACATCGCCGACCCGTCAAACCCGCGTGTGGTCGCGACCGTCACACTCGACGATCAAACGTCGCACAGCCACAAGGTGCGCGTTGCCGGCGGTCTCATGGTCGTCAATCACGAGCGCAATCCGACGCCCATCGGGCGCCGTGCCGAGCAGTTGCCGGGTGCGCGCCGCGAGTTGCGAGAAAAACTGGGCCGTGACGCGACCCGCGCCGAACTGGCGGCAAAACTCAACATCACCGAAGCCGCCATCGTTGAGGCCGAGGAAGCCGAAAAGCAGCCGTACCGCAATGGCGGTTTCCGCATCTACGACGTCGCTGATCCGGTGCAGCCGAAATTGATCTGCCATCACAAGACCGGCGGCATCGGCGTTCATCGCTTCGATATGGACGAGCGCTACGCCTACATCTCGACCGAAATGGATGGGTTCGTCGGCAACATCCTCGTCATCTACGATCTGCGCGATCCGGCAAAGCCTCAGGAAGTTTCGCGCTGGTGGATGCAGGGCCAGCACATCGCCGGCGGTGAAACGCCGACCTGGTCCGGCAAGCGCCACCGGTTGCATCACGCGTTGCGCTTCGGCGATGAAATGTGGGCAAGCTGCTGGCACGGCGGCTTCCGAATCGTCGATATCTCCGACATTGCACGGCCGAAAACGGCGGCCTCGTACAATTATCATCCGCCGTTTCCGGAGCCGACGCATACGGCGATGCCGGTGCCGCAGAATCTCGGCGGCAAGCGCATCGCTCTTGCCATCGATGAGGAAGATCAGGCACAGAGCGCCAACGAATCCGAAAACCGTCGCGGCCGCCCGCACGCAGGCATTTCGACATTTGACGTGAGCGACTACGCGCAGGTGAAGCCGCTTGCCTTGTTCGAGGTAAGCGAACTCGATTCACCCTTCAGCCGCACGCCGGGCGCACGTTTCGGCGCGCATCAATTCCACGAGAAGATGCATGACACGTTGATCTATGCGGTGTGGTTTGCCGGCGGCCTGCGCGTCATCGATGTGGCCGATCCGGCGGCGCCGCGCGAGGTTGCGCATTTCATTCCGGAGCCTGCGGGAGGCCGGCCTGCGCCGCAGAGCAACGATGTGACGCTCGACGATCGCGGATTGATTTATATTGTCGACCGCCACGTCGGGTTCGACGTGCTCGAACTCGACCGCAAGGGATTCTAGGCGTCGTGGTTGTCGTTGCGGGCCAGCCATCTAAATACCGCTAGTTAACTGTAGCCCGGATGAAGCCAGGGTCCGGCCGGATTGCAAGCTCCGCGAAAGGCGGGGCCGTGTCCTCGCGCTTGGACCCCGGGTTCCGCTGCGTTCCATCGGGGCTACGCCTCGCCAGAAATTTCGGCGTGGGATGTCACATCAAGGGGCTCTGCCTCGTCATGATGTCGGAACCAACGGAAGGAAAGCAATCATGACCGCTAAACTCGATCCCTTCGCTGCTGCCCCCTCGCTGATGAAGAATTGGACCAGCACATCGCTCGCCATCGCCTCGAGTCTTGAGCCGAGTCTCATCAATCTCGTGGAGATCCGCGCCTCGCAGATCAACGGCTGCGCTAACTGCATCAACATGCATACGGTGGATGCGCGCTCGAAAGGAGAGACCGAGCAGCGAATCTATCTTCTGTCGGCCTGGCGCGAAGCCCCTTGCTATACGGACCGCGAACGCGCTGCGCTCGGCTGGACTGACGCGCTGACACGGCTTTCCGAAGGACACGCGCTGGAGGGCGCCTACGAAGCGCTGAAGGCTCAGTTTAACGAGGAGGAGCAGGTCAAGCTCACATTGATGATCAATGTCATCAATGGGTGGAACCGCATCGCGGTCGGTTTCAGCTTGTTTGCCGATCCGGCGGCGGCAAAGTCCAGGGCCAAAGCGGCAGCCGCCTGATGACGAGCGCCGGAGACAAGGACGCGGCGGCCGGTTTCGAGCCGCTGCGTCCAAAGCTCATGCGCGTCGCGTACCGGATGCTCGGCTCGGTGGCTGACGCCGAGGATGCCGTGCAAGAGGCCTTCATCCGCTGGATGAGAGCCGACCGCAGCGAGGTGCGCGAGCCCGAGGCGTTCCTGCGCCGGTCGGTCACGCGTCTCTGTCTCGATCAGCTCAAATCGGCGCGCCGCCAGCGCGAAACCTATGTTGGTCCCTGGCTCCCCGATCCCGTCGTGGAAGAGGAGCAAGAGGAAGATGTCACCTTGCCGCTGATGCTGGCGCTGGAACGTCTTTCTCCACTCGAGCGGGCAGCCTTTCTGCTGCACGATGTGTTCGGGCTGGGATTCGAGGAGGTCGCTGCGACCATCCAGCGCGATGCCGTGACCTGCCGCCAGTTGGCCAGCCGCGCGCGCACCCATGTCCGCGAGACGAGGCCGCGCTTCAAGGTGGAAAAGCAACGTAGCCTCGAACTTGCCGAGGCTTTCTTCGCCGCCTCGCGCAGCGGCGATATGAAGACGCTCGGCGCGATGTTGGCGGCTGACGTCAGCATCCATGCAGACGGCGGCGGCAAGCGACCGGCATCCATGAAGCCTGTTGTCGGATTCGAGGCCGTCATGAAGTTTCATGAGTATCTGGCAGCGCAGTTCCAGAAGGACGGTTCGAAACTTGTGCGTGCCGGTTTCGTCAATGGATTACCCGGATTCATCACGCTGGAAGCCGACGGTGAACTCCAGACGACCGCGCTCGAAATCGAGGATGGAAGGATCGCGGCAATCTATATCGTGCGAAATCCCGACAAGCTAAGGCATCTGCATTAGATTCGCCGGCAAGCAAGAGGCGTCGGGCGGTGCGGCCTTGTTCGCGAGACTTGGGAGCGGCGTCCCGAACGAAGCCCTGTTGCTATTGGTCCCCGCTTTCGCGGGGACCAACGAAAAAATCAGCTTAGGTGTGTGAGTGTCTAGCGCCGCCGGAAATTCGGGCGACGCTGCTGCGGAGAAGAAGTCGGGGCGTCGCCTTTGTGGCGGAAGCTGATGCGTCCGCGCTTGAGGTCGTAGGGCGACATTTCCACGATGACGCGGTCACCGACGCCGGTTCGAATGCGAAACTTGCGCATCTTGCCGGCGGTGTAGGCGAGAACCTCGTGTTCGTTATCGAGCTTCACGCGGAAATTGCCGTCCGGCAAAACCTCCGTGACCGTTCCGTCAAACTCGAGCAGCTCTTCTTTCGCCATCCATCAGTCTCCGATTAGCGTGGCGCGCCGGGGCGCTGCATGAATGTAACATTTCCAATGGCATTTGGCTCGCCCCGGTCGCGATTCTGCTGTTGGGGCTGGGGTTGAGGACGCCCGCCATGCTGGCCGTTGCCGGTATTCGGGCGGCGAGGCTGATGGCCACGGTTGTGTGACGGTCCGTTATGCCGCTTGGCCGCATTGTGATGCGGGGTCGGGCTGGACACCGCCGGCCGCCGGCCGGTGCGCTTGTCGGTGGACGGGATCTGCATGCGGATCAGCCGCTCAATGTCGCGCAAGTAGGCCGCTTCCTCGTGATCGCAGAACGAGATCGCAATGCCCTCGGCGCCGGCGCGCGCGGTGCGGCCGATGCGGTGGACGTAGCTTTCGGGGATGTTCGGCAGATCGTAATTGATCACGTGGCTGATGCCATCGACGTCGATGCCGCGCGCGGCAATGTCGGTGGCGACGAGCGTGCGGATGCGGCCATCGCGGAATGACTGCAGCACGCGCTGGCGCTGATTCTGCGATTTGTTGCCGTGGATCGCCTCGGCGGCAAGTCCGGCCTGCGCCAGAACGCGGACGACCTTGTCGGCGCCGTGCTTGGTGCGGGTAAATACGAGGACGCGCTCGACCGGTTCGCTCTTGAGCACTTCGGCGAGCAGCGCGCCCTTCGAAGCCTTGTCGGTGAGGATCACGCGTTGCGAAATGCGTTCCGCGGTTGACGCCACCGGCGTCACCGACACGCGGGTCGGACTGCGCAGCATCGCATCGGCGAGCTTGGTGATTTCCTGCGGCATCGTTGCCGAGAAGAACAGTGTCTGCCGTTCCTTGGGCAGCATCGCCACAACCCGCTTGATGTCGTGAATGAAGCCCATGTCGAGCATGCGATCGGCTTCATCGAGCACAAGCACCTCAACCTGATCGAGCCGCAGCGCGCGCTGCTGCACGAGATCGAGCAGGCGGCCCGGGGTCGCTACGAGAACTTCGACGCCGTGTGCCAGCGAGCGGATTTGCTTGTTGATCGGCACGCCGCCGATGGCAAGCGAGATCGCGAGCGGACGAATGTAGCGTCCGTAAGCGTGGAAGTTGTCGACGATCTGGCCGGACAGTTCGCGTGTCGGCGAAAGCACCAGCACGCGGCAGGCTTTCTTCTCAGGCCGGCGGCGGTTGGCGTTGATGTGATTCAGGATCGGGAGCGCAAAAGCAGCGGTCTTGCCGGTACCGGTTTGCGCGATGCCGATGACATCGCGTCCTTCCAGGACGATCGGGATTGTCTGAGCCTGGATCGGAGTAGGAGTGACGTATTTCTCATCCGTGAGGGCGCGAGTGATCGGCTCTGCGAGGCCGAAGTCGTTAAAAGAAGTCAAAGAGTATCTTTCTATGGCGACACGGCCGAATCGCTCATGCGACCGGCGGTACCGCTGGTTTCAAGACACCCCGCGTTGCCAGGGCTGTCGTTAGGTTGGAGAAACGGAGGAGGCGGGGCGAAAATCGTTGTTAAAGAATTTCGTGCACGCGGCCCGCAAAACCCGAGATGGGTTGTTCATCCGCAGCGGTGATATGACAGGTGCAGGTGGTCTTTTCAAGGCACCCAAGGCGACTATTCCGCTGAATGATGAATAAAGTGGCAGATGTGCTCCACTCCGCAATGAAGCGGATTCCGGGTTCGCCATTTTGGCGGCGTCCTGGAATGAAGCGGGATGCAATAGACAAGTTGCCGATTATCGGGGAATGTCGGCCCCCAAAAGCCGCCCAAGGCTGGTAAAAACACGGGTTGGAGTGAGTTCGACATGCCGTTTTCCCGGGCTTCTGAGGCCCTTTCCCGTTTCACCGTCCTCGATCTTACCCGCGTCCGTTCGGGTCCGACCTGCGTACGGCAGCTCGGCGACTGGGGCGCCAATATCGTCAAGATAGAGACGCCGCCGCATCTGTCGGAAGGCGAGGGGCCGGGCGGCCCAAGGGAAGGCTCGGACTTCCAGAACCTCCAGCGCAACAAGCGCGGCATGACGCTCGACCTGAAGTCGCCGCAGGGACTCGCTGCTTTCAGGCGCCTGGTCGCGAAAGCGGATGTCGTGGTGGAGAATTTCCGGCCGGACGTGAAGGATCGGCTCGGCATTGCCTACGAGGATCTGCGCAAGATCAACAAAGGCATCGTGCTCGCCAGCATTTCAGGTTTCGGCCAGGACGGCCCTTACGCCAAGCGGCCGGGCTTCGATCAGATCGCGCAGGGCATGGGCGGACTGATGTCGATCACCGGATTGCCGGGACAGGGTCCGGTGCGGGTCGGCATCCCGATCGCCGATCTGACCGCGGGCTTGTTCTGTGCACTTGGTATTCTGACCGCGTTGCTCGAGCGGGAAAAATCCGGCGAAGGGCAATGGGTCACGACCTCGCTGTTGCAGGCGCAGATTTTCATGCTCGATTTCCAGGCCGCACGCTTTCTGACCGAAGGTCAGGTACCCAAGCAGGCCGGCAACAATCATCCGACGTCGATTCCGACCGGCGTGTTCAAGACCAAAGACGGCCACCTCAACATCGCTGTTACCGGCCAGACGATCTGGGAACGCTTCTGCCAGTCGGTCGGCCACCCCGAATGGATCGCGGCACCGGATTTCAAAAGCGGCAAGTTGCGCTCGCAAAATCGTGACGCGCTTAACGCCGAGATCGACAAGGTGACGGCGACAAAAACAAGCGCCGAATGGGTCGACATTTTCAACAAGGCCGGCGTGCCGTGCGGACCGATCTATACGATCGACCAGGTGTTCGCCGACGAGCAGGTCAAGCATCTCGGCATGGCGAAGGAATCCGCGCGCAAGGACGGAAGCAGGCTCGGCCTCGTCGGCCAGCCGTTCACGCTCTCGCGCACGGGCAGCAAGATCGCCGCGCGGCCGCCTGAAGCAGGCGAGCATACCGACGAACTTCTTGGCGAATTCGGATTCAGCGCCGACGAGATAAAGGCGCTGCACGAGGCAAAGGCGGTGTGACTGACACCACTGTCATGCCCGGCCTTGTGCCGGGCATCCCGCCTAGGGATGCATTGCCTTCTTAAGCGGGATGGCCGGGACAAGCCCGCCATGACAAGCGAATAGGACGAAGGAGCGAGTTAATGACGCAGACCGACAAGATGCTGTCCCGCAAAGAAGGCGGCGTCGGCTATCTGACCTTCAACAACCCGGAACGGCACAACGCCGTGTCGCTCGAAATGTGGGAAGCGGCATCCGGCATTCTCTCCGATTTCGCCGACGACAAGAACATTCGCGTGGTCGTGCTCAACGGCGCCGGCGGCAAGGCCTTCGTGTCGGGAGCCGACATTTCAAAATTCGAAAGCGAGCGTTCGAGCAAGGATGCGATCGACCGCTACAACGCCGCGGTCGATAAGGCCAACACGGCTGTTTACGAATTTCCCAAGCCGACCATCGCGATGATCCGCGGCTATTGCATCGGCGGCGGCGTCGGACTCGCGCTGTGCTGCGATCTGCGCATCTGTTCGGACAATTCAAAATTCGGCGTGCCGGCGGCGAAACTCGGCCTCGGCTACGGCTATAAAGGCATCAAGAAGCTGGTCGACGTTGTCGGTCCGTCGTTCGCCAAGGAGATTTTCTTCACGGCGCGTCAGTTCACCGCAGCCGAAGCCCTGCAGATGGGCCTCGTCAATCGTGTCGTGACAGGCGACGATCTCGAGAAATACGTGAAGGATTACGCCGATACCATCAGCGGCAATGCGCCGTTGACGGTGAACTCGGTCAAATACATCGTCGGGGAGACGGTGAAAGATGCGGGCGACAGAAATCTGAAACAGTGCGCCGAACTGGTGGCGCAATGCTTCGCCAGTAACGACTATACAGAAGGGCGCAAAGCCTTCATGGAAAAGCGCAAGCCGGCATTTACCGGTTCATAAAGAAAAACAGCCGCGGCAAGCGGCGGGTTAGGGGAGGAAGCGCGTGGCATCGGTTGAGTTGAGAGACCTGACCAAGCGGTACGGTGCGCTTGCCGTTGTCGACCGCATTTCACTGACAGTCGAGCACGGCAAGCTGGTATGTCTGCTGGGGCCCTCCGGTTGCGGCAAGACCACCACGCTGCGGCTGCTCGCCGGTTTCGTCGAGCCGAGCGAAGGCGAAATCCGCGTCGGTGAGCGCGTTATTTCCACGCCGGCGCATTCATTGCCGCCCGAGCGGCGCAACATGTCGATGATCTTCCAGAGCTACGCGCTGTGGCCGCACATGACGGTAGCCGAGAACATCGTCTA
>JBARCH010000408.1:0-7451 GCA_049793875.1 Pseudolabrys sp. | reverse complement strand
AAAAAAACGCCGGCGCCAGGTCAACCCGGCGCCGGCGTTACGCTTTTCAGGAAGGTGGCGCAGCCAGCAAAGGCCGCCTTACTTCCTCTTCCAATGCTTCTTCACGGGCGCCGACGCCGGATCCCATTCCGGATGGGCGTCATAGGCCGCATCGACCAGCCAGCCGCCGATGATCGGGACGATGCACGAACCCGCAAGCACGCCCGCTTCACGTTGCGTGAGCGGGCGATCGAGGACGACTGTCGCCACGATCGGCGCCAACGCGATGCAGCCGACCGTCGTGGCGCCCCAGGCGCCCAGGCTCGTCAGGCTGCTATTGTTGTGCCACTTCCATTTCCAGTCATTGATGGCGAAAAAGGCCGCGGTCGACGCGGCGCCCACGCCAACCGACACAGCCGCCAGTCTGGCGTCGGAACGGTGGTGGTGATGACGCCAATGGGCGTCCGCGCTCTGGCACGAAAACGCCACCGCAACGGCGGCGGCGGCAAAAACAGTAAACTTGCGAATCATGAGGTGCTCTCCGGTCGGTTCATCGACTCAATCCGCCTGTTTTGTGGGCCGCTTCGGATTCCAAGTCGAGCGAGGGAAACTCGCAACACCCCGATTATGCACAAGGCACTGACTTGGTTCCGCCGCTGGTCGCATTTTGGCCCCACGTGCGGCAGCTCTGCCACGTTCGCCGGAAATCGAATAGCCGAAAGCTCCCGGCGATCCAGCCACCCGCAGCAAACGACTGACCTCAAACGCAAATTTTTTTGGCGGAAGCCGCGGCGGATTGACTCAGAGTTACCACCGTAAGGCCGGATTCGGTTAGGATCGCCGAGTAGTGGGTGATTCGGCGTCGCTTTTGCCGAGCGGATCGGCGCACGGAAGGATCCTGCGATGAGCAAATTTGGGGCGTTTCTCGCCCGCAAGCCGGGCGATGCAGCCAAACCGGCAGAGTCTTCAGACCCGGCAGCCGCCCCGCTCGAAGTCGACGAGGAGTTGTTCTCGGCACTTGGCGCGCAGCTTGGGGGCGAAAACGAAGCCCTGCGAAACCTGCTCCTCGACGCCAATCACAAGATCGGCGAACTCGACGTCATCAAGGAAGCGGTCGGCAAGCTGGTCGAGCCGGTGGGCAAGGCGCTGCGCGCTTTCGAGGCCGAGAAATCCGAAAAGGTCAGCCTTCAGACCGTCCTCAACAATACGCGCGCCGCTTACGGCAAGCTGCGCAACGAAGTCGGCGACCTTGAAAGAAAGTCGGCGACCTTCGAGAGCGAGGCCAATCGCCTTCGCCAGGAATCCAGCGTCAACAAAAACCTCGCGCGTTCACTGGAAGCGGCCAAATCGGAGCTTACGTCCGACGTCGCAACCCAACGCACGCAGATCGCCGACCTTGAGGGCCGCCTCCAGCATGAGACCGCCGAGACGAAGGCGCTGCGCGAGGAAAACCGCCGCTTCGACGAGCGCATGGTCGCCGCCGACAAGCGGCTCGTGCAGTTTGAATTCGAGGTCAACAGCGTACGTCAGCGCCTGGTGATCTCCGAAGACGAGAAGCGCGCATTGCAGAGCGCGCTCGACCGTACGGTTTCCGAGACAACGCGGCGGCTCGCGGAGGCTGAAAGCAGCCTCACGATGGTGCAGGGACGCCTGCGCCACGTCGAAGCCAATTTCACCGAGGCCAACACCGAGCGCTCCCGGCTCGCCAGCATTCTCGACGAACTCAAGGAGCGGCACGAAAACGAACTTTCCACCCAGCGCATGCGCTTCGAGGCGCTGCAGGCGCGTTCGGCCTCCACCGAGAAGCTGCTGGGCGAGGCACGCGAACACATCATGGCACGCACGGAAGAAATTCGCGCCTACGATCGCCGCCTGTCGGAAGCGATGATGGTGCGCGATACGCTGGGCGCACGGGTTGCAGAACTCGAAGCCGATCGCACCCAGCTCGAAGCCAAGTTCAAGGAGATCGAGCAGGCGCAATCGACAATGGTCGACCGCAACGCCTCCCTCGCACGCGCGCTCAACGGCAAGGAGTCGGCCCTTAACCGAGCCGGCGAAGCGATCCAGGTCATGAGCGACCGCATCGCCTTCCTGCAGGCGGAACTGGAAACGACCAAGCAATCGTCGAGCGAACAGATCGAGGAGCTCAATTCTGCGCTCCGCCGCGAGAAGCTGGAACGCGCCGTTGTCGAAGGCGCACTCGAAACCGGACGCAAGGACTTCGCCCGCCTCATGCGCGAGGTGCTGGCCCTGCAGCGGCGCCAAGCTGCCGAAGACGGTGGGGCCGATCCGGTCGCGGCCAACGCCGCCTGAAAACTTCCCTCTGAAACGAAAACATCGCCGGGCCCAAAGCCCGGCGATGTCGTTTTTGATGCCCGGCTTCTCTTACGCAGCAGGCCTTTCGAGCGGAACCGAAGTCACCTGGACCGCGTCGCAAGCGACGCAGGCATAGGTGAAAAGATCCGTCTGGGCATAAACCGGGTGAGGCTCGGTCCCAACGAGGCGCATTGGGCCGCCGCACTGGTCGCATGACCTGGGTGCCAAAGCTTCCATTGCCACATCCTCTGTCTTGGTCTTTTCCATGCTGCCAACGGTATGCGCTGCGTGGAAGGCGTCAATTCTGTTTGTTTGCAACCATCGTTTGCGCGGACGACCGCTTTTGAGCCGGAACCCGCTTTTCAACTGAACACAGCAAAGCCGGCAAAAACATCCGCTGCGGGAACCTTGAGGCTTGGTGGGGCTTGTCAGAATGAGTATTATACTCATATGCTGACCACCGCTAAGATGGCCGGTAATGAAGGAACGGCTGGAATAGCGGATACTCGAGACGGATAACGCGGGGGCTTTTCATGCCAAATGGAAATGGAAACCGAGGGGAGCGCCTGCAAATCATGCTCTCGGCGGAGGAACTGAAAGTGTTGGACGATTTCCGGTTCAAGAGTCGGATGCCCAGCCGGACGGCAGCCGTGCGCGAATTGCTGAAACGGGGCCTGTCGGCGGAAGGCTTCACGGCCGCAGCGTTCGGCTCGAAGTCCGAGGACTATGGCGTCGTCGGCAAGGGACCCACGGGACGCCGATAACGCCTAGCGCACCAGCTCCCGCATCGCGCGGTCGAGGCCTTCGAGCGTGAGCGGGTACATGCGCCCGCCCATCACCTGGCGCATCAGCATGATCGAGTGCGTCGATGGCCATTCACGCTCGGGCACCGGATTGAGCCACACGCAGGCCGGATAAGTGCGCGTCACGCGCTCCATCCACAGCGCGCCAGCTTCCTCGTTGTAGTGTTCGACCGAACCGCCCGGCGACCTGATCTCGTAAGGCGACATCGAAGCATCGCCCACGAACACCACCTTATAGTCGTGCGGATAGGTGTGCATCACATCCCAGGTCGGCGTTGTTTCCTGGAACCGGCGGCGGTTTTCCTTCCATACTTTTTCGTACAGGCAATTGTGGAAGTAGAAGTGCTCCATGTGCTTGAACTCGGCGCGCGCGGCCGAGAACAATTCGGCCGTGCCCTTCACGTACCAGTCCATCGAGCCGCCGATGTCGAAGAACAACAGCACCTTCACCGAATTGTGCCGCTCCGGCCGCATCAGGATATCGAGATAGCCCTTGTGAGCGGTGCCTTTGATGGTGCCGTCGAGATCGAGTTCTTCCGGCGCCCCGGTGCGCGCGAATTTGCGCAGGCGGCGCAGCGCCAGCTTGATGTTGCGCGTGCCGAGTTCGACTTCGTCGTCGAGATCCCTGAACTCGCGTTTGTCCCATACTTTCACCGCGCGCTTGTTGCGGCTCTCGTCCTGCCCGATACGCACGCCTTCCGGGTTGTAGCCGTAGGCGCCGAACGGCGACGTACCCGCCGTCCCGATCCATTTCGAGCCGCCCTGATGGCGGCCCTTCTGCTCGGCGAGCCGCTTGCGCAGAGTCTCAAGCAACTTATCGAGGCCGCCCAGCGCCTCGATCTGCTTCTTTTCTTCCTCGGTGAGATATTTCTCGGCGAGCTTCTTTAGCCATTCGGCGGGAATTTCTGCCTCGATGCCGTCGCTCAGCAATTCCAGTCCCTTGAACACATGCCCGAACACGCGATCGAACTTGTCGAGATTGCGCTCGTCCTTCACCAGCGCCGCGCGCGAGAGATAGTAGAAATCCTCGATCCGGCGCGACGCCAGGTCGGCATCCATCGCCTGCATCAGCGTCAGGTACTCGCGCAGCGTTACAGGCACGCCGGCGCTTTTGAGTTCAGTGAAGAAGGTAACGAACATTTTTTCTTGTCATCGCCGGGGTCGTCCCCGGCGATCCCGATGAGGGACGCAGTGCGTTCCTGAGCGCCCCGGCCATGATAGCAATCTGCCTGGTACCTGCAGATTTCGCCCCTAGCCCGATCCCCGTCAAGCCGCTAACAAGTCGCCGGACAAAACGAAGAAACGCCAGAGGCTTCTCAATGCGCCGCGACCGCGCCAACTGGGCGCTCGCTACCATGTGGTCGTTCGTCTGCCTGATCGCGCCCGCGATCTGGAACCGCTTTCCTTTGCTGCAATACGACACCGGCGGCTATCTGGCGCGCTGGTACGAAGGCACGCTGGTGCCGAGCCGCGCCGTCGTCTACGGCCTCATCCTCAATGCCGGAGCGCCGCTCGATTTCTGGCCTGTCATCGCCGTGCAGGCAGCACTCACGATCTGGGTCCTCGCAGTGACGTTGCGCGTGCATGGTCTGGGGAAGCGGCCCGGGCTTCTGCTCGGCATCGTCCTGCTGCTTTCGATCGCGACCACCCTGCCCTGGCTGACCGCGATCCTGTTGACTGACATCTTCTGCGGCCTCGGCGTGGTGGCGCTCTATCTCATCGTCATGCGCGGCGGCGCGTTGAACCGTTGGGAACGCATCGCGCTCATCGTTCTTGCCGCCGTGTCGGCGGCAACGCACAGCGCGACGCTTGCCGTGCAACTCGCGCTTGTCGCCGCCGGTTTCCTGATCTGGCTCGTTGCGCGCGCGCGTGTGCCGCTCGCCGGCCTCGGGCGCGCCGTGATCGCGCTCGCGCTCGGCGCCGTCATGGTATTTGCCGCCGACTTCGCCATCGCCGGCCGGCTGGCATGGACACCGGGCGGCTTTGCGCTTTCGTTCGGCCGCATGCTGCAGGACGGCATCGTTACGCGTTACCTCAACGACCACTGCCCCGATCCGAAACTGCAATTGTGCGCCTACAAGGATCAGCTTCCCGGCGACGCCGACGTCTGGTTCTGGGGTGACCCGCTGTTCGACAAGCTTGGCCGCTTTGCCGGTCTTGGTTCGGAAATGGAAAAGATCGCGCTCGGCAGCGTCATCGACTATCCGCGCATGCAAATCGAGACGGCGGCGGTGGCGATGGCCAGACAACTGGCCGACGTACGCTCCGGCGAAGGCGTGCTCAATTCGATCTGGCACACCTACTCGATCATCAAACAGCACGTGCCGTGGGCCGTTCCCGCCATGCGTGCCGCGCGCCAGCAGAACGGCGAAATTTCGTTCACCGCGCTCAATGAGTTGCACTGGCCGGTTGGGCTTGTCTCGATGGCCTTGCTGCCGATCATCGTCATCGTCGGCGTGCGCCGGAAAGACCTCAACCCTGTGAGCGAATTCGCCGGCGCTGTCGCGCTCGCGATTCTTGCCAATGCCTTCGTGTGCGGCGCGCTGTCGAACCCGCACGACCGGTACGGCGCGCGCGTCGTCTGGCTCGCAACGCTTGTCGCGCTGATCGCATTGGCGCGGCTCGTGTCCGCCCGCGACCGGCTTGGGTCGCCACCGGATTTGACCTAAAGTCCGGCTGCTACGTCCTCTCACCGCCGGAAATCTCCATGACCAGCGTTCGTCGTCTTCGCATCTTTGCCCTTGCCACCTTGCTTGCCGGCAGCGCCGCTGGTGCCGCACAGGCCGACGTCATGAAAGAACTCGTTCCAACCGGAACGCTGCGCGTGGCGATCGCCTACGGGCCTACCCCTTCGGCGCTTTACGCGCTGAAAGATCCAACGACCGGAAAATTCCGCGGCGTCACCATTATGCTCGGTACCGCGCTTGCGAAAAAACTCGGCGTGCCGGTCGAATTCATTCCGCACCTCGCTTCCGGCGAGATTCAGGCGGAAGCATCGGCCAACAAATGGGACGTCACCTTCATGCCGGTCGACGCGACCCGCAAGAAAATCGTCGATTTCGGCAACGCCTATCACCTGCTGCAAAGCACCTTCCTGGTCGCACCCGGCTCCAGCATCCGGAAGATCGAGGACACCGATACGCCGAGCGTGCGCATCGGCGGCGTCGCCGGCACGGCGACCTATCGTGCCGCGCAACACGCGGTGCCGAAGGCGACTTTCGTGACCGTGCCGGGCGTCGCCGCCGCGGTCGAAGCCATGAAGGCAGGCAAGATCGACGCCATTGGCCTCTCGCGCGAGTCGCTCGCGGGTCTCGCGACGAAAATTCCCGGCTCGCGCATCCTCGACGGCGGTTTCCTGAATTCGTCGACCGCCATTGCCGTCACCAAGGGCAAGCCGGAAGCCCTCGCATACGTCAGCGAATTCATCGAAGAAGCGAAGGCGTCCGGCCTTGTTCGCAAGGCGTTCGATGAAATGGGCCTCAAGAATTCCCAGGTCGCGCCGGCCGGCATGAAGCCATAGACCGATCATACCTCACACCGCTTGTCCTCACCCTCTCTTTCCGGAGTCCGTACCGATGGCCGCTGCTTCCGCCTCAGTCGTTCAGCAACTCGCGCCCACTGGAAAATTGCGCATCGCCATCGCCATTGCGCCGTCACCGTCCGCGCAATTCGCCGTCAAGGATGAAGCGACCGGCGCCTATCGCGGCGTCGCCGTCATTCTCGGCACTGCGCTCGCCGGGAAACTCGGCGTGCCGGCTGAACTCCTCGCGCACGACGGTTCCGGCGAAATCCAGAATTCCGCCGCCGACAACAAATGGGACGTCGCCTTTCTGCCGGTGGACGAGGAGCGCAAGAAATTCGTCGACTTCGGCAACGCCTATCACCTGTTGCAAAGTACCTATCTGGTCGCGCCCGGCTCGCCGATCGCGTCGGTCGCGGCCGCCAACACGGCGGGCGTGCGCATCGGCGGCGTCGCCAATACCGCGACCTTCCGCACCTCCAACAAGACCGCTCCGAACGCGACGCACGTTTCCTTCGACAAGGCCGATGCGGCCGTTGCGGCGTTGCGCGACGGACAGGTCGATGCGCTGGCGTTCTCGCGCGAGTCGCTGACGGGGCTTGCAACCAAGGTTCCCGGCTCGCGTATCCTCGACGGCGGATTCCTGAACTCGACGACGTCGATCGCCGTGCCGAAGCAAAGGCCCGAGGCCCTCGCCTTCCCCACGCAATTCATCGAGGAAGCAAAAGCCTCCGGCCTGGTGCGCAAGGCATTCGACGAGATGGGATTGAAAACGTCGCAGGTCGCGCCGGCCGGGATGAAATCCTGACCTACCGCGCATATTTCTGCGCAGC
>JBARCH010000407.1:0-1863 GCA_049793875.1 Pseudolabrys sp. | reverse complement strand
GGATGAGATGACGCGCGAGAATGGACAATTCGCGCGAGGTGACCTTGGTATCCGGATCGGGTAGCCCGTTCGAATTGGTGAAAACGGATTTCGATAACCCGATTTCGCGCGCGCGCTTGGTCATCTTCGCCGCGAACTCGGCTTCGTTGCCGGCGATCGCTTCGGCGAGCACAATGCAGGCATCGTTCGCCGATTGGATAACCACCGCATGAAGAAGATCGTCGACGCTGACCTTGCTGTGCAGCGCCGCGAACATGGTGGAACTATGAGACGGTGCGCCGCCTTTGCGCCAGGCATTTTCGCTGACGACATATTCGTCGGTTAGCTTGACGCGTCCCTGCTTGATCTCATTGAGCACGTATTCGACGGTCATCAGCTTGGCGAGACTTGCCGGGAAAATCAGTGCGTCGGCATCGCGCTCGAACAGGACGCTGCCGTTTTGGGCGTCGATCAGGATGGCGTGCGGAGCGGTGATCGCCGGCTCGTCTTTTTTCACGACGGCGGCTTTGGGGGCAGCAGCTTTCGGAGCAGCGCCCTTAGAGGCGGCGGGCGCCGCACCTGCGGCGAACGCATAAGCGCCCACGCCGACCACCAGGCCGGCGGCAGCCAACACCCGCAAAATTGACAATCGTCGTGTTGTCATCATCAACGCTCAGCCCCGGAAAAACGCAGTTCGCAACGGGCAATAGCGGCGATGTGGGTGTGGAGTGCGGCTCAGTAAAGGCCGCGACCGCTCATGAAGCCCGAACCGCCATCATAGCGCACGGAGCCGTAAGCCGAAACCGGCGAAGTCAGCCGCTCGACAGGCGGTTCGGCCTCGCGTTCGGAGGTGCGGCTCACAGGCTGCGCCTCCGCGACCGCGGTAAGCTGGTGGCGCTCGATTGCCGGCCGCGAGACCTCGGCAACGGCTGGAGCCTCACGGGCGCCGCGGTCCATCCGGAACGGGCGCTCGGGCGGCGACGGCGGCACTTCCGAAATCGAGCGGTTGTCGAAGAATTCAGCCGGCACATAAGGCTTCGCGGATGCGACCCTGACCGGCGGCGACGCGGGCAAGCCCTCGCGCAAGGTCGCTTCCAGCTTGCGGTCATCGGAGCCGGCGATCGGCGCGCGGCCGACATACTCGACCTTCACCTTCGCCAGTCCGTTGCCGTAGAAGCCGAGCAGCTTGGCGGTGCGCACCGAAAGGTCGATCAAGCGGTTGCCGACATAGGGCCCGCGATCGTTGACGCGCACGATAATCGACCTGTGATTCTTGAGATTGGTCACGCGCACATAAGACGGCAGCGGCAGGGTCGGATGCGCCGCCGTGATGGCGTTCATGTCGAAGATTTCGCCATTGGCGGTGTAGCGGCCGTGGAAATCGTCGCCATACCAGGAGGCAAAGCCAGTGGCGGTGTAATTCACGTCTTCCTGCGGAACGTAAGTGCGGCCGCCGACGACGTAAGGATGGCCGACCCGATAGACGCCGCCGCCTTTCGGCACAGGCTCGCCGGGGGCAATTACGCGTTCGCTGCTGGCAACGCCATAACGGGGATCGACGCGGCTCGCACTATTGCTATTGGCGCAATTGGCGAGAGCAAGACAGCCGGCAGCGAGCACAGCAATGCGCACCGCCCGGCCGAGCCCGGAATCTCCCCGAAAACGCCCCATACGGCCGGTGTCCCCTACTACCTGACGGCAGAATACCGTGACTTTGCCGCCACGGGAATGGTGAAAGCGGTTGCGTGGTAAAGGAAAGGTTCCCATACGTCCCCGACACGCCATCGCTCGGGACCGGGTATAGGACGCGACCGCCGCTTGCAATACCGGCGCCGAGCGGTCATTGGATTTTCAAATCGGAAGGGTGGCCGAGCGGTTTAAGGC
>JBARCH010000406.1:0-3105 GCA_049793875.1 Pseudolabrys sp. | reverse complement strand
GCACGCCGCCGCACCGATGACGGCCGCGGCCTTTGTGCCGCCGCCCTCGCTCAATCGCCCTTCGGAGCCGATGAGTCCCTGGCGCGAAGTGCGCACGCCTGAGCGGAATTTCGGCCCCGCGCGGCTTGCCGGCGGCGCAATGACGACGCCGCTCGCGCGCCGTCTCGCCGGCGAACGCAGCATCGACCTCTCGCGCATTTCCGGTTCCGGCCCGCACGGTCGCATCGTCGCCAGTGACGTCGAACGGGCGGCTCCCGCGGCTTCGGCAACAATGGCGACCGGCGCCAGCGCCGCGCAAGTGAAGGCCCTGTACGAGGGCGTGGCTTACGAAGAAGTTCCGCTCGATTCGATGCGCGCGACCATCGCGCGGCGGCTGGTCGAGGCCAAGCAGACGATCCCGCATTTCCATCTGACGAGCGACATGGATATCGGCCGCCTGCTCGCGATGCGCGAGGCGGTGAACGCCGCCGCGCCCAGGGACAAGGACGGCAATCCGGCGTTCAAGATCTCGCTCAACGATCTCATCATCAAGATGTGGGCCGCCGCCTTGCAGCGCACTCCCGCCGCCAATGCTGCGTGGGCGGGTGACCGCATTCTGCGATTCAAATCGTCGGATATCGGCATCGCGGTAGCGCTCGACGGCGGGCTCATCACGCCGGTTGTGCGCAATGCGGAAGCAAAAACGCTGTCCGCGATCTCAGCCGAGATGCGCGATCTCGCCGAACGCGCGCGCGAAAAGAAGCTGAAGCCGCACGACTACCAGGGCGGCGCCAGCGCGATCTCCAATCTCGGCATGTACGGCGTGCGCGAATTCGCGGCCATCATCAATCCGCCGCACGCGACAATTCTCGCAATCGGTGAGTCGCGCCGCGCGCCAGTCGAAACGGCAGACGGCGGCGTGAAATTTATCAGCCAGATGACGGCCACGCTGGCATGCGATCATCGCGTCGTCGACGGTGCGCTCGGCGCCGAGTTGCTTGCCGCCTTCAAGAACTTCGTCGAACAGCCGGTTGCCGCACTGGTATGAGCTAGGGAGAATGCAGATGGCTGGCGAAAAGCCGGACGTGTTGCTGGTCGGCGCCAGAAAGCCCGTGTTGATGAAGGGCTTTGAAGGCAAGGTTACGCTTCATCACTGGCTCGACGTTGCGGACAAGGCGGCTTTCGTCAAGGAGATGGGCGGCAAGATCAAGGCGATTGCCGTCGCCTATACCGCCAACAAGATCGACGGAAATTTTCTTCAGCAGTTCCCCAAGGTCGAGCAGGTATCGAGCTTCGGCGTCGGTTACGATCACATCGACGCCAAGTGGGCGGGCGCGCACGGCATCACCGTCACCAACACGCCCGGTGTGCTCGACGAGGAAGTCGCCGACACTGCGATCGGCCTTCTGCTCTGCACGATCCGCGAATTTCCCCAGGCAGATCGCTATGTGCGCGCCGGAAAGTGGGCGGAAAAAGGCTATCCCCTGGCGAAGGCGACGCTGCGCGACCGCACCGTGGGTATCGTCGGCCTCGGCCGCATCGGCAAGGCCATCGCGCGCCGCCTCGATGCGTTCGGCACCCCAATCGTTTATCACAGCCGCAATCCGCAGGCCGGCGTGAGCTACAAGTATTATCCGAAGCTCGTCGACATGGCGCGTGATGTCGATACGCTGATGGTGATTGTGCCGGGCGGCGCGTCGACGCAGAACATGATCAACAAGGAAGTGCTCGAGGCGCTCGGCCCTAACGGCATCCTCATCAACATGGCGCGCGGCTCCGTCGTTGACGAGCCGGCGTTGATCGAGGCGCTCAAGGGCGGCAAGATTTATTCGGCCGGTCTCGACGTGTTCGTGAAGGAGCCGCACGTTCCGAACGAACTGATCGACATGGAGCACGTCGTGTTGTTTCCGCATCTTGGCTCCTCGACCGAGGTGACGCGCGCCGCGATGGATCAGCTTGTGGTCGACAACATTTTGGCCTGGGCAGGGGGGAAGCCGCCGCTGACGCCGGTGCCCGAGACGCCGTGGCCGCCTAAACGGTAGCCGCGCGGCGGTGTATAGTCCGTCGTCAGGTCAGAGCCGCCCATGATCCGTTTTGTCATTGCCGTCGCCGCCATTTTTCTCCCATCGATAGCGCTGGCGCAGGCGCCGCAACTTGGCAATTCGGCGAAGGGAGTGATCGGCACCTGGGAATTTTCCAACGCCGAACGCGACAAGGTCTGCTCCGTTACCTTCAAAGGCGACGTGGTGCCCGGCGGCCTCAAGATCGAATTCGATCCGAATTGCGTCACGCAGTTTCCGTTTACGGCCAACATCAAAAGCTGGAATTTTCCCGATAACGACCTGCTGCATTTGCTCGACGCCAAGGGCACCGCGCTGGTCGAATTCAGTGAAGTCGAGAACGGCATCTACGAGGCGCCGACGCCGGGCGTCGGCGTGCTGTTCCTGCAAAACGCGGCGGACGCCGGCGGGCCCGCGCGCAAGCCCGACGAACTGAGCGGCGATTGGGCGATCGTGCGCGGCAATGGCGCGCCGGTCTGCACGCTGGCGCTTACCGGCACGACCGCCGACAATCTCGCGTTGATGGTGAAGCCTGGCTGCGATCCGGCGATCGCGCGCGCCGGCTTCCAGTCGTGGCAGATCGATCGCGATGAATTGGTGCTTTATCCAATTCGCGGCAATCCGTGGCGTTTCGAGGAAGTCGAGAAAGGCATCTGGCGGCGCGTTCCGGAAAGCGCCGATCAGATCACGCTGGTGAAGCAGTAGACTTGCTGCCCTTGCGGGCGCGCGGAATGCCGTCGAATCTTATGCAAAACCGCATCACGCATTCGAAGCGGGGTTGCCGGTTCATATCAGCCTCAGCGCCTTGAAACTCGCGTGCCCTTCCTTGCCGACGATGATGTGGTCGTGCACGGAAATGCCGAGCGGCTTTGCCACGTCGACAATCGCTTGAGTCATCTGGACATCGGCGCGTGATGGTGTCGGATCGCCGGATGGATGATTGTGGACCAGGATAATCGCGGTCGCGGATAATTCCAGCGCGCGCTTGACTACTTCGCGCGGATAGACCGGCGTGTGATCCACCGTGCCGGTTTGCTGAATCTCGTCCGCGATAAGCTGATTGCGC
>JBARCH010000405.1:0-1692 GCA_049793875.1 Pseudolabrys sp. | reverse complement strand
GCCACGGACCGTCGGCGACCACCACTGTGGGTGAGTGGATCTGATAGGCGGACAGGAAACGATCGGGTGCGACGCCAAGCGCGGCCGCCATGCGGTCGCGGTTCTCGCGCACTTTGTCGGGCGCGTCATTCGACCCGACACCGCCGTTGAGCGTGGCGTAGATGCCTTCCGACACGCCGCCCTCGCGCGTGAAAAATCCGTGACGGATGCCGTCGAGCGCGGCGAGCGATTGCGCCTGCAACAGGCCCGCGTTGATTTTGTCCGTGCCGGTCATGGATCGAAAGCCGGTGGCGTGCCGAGTTTCGGATGCCCGACCGCGATGGCCTTGAATAAATCTCCCATGCCGGTACGGCCGAAACCGATCAAACGTGCCAGTGCCGCGTCGATTGCGGCGGAGGTTTCGCGGCTGCCATTGGCCTTGAGCGTGGCCGCGCGCGTCTGGATTCCCAGCCGCCGCAACAATTCCGATTGCAGGATGGGCCCGTAAGTCTTGGCGCCGGTGCTTTCGAGCGATTGGGCGAGCGCCTGAAAATCCACATGGGCGGTGAGGTCGATTTGCCCCGGCGCGGTCAGCGGATCGGCGAAGGCGTGGCTGCCGACCGCCTGCAGCGTTTCGCCGACCGAGCTTTCCTCGTGGCCGTAGTCGATGATCAGCGCCGCGCCGCCACCGTCCATGATGCGTTTGCCGACTTCGATCGCCGGCGAGTCGGCGCGCCACTCGAAGATCGCGTCGTCATGCGCGGCGCGGATTTGCGGCGGCAGCAACATGTCGAAATGCGCGATCGGCTCCGCCCTGACGGTGAAAACGAGTTTGCCGTCGTCCGCGATCGCAATCCGCCGTTCGTGCCAGCCGTCGTCTTGTTTGATGACCTGATTGATCGCGAGCGCGTCGAAGAATTCGTTGGCGACGATGATCGCCGGTCCGGGCGGCACGTCTTCCAGCGTCTGGTGCCACATGATCGGTACCGCCAGGCCTTCGAGCGTGCGCTGCTGCTCGGCCCGCAACGCCGGACTGATGTCGACCAGATCGACCACCGCGGCGGCGCGGAATGCCGGCATGACCTGCACCGCGCGCAGCGCGTCGTTCATCATGGTGCCGCGGCCGGGGCCGAGTTCGATGATACGCACGTTCTCCGGCGATCCCATCTGTCGCCAGGTGGCGGCCATCCAAAGTCCGATCAATTCGCCGAACATCTGGCTGACTTCCGGCGCTGTGATGAAATCGCCACCGGCGCCGAGCGGATTGCGTGTCGTGTAATAGCCGTGCTGCGGATCGAACAGGCAGAGATTCATGTATTGCGAAACCGGCATCGGTCCGGCTGCTTCGATGCGCCGGCGTATATCCGCTTCGAGTGGCGATGGCGTGTCGTCCATCAGGATTGCTGTGTTCGGGGATGGTAGATCGCGTAGACGATGAAGCAGATGCCGGCCAGAAACAGCGGAAGCGACAGAAGTTGCCCCATGGTGAAACCGTCCCACAGGAAACCAAGCTGCACGTCGGGCTCGCGGAAGTGTTCGCAGATCGTGCGCGCGACGGCGTAACCGACGGCGAACGTGCCGATAATGAGGCCCGGCCGCTTCAGCGCGCCGAAGCGGATCGCCAGCGCCAGCACGCCGAGCAATACCAGGCCTTCGAGCGTCGCTTCATAAAGCTGGCTCGGATGGCGCGGGATCGGGCCGCCGCCGGGAAAG
>JBARCH010000404.1:0-4554 GCA_049793875.1 Pseudolabrys sp. | reverse complement strand
GCCTGATCCGCCAGGCCGGTCTGATTGCCACACAAGGAAATCCCATGAGGACGACTAACCGCCGCAATTTCCTGTCGATCGCCGGCGCCGCGCTTGTTGCGCCTGCGCTACCGCACCTCGCTTTCGCCGACGCGTGGCCGAAGGATAAAGTGATCCGCGCCGTGGTTCCGTTTTCCGGCGGCAGCACCGTCGATATCATTGGCCGCGTCGTGCTGGATCCGCTCTCCCGGCAGTTGGGGCAGACCGTTATCGTGGAAAACCACGGCGGCGCAGGCGGATCCCTCGGATCGGCGATGGTCGCAAGTTCGGATCCCGATGGCTATACGCTGCTCATCAACGCCGCCGCTCACACGGCGGCGCCGGCCGTCTATCCGCACCTCACTTACGATCCGTCGAAGGACTTCGCCGGTATTGCCATATTCGGCGTGGTGCCGAACGTGCTGCTGGTCGCGCCGTCGAAAGGCATCAAGACCGCCAAGGAATTGGCTGAGCGCGCCAAAGATGGGCACATGACCTATTCTTCCGCCGGCGTCGGCAGCGCGACGCACTGGGCGGCCGAACGCTTCCGTCTGGCGGCGGGCTTCAAGGGCACGCATGTGCCATTCCGCGGCGGCCCGCAGGCCCTTACCGAAGTCATGACCGGCCGCGTCGACTTCTGCTGCATGGGTCTTTCGTCGGCGATAGCATTCATTCGCGACGGGCGCCTGATCCCGCTCGCGGTCTCCACCACCAAGCGCTCGCCGGCTCTGCCGAATGTCCCAACCACGATCGAGGCCGGTTTTCCGGATTCCGACTACACCTTCTGGAATGGAATGCTGGCGCCCGCCAAAACCCCGCGCCCGATCATCGACCGTCTGCATGCAGAGGTGCAAAAGGCGCTCGCCCTGCCCGAGGTGCAGGCGAAGTTGGTACCGCAGGGCGTCGATCCGATGCCGCTGTCGCCGCAGGAATTCGATGCGATGATTGCAAGGGAAATCGTCTCGAACATCAAACTCGCCAAAGCCGCGGGCCTGAAGTTCAACTAGCGGTCATGGCAACAGGCTGGCTCACGGACGGCTCCGTGAGCCATCATTCCGTCGTTGCTCACGATGGCGAGGTCGGCGCTCTGCCGTTGGCGCCACGAAATCGAGAACAGGGCCGGCGCGACGCGCGGGCTTTATTGGATGACGTCGCTGATGCTCAAAACTTCACCGGCATGAGAGGCGTCATAGCCTGGAATGCCGCGGGTCAATCTTGAAAAATCTTCCGATTTAAGAACCGAGATGATCGCCTCCACGTCGGGGCGTTCGACGGTTTCCCGCTTCGCCAGCAGGTAATAATCCTCGGCGAACAGCGGCATGAAATCCATCTTCAATTTGCGGGCGGCGGCTTCAATGCCGATGCCGGCATCGGCGACGCCGCCAGCGATCGCGGCGGCTACGGCAAGATGCGTGAATTCTTCCGTGTAATAACCGTTGATCTCCGAACGATCGATGTTCTGCTCCTGCAACATGCGATCGAAAGCGAGATGCGTGCCTGAGCCGCGTTGGCGATTGATGAAGCGCGCTTTCTTGCCGGCGACATCCTTGAGAGTCTGGATGCCGAGTGGATTGCCGGCGGCGACGATAAGGCCCTGACTTCGGCGCACGAAATGCACGAGTCGCTGCACACGCGGTTTGAGCCACGGTTCGTATTTGCGCAAAACCTCGCGGCCGAGCGCGCCCTCGGGAATATGGAAGCCTGCGATTTCGCAACGGCCCTTGCACAACGCGACGACGCTGTCGAGGCTGCCGACGAAACGGACGTCGAGCTTGGGGCCGGGCCGTGTCCGTAAAAATTCACGCAGCTCCGCCAACATCAGATCGTGACTGGCATACATCGTCAGCGCCGGCACCGGCTCGTTTAAAATTTCATTGAGCTGCTGTTCTATCTCGGAAGCGGCGCTCTCAAGATGCGGCGACAACCGCGCGCTGATGCGCTCTCGAATCCATAGAAGCCGTTCGCCCAGCGCGGTCAGTTGTGTGCCGCGGCCCTGTTCTTTGATGACCAGCGGCTGGCCCATGCGCTCCGACCATGCCGTGATCAGGCCCCATGCCTGACGGTAGGGCATGCCGACCTGCTTGGTCGCGGCAGTGAGCTTGCCGGTGCGCTGAATGGCCTCAAGCAAGGCGAAAAGCGCGGGATCGATCGCCTTTTTCGGCAAGCGACCGGCCTTCCAGATCAGCTCAAGGTCGAGGGCGGGGCGTGTATCCATATGTCTGTTTTATCATATTGAAGAGGGAAGCTTGTCTCCCTATAGCCTATTATATAAGCGTCGTTAGCATATGTCTAATGAAGCATATGTATAAAAACGCAGCGCAACTGAGGGACGTGAAGTGAGCCAGCAGGACGCTTGGAATGCCGATGTAGCGCGCGGCATTATCCTGGAAAAGAAAGACATTCCCGGCCCATTATTGCCAATCCTGCACGCATTGCAGGAACAGTTCGGTTACATCGACCGGGAAGCCGAACCGCTTATCGCGAAAATTTTGAATATCTCGCGCGCCGAGGTCCACGGCGTCGTCACATTTTATCATGACTTCCGCGAGGCTCCGGCAGGCCGGCATGTACTCAAGCTTTGCCGTGCCGAAGCCTGTCAGTCGCGCGGCGGCGATGCGCTTGCGGCGCGAGCCGAAGGGCGGCTGGGCACGGCCATGGGAACGACGACGCCCGACGGCAGCGTGACCCTTGAGCCGGTTTATTGTCTCGGTCTGTGCGCGCTGGCGCCGTCGGCGATGCTCGATGGCCGCGTCGTTGCCCGGCTGGATAACACCGCGCTCGACACATTACTTGCCGAGGCGCAGCGATGAGCACCCGAGTTTTCATCCCGCGCGATGCGGGCTCGCTCGCCGTCGGTGCCGATGAGGTTGTTGCAGGGATAACCGCGGCAGCCCAGCGTGCCAATCTCAAGATCGACATCATCCGCACCGGTTCGCGAGGTCTCTATTGGCTCGAGCCGATGGTCGAAGTCGAGACTGCCGGCGGGCGTATCGCCTATGGGCCCGTTGGGGCCGCCGACGCGGAGTCGGTTCTCAAAGCCGCAGCCAACAATGGCGCGGCCCATCCGCTTCGCCTCGGCAAGCCGGAAGACATTCCGTTTCTCAAGAAACAGACGCGGCTTACCTTCGCGCGCTGCGGCATTGTCGATCCGCGTTCGCTGGAGGATTACCGCGCGCACGGCGGCTACAAGGGCCTCGAAAAGGCTCTCACGATGCAGCCAGCCGCGATCGTTGAGGAAGTGACGCAGTCGGGTCTGCGCGGCCGCGGCGGCGCCGGCTTCCCGACCGGCATCAAATGGAAGACGGTGCTGCAAACGCAGGCCGAGCAGAAATTCATCGTCTGCAACGCAGACGAGGGCGACAGCGGCACCTTCGCCGACCGTATGGTCATGGAAGGCGATCCGTTCGTGCTGATCGAAGGCATGACGATCGCCGGCATCGCCGTCGGCGCGACCAAAGGCTACATCTATATTCGTTCCGAATATCCGCATGCTGTATCGGCGATGGACGAAGCCATCGCGGCCGCGCGCAAAGGCGGCATGCTCGGCAAGAAGGTTGCCGGTTCGGCATTCGCCTTCGATCTGGAAGTCCGCGTCGGCGCGGGCGCTTATGTCTGCGGCGAGGAAACCTCGCTGCTTGACAGCCTCGAAGGCAAACGCGGCGTCGTGCGCGCCAAACCGCCGCTGCCGGCGCATAAGGGCCTGTTCGGCAAGCCGACGGTGATCAATAACGTGCTGTCGCTTTCGTCCGTCCCCGTCGTCATGGAAAAAGGCGCTGCCTTCTACCGCGACTTCGGGATGGGCAAGTCGCGCGGCACCATGCCGATCCAGCTTGCCGGCAATATCAAATACCCGGGCCTGTATGAGACGGCCTTCGGCGTTACGCTCGGCGAACTGGTCGACGATATCGGCGGTGGTACGGCAACGGGACGCCCGGTGCGGGCAGTGCAGGTCGGTGGACCGCTTGGTGCCTACTTCCCGCGCGCGCTGTTCGACACGCCGTTCGACTACGAGGCGTTCGCGGCGAAAGACGGCCTGATCGGCCACGGCGGAATTGTGGTGTTCGACGACACTGTCGACATGGCCAGCCAGGCACGCTTCGCGATGGAGTTCTGCGCGATCGAATCCTGCGGCAAGTGCACGCCCTGCCGTGTCGGCTCGACCCGCGGCGTTGAGGTGATCGACCGCATCATCAAGAACGACAACCGCGCCGCCAACACGGTGCTGCTTGAAGATCTTTGCAATACCCTGAAGTTCGGTTCGCTCTGCGCGCTGGGCGGCTTCACGCCCTATCCGGTGATGAGCGCGCTCGTCCATTTCCCTGAGGACTTCGGCGCCCCGCCGCGTCTTCAGGCGGCAGAATAGGAGACGCTCCCATGTCTCAGACAACGTCTTTCGTGCTCGAGGTCGATTACGGCACGCCGAAGTCGAAAGCGGAAAAGACCGTCACACTGATCATCGACGGCAAGCAGGTCACGGTGCCGGAAGGCACGTCGATCATGCGCGCTGCGATGGATTCGGGAACCGAAATCCCGAAG
>JBARCH010000403.1:0-2084 GCA_049793875.1 Pseudolabrys sp. | reverse complement strand
GTGCTGGGCCTCGTCGAAGCCGGAATGCTCAAAGCCAATCGTGTAGGTTCGTACCGGACCGGCATTTGCCGCCTTCATCAGCGCGGCGACGGTGGAAGAGTCGATGCCGCCCGATAAAAAGGCGCCGACAGGGACGTCGGCAACCATGCGCCGCCGCACTGCATCGCGCAGCAGATTCTCCAGTTCGTCGGTCAATTCGCTATCGCTGGCATGCAACGGATTGGCAAGGCCGGCCTTCGCCACCGACCGCGCATCCCAAAACCGTTCAATCTTTGGTTCGCCGGCCGCGCTCAATGTGAGGATCGTGCCAGGCTCAAGCTTGCGCACGCCCTCGTAAATCGAATACGGGGCCGGAATATAATTGTGCCGCATGAACGACGCGACGGCCGAGCGGTCTATGCGTGGACTCCAGCCGGGATAGGCCCGCAACGCCTTGAGCTCGGAGCCGAAAAGAAAAAACTTGTCGAATTTGGCCCAGTATAACGGCTTGATGCCAAGGCGATCCCGGACCAGTGTCAGCGTGCGATCCCGGCGGTCCCAAAGGCCGATTGTGAACATGCCGATGAGGCGCTTGATGGTCGTGGCGATGCCGTACGTCGAGAACGCCTCAAGAATCACTTCCGTGTCGGAGTGTCCGCGGAAATTGACGCCGCGCAATTCCAGCTCTTTGCGAATCTCCTGAAAATTGTAAATTTCACCATTGAAGGTAATGATAAAGCGTCCGTCGGCGGACATCATCGGTTGATGACCGGCGGGCGAAAGATCAACGATGGAGAGACGCCGGTGCGTCAGTGCAATGCCGGCGTCGGCGTCGAACCAAATGCCGTGATCGTCCGGACCACGATGTGCAAGGCTGTCCGCCATTGCGGTAGCATTGCGCTGGAGCTGTTCGGGCGAGCGGGCCGCGACATTCAGCACGCCTGCAATACCGCACATCGTGTTGTCCTCGAGCAAAAGCCGGGCGCGTTCTCATAGTGATTATCGTGCGGCGTTCAACCGCACAACAGCAGGATCAGTATTTGTGAAAGAATCGACGCCACGCAACAGACCTGCATTGGTCTATCTCGTGACCGAGGATTGGTATTTTCTGTCGCATCGCATCCCGATGGCGCAAGCCGCGCAGCGCGCGGGGTACGACGTTCATGTCATTACGCAGGCCAACAAGGACCGCCGCGCCATCGAGGCATTGGGCATCCACGTACACGCAATCGCGTGGCAACGCGGCAGTTTCAATCCATTCAAGTTTCTGGCCAATGTGCGTGCAATCCGTCAACTGTATCGTGAAGTCGCACCCGATCTGGTGCACCACGTTGCGTTGCAACCGACTGTCGCGGGTTCGCTCGCTGCGGCCGGGCTTCCTTTCGCGCGTCTTAATGCGATTGCAGGATTTGGTTTCAGCTTTACGTCAACGACGCTGAGAGCGCGATTGGCCCGGCCGGTGCTGCAGGCGCTCATGCGTTACGTCCTCGGTCACTCCCGTTCGACGGTGCTCGTCCAGAACCCTCACGATTTGACCGCTGTTGAGCGGCTTGGTGTTCCTAAAGAAAAGATCCGTATCATTCGGGGCTCCGGCGTTGACATTCGCAAGCTGGTGCCGCTGCCGGTGCCGGAGGGGCCTCTGACCGCGGCCTTCGTCGGGCGTTTGCTGGACGACAAGGGCGTGCGAACGTTGGTTGAAGCACATAAAATTCTGCGCGAACGCGGACAGGACGTTCGGCTCCTCATCGCCGGCGAACCCGATCCGGCCAACCCTGCTTCAATTCCGCCCAAGGAAATAGCCGCGTGGACGCGTCAGCCCGGCGTTGAGGTACTCGGCCACGTCGCGGACATCAGCAGTGTGTGGCGATCGGCCCATATCGCAGTGTTGCCCTCGCGACGCGAAGGGCTGCCAAAGAGCTTATTGGAGGCGGCTGCGTGCGGACGTCCCATCGTCGCAACCGATGTGCCCGGCTGTCGCGAAATCGCACGAGACGGTATCAACGCATTGCTGGTCCCGCCGGATCGGCCCGGCGCCCTTGCCGATGCAATCGCCCGATTGGCGGGCGACGAAGGGTTACGACGGAGATTCGGCGAGGCGGGGAGGC
>JBARCH010000402.1:0-16994 GCA_049793875.1 Pseudolabrys sp. | reverse complement strand
CCCATGCAATGGTTGAGCCGCCCGGCGCGGCCCGCTAGCGTGCGCCCGGGGAAGAGGGACGAATGGCGGACGGCGGCGAGGGTGAGCGCGGGGACACGGCGGAAGTGCTGGTGCGCTTCGACGCGGTCAGCAAGCGCTTCGGACAGCATACGGCGGTCGATCGTCTGACGCTCGACATCAGGCAGAACGAATTCTTTGCGCTGCTCGGCCCTTCCGGCTGTGGCAAGACCACGCTGTTGCGCCTGCTTGCCGGCTTCGAAACGCCGAATGAAGGAAGCATCCTGCTCGCGGGCGACGACATCGCGGCGATGCCGCCGCATCGCCGCCCCGTCAACATGATGTTCCAGAGCTACGCGCTGTTTCCTCATTTGACGGTCGAGGGCAACGTCGCATTCGGTTTGCGGCAGGATGGAGTGCCGCGCCATGAAATAGCGGCGCAGGTTGCGGAGATGCTCGAGCAACTTAAGTTGCAAGGCTTCGGCAAGCGGCGCGTCGATCAGCTTTCCGGCGGCCAGCGCCAGCGCGTCGCGCTAGCGCGTTCGCTGGTGAAGCGTCCGCGCGTGCTGTTACTCGACGAGCCTCTGGCCGCGCTCGACAAGAAATTGCGCGCGGAGACGCAATTCGAGTTGATGGAATTGCAGCGCAAGCTCGGCACCACCTTTGTCATCGTCACGCACGATCAGGAAGAGGCGATGATCCTCGCCGACCGTATCGGTGTGATGAAGGAGGGGCGTCTGGTGCAGGTCGGCGCTCCCGCCGATATTTATGAGGCGCCGAATTCACGCTGGGTTGCGGACTTTATCGGCGAGGTCAATCTGATCGAAGGCCGTGTCGCCGAGGGCGGCCGCGTGCTGGAAAGCGCAAGCGGTCTGTTCCGGATTGCCGGCGCCGGTGCAATCGCGCCGGGCGCGACTGCGTGGCTGGCGCTGCGGCCGGAAAAAGCGCGCATCGCCCTGCAAGGACCGGCTGAAAGCGGCGTCACTGTCGTCACCGGCAACGTCGCGGAGATCGGCTATCGCGGTGATGTCTCTATCTACAAGGTGCGGCTCGCCGACGGCTCCCTGATGAAGGCGGCGGCGCCCAATGTTGCGCGCGACGCCGACCGGCCGATCATGGCCGGCGACAAGGTCTGGCTGTGGTGGCCGGATGGCGCCGGCGTGCTGTTGAAGGAATGAGGGCATGATTGCCGGCACGCCATATGGCCGAAAATCATGGAGCGCGCGGCTGGTTCTGCTTGCGCCTTATGCCTGGCTTCTGGCTTTTTTCCTCGCGCCGTTTGCGATCGTGCTCAAGATCAGCCTGTCGCAAACCGCGCTGGCGCAGCCGCCTTATCTGCCGGTACTCGATCTTTCCGCCGGCTGGCACGGTGCGGTCACGTTCCTGCGCGGCCTTTCGCTTGAGACCTACGGGCTGATCGCCTCCGATCCGATCTATTTGTTGTCCTATCTCAAGAGCCTTGAAGTTGCGGCGCTATCGACCGCGATTCTGCTGCTGATCGGCTACCCGATCGCCTACGGTATTGCGCGGTTTTCCCGGCGTTGGCAGCCACTGCTGGTCATGCTGGTGATCCTGCCGTTCTGGACCTCGTTCCTGATCCGCATCTACGCCTGGATCAACATCCTGCAGCATGACGGCTTGCTCAATGACGTGCTGATGAAGCTCGGCATTCTCAACGCGCCTGTAGCCTGGCTCGCCAGCGACACGGCGATCTACATCGGCGTCGTCTATTCCTATTTGCCGTTCATGGTGCTGCCGCTCTACGCGACGCTGGAGAAGATGGATCGGTCGCTGCTGGAGGCCGCCGCCGATCTTGGCTGCACGCGCATGCGCGCCTTCTGGCTGGTGACCGCGCCGTTGTCGCTGCCGGGTGTCGCCGCCGGCGTGCTGCTTTGCTTCATCCCGATTGTCGGTGAGTTCGTCATTCCCGACCTGCTCGGTGGCTCCGATTCGCTGATGATCGGGCAGACGCTCTGGATGGAGTTTTTCTCGAACAAGGATTGGCCGACAGCGTCGGCCCTGGCGGTCGCGCTGCTCTGTCTGCTGATCGTGCCGATGATGTTTTACGAGCGTTTGCAGAATCGGGAACTGGAAAAAGTACAGTGATGCGCCGGGGACCTTCATTCTTCAATGTCGCCGCCGTCGCGCTCGGCCTCGCGTTCCTGTACCTGCCGATTGCGATCCTTGTGATTTATTCATTCAACGCCTCGCGGCTCGTGACCGTGTGGGGTGGCTGGTCGCTACAATGGTATCGCGAACTCTTCCATGATGCGGGGATGATCGAGTCCGCCTGGGTGAGCATCCGTATCGCCGCCCTGTCGGCCACCGCCTCGACGGTGCTCGGCACGCTGGCGGCGGTTGCGCTTGTGCGCATGGGCAGGTTTCGCGGCCGGCTGTTGTTCTCCGGCATGATCTATGCGCCGCTGGTGATGCCGGAAGTCATCACCGGGCTGTCGCTGCTGCTGATGTTCGTCGCGCTCAACGTCGACCGCGGCTTCTGGACCGTCGCCATCGCACACACCACGCTGACGCTTTGCTTCGTTACGGTGATCGTGCAATCGCGGCTGATCGGCTTCGACCGGAGCCTGGAGGAGGCGGCGATGGATCTCGGCTGTCCGCCGTTGCGGACCTTCCTGACGATCACGTTGCCTTTGATTGTCCCCGCCATCGCGGCTGGATGGATGCTGGCGTTCTCGTTGTCGCTCGACGATCTGGTGATCGCAAGCTTTACCACCGGACCGGGGGCGACCACGCTGCCGATCCGCATCTATTCGGAAATCCGCCTCGGCGTCCGGCCGGAAATCAACGCGGTCTGCACAATCATGATCGCGCTCGTGGCAACGGGCACGATAGCGGCCTCGCTGCTGGCCAAGCGCAGCGCGGTGCGGCGTGAGCGCGCCGTGCTTGCGGCACAGGTGTGAAGGCTACTGCTGCGGCTTGCTCGCTGAATCCTGCGTCTGCTCGGCGGTGGGCACGGCAATAACGGGCGCCCCGGTCAGCCGTTCGATCGCCGAGCGCACGGCGTCGCCGGCGCGGCGGTCCCGTACGGCATTGAGCAAGGGTGCGGCTGCGTCCGAGCGCCGGATCAGGGCTTCCACGTCCGGCAGCATCATCGGATCGTCCCATGAGCCTTGCACGATGAACGGCAGTTCGAATGGCGCCGTGGTCTGCTTGGCTTCGGCGACCAGGCTGGCGGTGCCTTTGAGATCGAGCTCGCGGCTCGGGATCGACGCAGACCCGCTGAGCGCCAGGCGCACGGCGGGGCCGTCGATCTTGACGTTATCGACCGCGACGGTGCCGTTTGCGATCTTCAGTGAAACTGCGATCTTGTCGTAAGGCGTGCGCCCGGTGCGGAATTCGTCGCCGCCGGACAATGGCCGGCGCTCGAGGCGGCGCAGCAACTGCTCGACGTTCAGGCCGGCGAGTGCGCCGTTCCGTCCGGTGAGGCTGGCCGTTCCATTCAGCGTGCGTGTCACCGCCAGCACGCTGTTGCCGGAGCCTTCGATGGCAAAGGCGATGTTGCCCTTGCCCTCAAGACGGTGCAGCCCGAAAAACTGGTTGAGGCAGGTTTCGAGATCGACGTCGGCGAACTGCATGTGGCCTTTGACGTTGACGCCCGAATTGAAATTGGCGAGCGAGAAAGAGCCCTTGATGATGCCGTTATAGGCCTGCGACTCGCCGACCGTGACCATGAGATTTCCGCCGCGCAGGTTGGCAGCAATCGCGGTGCGGCCGAGCTTGGCGTTCGACAGGATCACGTTCGCGGCCGACAGCCGCAGGTCGAGATCGACGCCGGAAAGTCCTTCGAGATTGATCGGGCCGTTGCTCCATTCGCGCTGGCTCCCCGTGAGCAGGCGCATGGTCGACACGTAAGGCGTGAGATCGAGCGTGCCGGCTGCGAGCGTTCCTTGCAGCGCCTGCCGCCCATCGGTGGCAAAGGTCAAAACGCCCTCGGCGCTGTTGCCGTCGAGATCGACGTTGACGTTGGAAAGATTGATGGTGCCGCCGACCACATTGGTGCGCGCCTTGAGCGAAAAGCGGCCGAACCCGCCGCCGGGAAGCGGCGTCTCGCCCGCCCAGATCAGCGCATTGCGCAGCGACGTGGTGTCGGCCGCGAGCATGCCGTCAATCTTGACCGTGGGCTTCACGCTGATCGAGCCGTCGAATGCGGCTTTCATCGGCGCTCCGTTGATCCGCAATTTCAGGCCGGTCGGGCCGCCGTTGAGCGCGGCGGCAAAATCCGTGAGCGTGAGGCTCGCGTCCACCGGTTCGTCATGCCAGACAAAGCGGCCGGTCGCGCCGAAGCTTTTGGAAATCGAGGGCCACGCCAGCGAAAATTCGACGTCGTCGAGCGTCTCGCGGAACTTGCGCGCCTGCTCATGCAGCACCACGGTTCCATGATCGATGCGGATCTCGGAGAAGGCGGCAATCTGCAGCGGCGCCGGCTTCTGGCTGCGCAGCAGCGTTTTGATCAGGCCGGACCAGTTGGATTGGCCGTTCGGTTGCAAGTCGATGCTGATGGTCGGGCGCTCGAGTGAAACATCGGCGATCTCGACACGGCCGATCAGCAAGGGGAAGAATCGCAGGTGCGCTGTCAGGCGTTCCGCCCTCAGCGCCGGTTGCGCCGCGTCGCCGAGCGCCACGTCGGCGAAGCTGACCAGTCCCGACGGGAACAGGGACACGGTGGTCTTGCCGCGCAACACCGGATCGAGGCCGGTGACCGCCCGGATTTCGGCCTTGACCTCATCGCGTACGGCGTCGGCCGAGACGAAAAAATTGGCCCCTAACAGGAGGCCGGTACCGGCCACGACGAGGGCCGCAATTGCTAATCCCAGGCGTTTGAAGCCGGTGGCCGCGGTCAAAGGATGATTTTCCAGCTATTTTGTGGCGATCGCCGGGGACTATACCATCGGCGTCGCCGCAGCCAACCTTGCCGGTCTTCGTGACCCTTTCATGGCCGGGCGGTGCGGCAGCGCGGTCAGGTCAATCGCGCCGGAACGCGAGCGCCAGATTGTTGCCGGTCCGATTCAGGGCGATCTCGGCGACGAGTTTGTTGATCAACGCCTGGCCGAACGACTTGAAGTCGCTGGCGACCATGACGAAGGCACCCGGCCCACCGATGACGTTGTTGTGGTAGTATTTCGCCAGCCCGCCGGGCGGATTGGTGTGGGCTGGATTCCACGGCATCGGATTGTCGCTCAGAATCACGAGGCCGTTGATGGTGACACCGAGCGCGACCGCTTCGTCGCGTGCCGCGGTCACATCCCGGCCCGCATTGTTGGTGCCGTCGCCCGACACGTCGATGGTGCGCCGGGGGCCGGAGAACGGTGCTGCGGCGAATTGTGCCAGCGCGAAATCGATGCCCCTGCTGATCGAGGTGCGGTCGGCGAACGCGCGCGGCGATTCCAGCAGGCGGTCGCCGAATTCCTGCGCGGATTTCGGGCCATCGATCTTCATCCAGCCGATGACGACTTTCTGCGATACGAGCCCAGACCATTCGACGAAGCAGATTCCGATGCGCGCATGCGGACCGGACGCGATGGCCTCAAGGACGCGCGGGTCGGCGATTGCCGCCGCATAGCCGCCGCGCTGCAACTGAAATTTTTCATGGTCGATGCTGCGCGAGACGTCTGCCGCCAGCACCAGCAGCAGATCGACCGGCTCGACGGCGCGCGCGGGCAGCGCGGCGAGCAAAGCCAGAAGAACGATTGCACTACGCAACAGGCGGCGCATGGCGACCTTCGCCCCGACGGGCAACGCTGGGGAGCTTAGCCGACTTTGAGGCTATTGCGCGAGCAGGCGGCTGGCCGGAAATGCTATTTCCACCAAAGTGCCGTCATTGACGACGCTGCTAATATTGAAGCGCGCAAAATTGGCCTCGGTCAGCGCCTTGGTGATGGGCAGGCCGAGCCCGGTTCCGCTCGATCCCCAGCGCACCGACGTAGCGAGCTGGCGGAACGGCTCCAGCGCGGTCTGGAGTTCCTTCTCGCTCATGCCCGCGCCGGTATCGCGCACGCGCAGCACGACCTCGTGGGCATCGGTCAGCGCGGTCGAGATGATCACCTGTCCGCCCGCGCCGGTGAATTTGATCGAATTCGACAGGAGATTGAGCATGATCTGACGCACCGAACGCAGATCCGCGACCACTTGCGGCAGCGACGGCGCCAGCGATGTGCGGATGATGACGCGCTCGCGGTTGGCCTGCTGTTGCATGATGGCGACGCACTGCTGCGTTACGTCGTTCAGGTTGACGTTCACGAAAGTCAAATCGAGCTTGCCGGCTTCGATCTTGGACAGGTCGAGCAGATCGTTGAGCAGCGAAATCAGGTGACCGCCGGAGGAATGGATGTCGCGCAAATATTGGCGGTAGCGGTCGTTTCCGATCGGGCCGAAACGCTCATCCATCATCACTTCCGAGAAGCCGATGATGGCGTTGAGCGGCGTGCGGATCTCGTGACTCATCTTGGCGAGGAATTCGGATTTTGCAAACGACGCCTTCTCCGCCTGCTGCTTGGCTGCGACCAGTTCGTCTTCGGTTTTCTTCCAGGCCGTGATGTCGCGCAGCACCGCGCAGAATTTCTCGCCGTCGTCGCCGACGCGGCCCATGGTCATGAACAGCGGAATGAGACCGCCCTGCCGCACGCGGCCGATCACTTCCTTGCCGGATGCAAGCAGCCCCGCGGCACTGTCGCGCGAAAGATCGTCGAGATATTCGAGCACGACGCGGCGGCTTTCCGGTGCGAACAAGTCGCCAAAAGTCAGCGCGGCAATGTCGGTGCTTTCGTAACCGAACAGCGCCTCGGCGCTGCGATTGGCCGACAGCACCCGGCTTGATCGGTCGAGCATCACCACGCCGTCGGTCGCTGTATCGAGGATTGCCCTGAGTTCGCGCGCTTCCGCTTCCGAACGGCGCAACGCCAGTTCGTTCGTCTTCTGCCGTTCGACGTTTGCCGGCGCGGTGTTGAGCATCAGCACCAGCGCGCTCTCGCCGTTCCAGGTCACGCTGAACAGCTTGCCTTCGACCGGAATCTGCTCGCCCTCCAGCGTGCTGATCGTGAGAGTCCGGGCGCCATTGCTGTTTTTGGCTGCGGCCTCGCCGTTGTTTTCGATGAACAGACTGTCGAGGCCGCCGGCCTCCGCCAGCGCCTCCAGCGTCGGATAGCCGGTCCAGTCGAGGAAGGCGCGGTTGGCGTAAATCAGATCGTTGAGGCGATAGACCAGAATGCCGACCGGCAGGCGGTCGAGGATCGGCCGGCCTTCCTGCGCATTGCGGCCGCCGTCGCCATTGCGCGGCGGCTTGGGCGGGGGCGGCTCTTGCGAACTGGACGCGAAGTCGTCGCGCGCGCCGGCTTTCGCGCCGGCGTTCTTGAGGCGGTCGCCCAGTTCGCGCGCAAGCTCGTCGAAGGCGCGGTGTTCGCCGGGGCTGAGCGCCGGTCCGGGTTCGACGGATGCAGCCGGAAACTGCAAGACGTTGGCGGGAGGCGTTTCGGCAGGCGGCTCGGGCTGCGGTTCAGGTTGTGGCGCAGGTGCGGGCGGTGGTTCCGGCGGTTTTGCGCGCGCGATTTCCAGGGCGGCCAGACGGTCGAGATCGCGGCACACGCCGAAGCCGCGATAGCCGCTGAAATTGCGGTCACGATCGAAGGTTGGCAGGCCGGACAGTTCGACCGGCAGCGTTTCGTCGAGGCCATCGGCTGGCCATTGCACGGTGATGCCGCTCCAGGTCCCCTTTGTTGCAAGTGCGTTCGCGACTTTGCCATCGGGATCGAGGTCAAGCGTTGCGGCGGCTTCCGCCCACGGTGCGTTCAGCGCACCAGCCGTCTTCGGCCCGGCAAGATGGATGAATTCGTCGGAGTGAAGCGTGAAGATTCCGGCGGAATCGATCTGCCACACGAAACGCAATGGCGCGCGACGCTTCGCCGCCGGCTCGGCTGCCGGAACCGCAGCTACTGGAGCAACTGGCGCTACATTGGATACGACGGGGAGAGCAGCTTCGGATTGCTGTGCGACGACGGCGAGCTGCGCAACGAATGGCGCAGCGAATGTCGCGAACAGCACGACGGCCGCGCCGGCGCCGAGACGATCGAGCGTCGCCGCTGCGCCTGCAAGTTCACCTTCTGCATGGCCGTTGTGGCTTGCGTCCTGTGCAAGGTTTTGCGCGCCGAGCGTGACGAGATCGCGCGCCTGGCTGAAGTGTCCGATCGCGTCGGGTGTGGCATCGATCAATTCGCCGTCAGCGGTAAAAGCCGCGGCCGGTTTGTCGCCACCGTCGAGCAAACGGCGCACGCGCTCGGGCAGAGGCAGGTCGGGACCGGCACGTTCGCCGGCTATCACGAAGATCGCGGTGGCATTGTCGGCAAGCGTGATGCGCGAGCAGAGGCACGTCAGCGCCGCGCCGACACCTGCACCGAAGCCGCGCAATCGTTCGAGCCGCGGCGCGCCGCCGTGCGGCAACGTCAAGGCGAGGCGCGCGATCTGCGCGGCAGCCGGATGTGTGGTTTCGAATTCGCGTGCCGCGAGTGCGGCCGGTGAGGGCGCATTAAAAATGGCGGCGGCAGTCGGATTGGCCCACAGCACGCGCGATGCGTCGGCGCTCCATAGCCAAGCCGGCATCGGACTCAGGGCTTGCGCCGCGAGTCGCGGATCACTCAGGTAGCCGAAGCTGAACGCGGGACCATTCATCGGTTTCGCTGCGAATTACGGCTAATGAAGAATTAATACGGCTGCCGTTCGGCTGCGTCCACGTTTCGGCGATTAACCAATCGCTCGATAAGTCGATAGCGTTAATTTCCACAGGGCAAGGCTTGCGCGTCCGGCGGGACCGGCAGCTCACATAAATATGGTTAAGGCCACCGCACCGTCGGCGATCTCGTGCGTTCTACCCAAGGATGAAACAGGAGGCTTTCATGGCCACGAATATCCCCAACTTCGAGATCCCGTCGGAAATGCGCGCTTTTGCGGAAAAGAGCATGGCGCAGGCCAAACAGGCCCTTGATGGCTTCGTCAGTGCCACGCAACAGGCAGTTAGCGCGGCGGAAAATCATGCATCGGCAGCCCGTTCCGGCGCCAAGGAGGTCGGGGAACTGGCCCTGCGGTACACCGAGCGCAATATCGCATCGTCGTTCGATTTCGCGCAGAAATTGCTCCGCGCCAAGGGCTCCGACGAGGTGATGTCGCTGCACAGCGAATACGTCAAAGAGCAAATGGCGGCGTTGGCGGAACAGGCGCGGGAACTCGGCCAGAAGTCAATCAAAATGGCCGGCAAGAGCACGTCGAACTGACGGATTCCTGTGACCTTTCAAGGACCAAATGTGACGGTTTTGTGCAATGCAATATTTATATTGCATTGCAACATAATCGATGTCATATTGGTTGAAGTACCGCTGGCGAGACTAGGGTCCCGCGAGCGGCCGGGAACAGGCGCGGGCCAGTTTTGTCTTGCGTAACGGTCCGTTCGCGCCCCGGAGAAACACCTCGCACCCAAGGAACAGTATCAAGGAACAGTATTATGGCCGAAATCGCTACGAACCAGGCTCAGAATCAGAAATCGAAACCGAAGACCGTTACACCGGGCTTCGAGACGTCCAGAACCGACACGCCGCGCTTCGAAATCCCCAAATTCGAGATACCGAAGATGGAAGTGCCGGCGGCTTTCCGCGAGTTCGCCGAAAAGGGCATCTCGCACGCCAAAGAGAACTACGAAAAGATGAAGTCTGCCGCCGAAGACGCGACCGACCGGCTCGAAGAGACCTACGCCGCCGTATCGAAGGGTACCTCCGACTACGGTCTCAAGGTTATCGATCACGCCCGCACCAACAGCAACGCCGCGTTCGATCTGTTCGGCGAACTCATGACGGCGAAGTCCTACTCGGAAGTCGTCGAGCTCTCGACCTCCTTTTGGCGCGAGCAGTTCGAGACCGTCACCGGACAGGTGAAGGAGCTTTCAGAGCAGGCGCAGAAAGTGGCCAGCGAAGCGGTCGAGCCACTCAAGCAAGGCTTCACCGGCGCGCTCAACAAGGCCGCGTAAGGCAAGCGCTTCCCGCTCCACGACGCTATTCCGAAGGCCCGGGCTTTTATAGCCCGGGCTTTTTTGCGTCGCGCCGAGCCGCAGCCACCGAGGCATGGTGCGGCAGGCGCTTGCAAAAAGGAGGGTCGGCTCTTAGGGTCCGCCCGCCCGGCCAATGGCCGCGCAACCCGTGCAGCTGTAGCTCAGTTGGTTAGAGCGCTGGTCTGTGGAACCAGAGGTCGGTGGTTCAAGTCCACCCAGCTGTACCATTTCCCTCCGCATCGCCGCCGCAAGCAGATCGGCTACCGCCTTTTGCCTCCGGTTCAGACCGGCAAGCTGTGATTTTGCGGGCAATCGTTTTTTCAAGCGGCCGTCCGCAGTCCAGCCAGCCGGATATTCGCCAAGCAAATTGCGGTAGCGGCGCATGAAATGCAAAACGCCGGCGAGGATTTCGCCGGCGTTTGCGCTCGAAAGAAGACAGTGCGTTTAACGGGCGCTGTAGCGGCCGTTATCGCGTGCGCGCGGTCCAATGAAGCGGCGCGGCGGATAAGCTTCCTGCCGTGGCGCGCTGCCGAACAGGAAGTCGAAGAAGTTGGGGCCGCCGCTGTAGCCGCCGCCACCACCGCCACCGCTGCCATTGATGCCAGCGTAGGTGCCGGGCTGGATGCGAACCGGCTTTGAGGACGCGTTGGGCGCACGCTCGATTGCGATGTCGGCAATCCTGCGCTCGCTGCTGTTCTTGAGGATCGCGATCATCTTGGCGTCGTGACCGTAGATGTCTTCGCGCAACTGCAGCTTGCCGTCGGCGTCAACGAACGCGGTCTGGTACGTCAGGTGTACCGGGATTGGCTTCGGGAAGTTGATGTTGATCTCGTTCGAACCGAGCATCTTCTCGATGCGCGCTTCGGTGTAGTGCTCGTTCGGCAGTTCGATCGACAGCAGCTTCTCGGCATACGTGAATGGATTCTGCACGCGCATGCAGCCGTGGCTGTAAGCGCGCTTGTCCTTGGCGAACAAATATTTGTCCGGGGTGTCGTGCTGATACACAAGGAACTTGTTCGGGAAGTTGAAGCGGATGCGGCCGAGTGCATTGGCGGCTCCCGGCGGCTGGTAGACGTGCACCGTGCCGTCCGGATCCTGGTAGATCTTGAGGCCGATGCGGTCGAGCGCACCCGGATCTTCGCGCAGCGCCGGCAAATATTCATTCTCGATGATCGACGGCGGCACGTTCCAGGTCGGGTTGACCGTGATGAACTTCATTTCCGCAGTGATCAGCGGCGTGGCCTTGCCGGGCTTGCCGACGACGATCTTGCTCTTCCAGTAAAGCTGGCCGTTGTGGAACAGGCTCAGCGAATAGTCCGGAATGTTGACTTCCACATGCGTCGCGCCGAGGTCGCGCGGCATCCAGCGCCAGCGTTCCATGTTGGCGAGAATGACGTCGACCGGATTGGCGGTGATGCGATGGGTCGAGCCGCCGGTGCCGTTGAGGGCGCGCACAGTGCCGTTGCCCAGCATGCCGTCGGCGCCAATCTCGGCGCTCTTCTGGAAGTCCTTCACCGCCTTGAACACGGCGTCGTCGTAAACCGCGCTGTCCTTGTCGCCGGCGATATTCAGCCGTTTGCGCAGGCTGATCACGCGCGGGTCGCTCATGCCGGGCCGCAGAATCTTGCCCTCTGCGACGCGCACGACTTTCGGAGCCTCTTCGGCTTTCTGCGGCGTTCCGGCGCGAAGCTCGGCCAGCTTCTTGCGCAGCGCTTTGAATTCCTGTTGCGGCGGGTTGAAGCTGTCGAGCGCCTTGCCGGCGTCGCTCGCGTCCGCGACCTTTTTCAGCACATCGGCCGGCTCGGGCGCGTCCAGTTTGTAGGAAATGTCGGCGGAGATCCGCGTGAAGTTGATCTGTCCGATCTGCGCATGACGCGCGTAAGTAAGAACCGACTGCGTCAGTCTCATTTCGGCGTCGGCCAATGCGCTGGCGGTTTTTGCGGACTTGAACTCCGGAACCGGATAGTCGGCCGGATTGAGGCCGACAGCGTCAACCTGCGCGAGGTACGCCATCGCCGCTTTGGCGCGGTCGTTGGCGGCATCGTTGCTGATCCAGAGCGGCGCGTAGTCACGCGCCTTGTAAAACGCTTCGACACCCGAACGATCGGCTTTGCGGGCAATCGTGCGATCGAGCTTGTTGCCGGTGATGAGATCGCGCAACTGGTCCGTCACTGCGCTGTCCGCGACCTTGTCGATGATCGGCGCGGTCGCCGTGTCGGCTGCGGCCGCTTTCGGCGCCGCGGTCTTTGTTTCCGCGGCCTTCGGGGTCTCGGTCTTTACCTCAGCCGATTTCGGTGCGGCGGCACTGGCTGGGCCCGGTCCGATGTCCTTTGCCGTCGGTGGCGGCAAGTCCGCCGTATCGAGCGCCGGCATGGCCGATTCGATCTTGGCTTCGTCACTCTGCGCGCGCACGGCATGGCTGGAAAAGGCCAGAACCAGACCGAGTGCGGTACCCGCCAGAAGGCGGTCAAATCGGACACTGCGCACCAGTAAGTCTCCTAAAGGCTGCTGCGGGTATTAGGCTCCGCAGATGTTAGCGATAAGTTTAGCCGATTGTTCCAGGCGGATTACGCATAAACCGACGGCGAACACCTAAAGTATTGTCACTGTGGCTATTCTGCACGTTCCACGGAAGTGCCGACCGGTTGAATCCCAACGTTATTCTTGCGGATGCAGACAGCGGATTTACATGCCTGCCTTTTTTCCAGGCAGCCGCCGCCAGATGACTTTTTCGTGAGAGCGCCCGTGGCCGCTGCCGCCGATCCTCTTTTTGCGCTTTGGACGGCGGGGCGGCGCACCGATTCCATTGCCGTCTGCCGAAAGCCGGCAGTGCCGGTCCTATACCACTGAAATTCATGTGGTTTTAGCCGAAAACACGACGCCGTCGACTCGCCGCCACGTTTGGCAGTCTGCCGATGGCCGATGACAACCCGATGATAAGCGGCTTGCGGGCCCGCGCCGGCCAGCGACGAAAACGGGGCGGAAAGCGGTTCTTCTTTCCGGCAGTCAGGCGCGGGCGGAGAAAGGAAGTGTCGTTGTCCGCGCAAATCCCGTTCCTGGTGAGTCCGATGTCCTGCGCGCGCTGCCGTGATCCGGCGCGCGTCATGCGCGCGCAATTTCTTCCGGCAACGGCGACGCGGATGCAGTTCACTGCTCTGCGGTCATCGACGCGCAAATCCGGTTACGCGCGATTTGATCCCGCGCACAACAATCGCGCGCATGATCGCGAAAAGATGCGAAGCGATTTTCGCGCAAGGCCACGCGCAAACAGAATTTGCGCAGCGGTCACCAATAAAAAAACCGGGCCCCAAAGAGGGCCCGGTTCAGTTTTTGCCGGCGTGGGGGCCGGCAATCGTCTTCCAGAGGGGAACACGCTGAGCATCGGCGACTCTGGGAGGATATCTCCGGTGCGTCAGCTGCAAGAACGTTAGAGGAAATTTCGGTTGGCGAGCAACGGACCTCGTCGCATGTCAGCCATGTCCAAAAGCAAACCTGTATGCAGATGCGATCACGCGCGTGTGATCAGAAATTCCAGCGCTGTGCATTCGCGACGAGAAAATCGCGGAAAACCTGAATGCGTGCGACAGATTTCAATTCTTCCGGATAAACAAAAAATGCGTCGACTGCGATCGAGTCGGAGTCGCCGAACAATTGCACCAATCCACCGTTTTCCTCGACCAGATAATCAGGCAGCATTGCGATGCCGAGGCCGCGCTGGCACGCGCGCAGCACGCCCAGCACGTTATTGACGATGAAATGCGGTTCGCGCGGGCTCTTGTTTTCCCGGCCGATTTCCAGAAGCCGCCGGCGGTTGGCAAAATGCGCCGGCACGTTGCCGCCGAGCAGGATGACGCGGTGCTCGTCGATTTCCTCGTGCGTGCGCGGCGTGCCGAAGCGCTTGAGATAATCCGGCGACGCATAAGCATGCGAGTGCACCGAAAACAGCTTGCGCTGAATCAAATCCGGCTGGGTTGGTTGCCGCAGGCGAATGGCAACGTCGGCCTCGCGCATCGCGAGATCGAGCTCTTCGTCGGTCGTGATCAGCGAGATGCGGATATCCGGATAAAGGTCGAGAAATTCGCCGAGCCGCGGCGTCAGCCAATGTACGCCGATACCGGGCGTGGTGGAGACCTTGAGTTCGCCGTTCGGGCGCTCGCGGCTGTCGGTGAGCTTGGTGCGCGCCGCCTCGAGCTTCATGAACACTTCGTGCGCAGTGCGATACAGCATATCGCCTTGCTCGGTCAGGATCAGTCCGCGCGCATGGCGATGGAATAGCGAAACCGACAATTCCGATTCCAGCGCCGAAACCTGACGCGAGACAGCCGATTGCGACAGGCCGAGCCGTTCGCCGGCGTGGGTGAAGCTGCCGGCTTCCGCCGCGGCGTGAAACACCTTCAGCTTGTCCCAGTCCATCGTGGTGTTGCTGGCGGCCATGGGTGTTACTCCGCCGCCGCGCGTTGGTGCTCGTGCGCGTGCAGGAATTTTTGGACTTCGAGCGCTGCCATGCAGCCTTGTCCGGCGGCGGTCACTGCCTGCCGGTAGATGTCGTCGGTGACGTCACCGGCCGCGAATACACCAGGCACCGAGGTCGCGGTCGAATTGCCGCCGGTGACGATATAGCCGGACGATTTCATCTCGATCTGGCCGGTGAACAGTTCGGAGGAGGGTTGGTGCCCAATGGCGATGAACACGCCATCGACCGCGCGTTCAGTCACCGCGCCGGTATTGATGTTCTTGAGCTTTACCTTGTTGACCTTGAGCGGGTTCTCGGCACCAAGGACGTTGTCGAGCGTGGTGTCCCAAACGACTTCGATCTTCGGATGCTTGAACAGCCGGTCCTGCAGAATTTTTTCCGCGCGGAATGAATCGCGCCGGTGCACGACCGTGACCTTGGAGGCGAAGTTGGTGAGGAACAGCGCTTCCTCAACCGCGGTATTGCCGCCGCCGATCACGATCACTTCCTTGTTCTTGTAGAAGAAGCCGTCGCAGGTCGCGCAGGCCGACACGCCATAGCCTTTGAACTTCTGCTCCGACGGCAGGTCGAGCCAGCGCGCCTGAGCGCCGGTCGCGATAATCAGCGCGTCGGCGAGATAAATGTCGCCGGTGTCGCCCTCGAGCCGGAACGGGCGCTGCGACAGGTCGGCCTTGTTGATGTGATCGGTGACCAGTCTGGTACCGACGTGTTCGGCCTGCTTGAGCATCTGCTCCATAAGCCAGGGGCCCTGGATGACGTCCGCGAAGCCGGGATAGTTCTCGACATCGGTTGTGATGGTGAGCTGGCCACCGGGCTGGATGCCCTGAATCAGGATCGGCTCGAGCATCGCGCGAGCGGCGTAGATCGCTGCCGTATACCCGGCGGGGCCAGACCCAAGGATGATGACTTTGGCGTGCGTGGTTTTGGACATTGTGCGCCCCCCGGTGGGCTCTCTTTGGAGGCCGTCATCCCCGCCTCGATTGGAAGGGTCGGCTCTTTACATCCCGCAACTTATGGCTTTTGGGGAGCTATGCAAGATACGCAACCCCCCAAAGTCAGCCCCGCGGATGGGTCAAATCGCCGTTTGCGCAATAATCTGTCGCGAAACTTCCTTTCGCGGTATGGATGTTCCGCTGTCCGTTCACATGTCTGGAGCCCCCTTTTGCCAGCCCGTCTCGACGCCATCGACCGGAAAATCCTCAAGGAGCTGCAGGACGATGGCCGCATCACCAATGTGGAATTGGCGAGCCGTGTTGGCATCTCAGCGCCCCCGTGTCTGCGCCGCGTGCGCGCGCTGGAAGAGGCCGGTTACATCAAAGGCTACCGCGGGCTGCTCGACGAAAAGCGGCTCGGCTTCGAAGTGACGGTGTTTGCCATGGTGCATCTGTCGAGCCAGGCGGAAACCGATCTTGTCGCCTTCGAAAATTTCGTGCGCGCGCAGCCGCTGGTCCGCGAATGCTGGATGCTCTCCGGCGAGATCGACTTCGTCCTGAAATGCGTGGCGCCGGACCTGAAGACCTTTCAGGCCTTCGTCGCCGAACTCACCGCCGCGCCGCATGTGCGCAATGTAAAGACGTCACTTACGTTGCGCGCATCGAAGGATGCGGCGATAGTGCCGTTCGAGATGGAAAAATAGTCTTTCGGACGCATCGAGTAACGGCCTCACCCTTGTCCCTTCTGGAAATCACGCTGCTCGCTGTGACCGGCTTCGCCGCCGGTCTGGTCAACGCCGTCGCCGGCGGCGGCACGTTTTTTACGTTCGCGGCGATGGTTGCCTTCGGCATGCCGACGCTCAATGCCAACGCTACCAGCGCGGTCGCATTGGTGCCCGGCAGTCTCGCATCGACCATCGCCTACGCCGGCGAGACGCGGAAGAACTGGCGGCGCGCGGTGCCGTTCATGCTGCTCGGGCTTTTCGGCGGCATCGCCGGCGGATATTTGCTCATCCGCATCGGTGACGAAGGCTTCCGGCCGCTGGTGCCGTGGCTCCTGGGCATAGCGACGCTGACCTTTGCATTCAGCGGCCGCATCCGCGCGCTCAGCGCCGGCCTCGATGGGCATCACAGCGCGGCAATGCGCATCGTCGCCTATGCGTTGATGGGACTGGTCGGCATCTACGGCGGATTTTTCGGCGCCGGCATGGGCATCATGTTGCTGGCGACGCTTTCGATCATCGGCATCGGCGAATTCCACACGGCCAACGCGCTCAAGAACATCGTCGCCACGGTCGCACAGTCGGTCGCGGTGGTGCTGTTCGTCGCCAACGGACTGGTATTCTGGAAGGAGGCCGCGATTGTCACGGTGGCCGGCATCGCCGGCGGCTATCTCGGCGTGATGGCCGCGCGCCGCGTGCCGGAGCGTATCGTGCGCGGCATTGTGGTCACGGTCGGTGCGATTTTGACGGCGGTGTTTTTCTTCAAGTAGCCGCTTGTCGTCATCATCCCGGGCGCCGGGACAACAGTCCGGCAATACGCAATA
>JBARCH010000401.1:0-8944 GCA_049793875.1 Pseudolabrys sp. | reverse complement strand
CTCCGTGGCTGGCGAGCGGTTCCGGCGGGTAAGAGGGTCCATCTCAGGATGACCGGAGCCGCCGATGATTGGTATTGGCTCTTTTTTGCGGTTATAATGTTCGTGATGCTTGAATGATCCGCATTCAGGCGACGTCAAGCTCCTTCTGAGATCACCCATCCGATGGCCGAATTTGACTACAATGCCTCGGCTGAACTGTTCGGCACCCGAAAGCGTGCCCTAAGGGGTCAACCACTGGGTTACAGGCGATTCACGCATGCCGCCCAGGCCATCCGTTTCGCCATCGAGGAGCTTAAGCCGGACCTGCTGGTCGGCGCCTTTCTCGAAGTCGACGAGCAACGGTTCAACAGCGATCAAATCCGCCAATTGTACGAAAGCGCCAAATACCCGTTAGCTCGGCGCAGCACATAAGTCGTTTTTGACCTGACAAACTTGTGACCCGACAAACTTGTGACCCGACAAACTTGTGACTGACAAACTATGGGCGTCAATCGTATTGACGGAGTGTTTGCCACGTCGCCGCAATAGAGCAGCGATGTGTTGAATTCAAGGCACGCATCGGGCGCCGGGCGACCAACGGCCCATCGCGGGCCTCTCAGCGCTTTATCTTCGTCGCTTTGGGAGCGGATTTCTTGGCGCCGAGTTTTTTGGCGTCGAGCTTTTTGCTGGCGCGCTCTTCAGCTTCTTTGGTAACGAGCTCCTTGGCGGTAAGTTCCTGCTCATCGTCGACGGCCTGTTTGGCCAGCCGAAGCGCCTTCAAACGCGCAATTTTTTCACGAACGGCCCGGCCGTTGGCCTGATATTCCATCATTGCCTTGGCGCCGTCCTTGGCGCGCTCTTCTTTCTTGAAACTTGCTTCGGCGCGGGCGTGGACTTCGCTTGACCGGGTCTCGCTGGCTCGCGTTGCCAATGGTTGTCTCCTTTTAACAGAATCGAAGTTAACGCAGATGCCCGCCTAATAGGAAGGCATTAGTTCAGCCAAATGGGCGTGGCTTTCAGGGATTTACCCCCTGTTTCTGGAAATGCCTGCACGAGCGACACAACCGCTCCTGGCGACTGCTACCGCCGGTACGCGACCACTACTCACGCAGTGGATAACGCAATGCTGCAAAAGCCAATATGACAGATATGGCTTAACAAAAAAAAAGCAATGGAAAACTCGCGCAACAGCCGGCAAGCGGCGTTCAGCGAGTGAATTTCTTGTATTTGATGCGCTGCGGTAGGACCGTGTCGGTGCCAAGCCGGCGCATCTTGTCTTGTTCGTAATCCTGGAAGTTGCCCTCGAACCATTCGACGTGGCTGTCGCTCTCGAAGGCGAGGATGTGCGTCGCGATGCGGTCGAGGAACCAGCGATCGTGGCTGATGATGACGGCGCAGCCGGCGAAATCTTCCAGCGCCTCCTCCAGCGCGCGCAACGTATCGACGTCGAGATCGTTGGTCGGTTCGTCGAGCAGGAGCAGGTTGGCGCCGGACTTGAGCATCTTGGCGAGATGCACGCGGTTGCGCTCGCCGCCGGAAAGCTGGCCGACCTTCTTCTGCTGGTCGGCGCCCTTGAAGTTGAACGACGAGGCGTAGGCGCGCGAGTTCACTTCCTTCTTGCCGAGCAGGATGATGTCCTGCCCGTTGGAGATTTCTTCCCAGACGTTCTTGGCGCCGTCGAGTGAATCGCGCGACTGGTCGACATAGCCGAGCTGCACGCTCTCGCCGACCTTGATGGTGCCGGCGTCGGGCTTTTCCTGGCCGGTGATCATGCGGAACAGCGTGGTCTTGCAGGCGCCGTTCGGACCGATGACGCCGACGATGCCGCCGGGCGGCAGCTTGAAGGTGAGATCGTCGATCAGCAGATTGTCGCCGTAGCCTTTCTTGAGGCCGGTGAAGTCGACGACGTTGTTGCCGAGCCGCTCGGCGACCGGAATGATGATCTGCGCGACCGTGTTCTGCTTGGCGTTGGCGACCTTGAGCAAGTCCTCATAGCGCTCGTAGCGCGCCTTCGATTTGGCCTGGCGCGCTTTCGGCGAGGACTGCACCCACTCCGACTCTCTCTCCAGGGTGCGGCGGCGCGCTTCGTCCTCGCGGCCTTCCTGCTGCATGCGCTTTTGCTTCTGCGCCAGCCAGGACGTGTAGTTGCCCTCGTAAGGAATGCCGCGGCCGTGATCGAGCTCGAGAATCCAGCCGGTGACGTTGTCGAGGAAGTAGCGGTCGTGGGTGACGATCAGGATGGCGCCGGGATAATTGCGCAGATGGCCTTCCAGCCAGTTCACGCTTTCGGCGTCGAGATGGTTGGTCGGCTCGTCGAGCAGCAGCAGATCGGGCTGGTCGAGCAGCAGCTTGCACAGCGCGACGCGGCGGCGCTCGCCGCCCGAGAGTTTCGTCACATCGGCGTCGTCCGGCGGGCAGCGCAGCGCGTCCATCGCCAGATCGACCTGCGAGTCGAGATCCCAGAGGTTCTTGGAATCAATCTGGTCCTGGAGCCTGGCCATCTCGTCGGCGGTCTCGTCGGAATAATTGGTGGCGATCTCGTTGTAGCGGTCGAGCAGCGCCTTCTTGGCGGCCACGCCCTCCATCACGTTTTCACGCACGGTCTTCGCCGGATCGAGTTGCGGTTCCTGTTCCAGGTAGCCGACACGGGCGCCCTCGGCGACGAAACCCTCGCCGACGAATTCGGTGTCGATGCCGGCCATGATCCGCAGCAGCGTCGACTTGCCGGAGCCGTTCACGCCGAGCACGCCGATCTTGGCGTCCGGGTAGAAGGACAGGTGGATGTTCTCCAGCACCTTCTTGCCGGACGGGTAGACCTTGGTCAGGCCCTGCATGTGGTAGATGAACTGGCGACCGTTCATTGCGCGTTTAGACCCCTCAAATCCGTATGTTCCGGCCCGAAAGCGCTTCTCGCGCTCGACGCACGCGACGGCAAGGCGGTGTCGGGAAATTCGCGGCTGATGTAACGGCGGCGGCCGCAAAGAGCAAGCAGGGCCGGCCTTCGGGCCGGGCGGTAAAAATTCGGAAAGGCTGATCGAAAAAAGATCGAGCGGCCGACATTTTCAAACCGGACTTTAACCGCTGTGGCGCCACGATCTCTTTCCATGAACCTGAGCGCCGTCCGCGGCGACAAAAAGGGGTATGCGGGCAAGAATGTCCGCACGTTGAGTGGGGTTATCGTCATGAGTCGCGCCATCTCCGACATCTCGGGGTCCGCCGTATCGCTGCTGTCCCGTCCGCTGCACCAGATCGGGTCGTTCCTTGCAGCCGTGTGGCACGAGACCACCCGCGACATGCCGCAGCCCTACAGGCCCGAGCAGCACTACATGCGCGGCCCCGGCCCCAAATGGCACGCCAAGCACGGCGACGACGCCAAGCCCTGATCCCCCTTATCTTTTCGGTTTCAGCGCCCTAATCTGCCGCCTCCCGGCAAGGCCGCCGGCGGAATTCGAGGATCAGGCAGCATGGTGCGCGCAGCTATTCTGGACGACTACCAGAACGTGGCGATGAAGTTCGCCGACTGGTCGGCCGTCAGCAAGGACGTCGACGTCAAGGTATTCAACGACCCGATCGGCGGGCAGGACGCCGTCATCAAGGCGCTGCAGGGCTTCGCCGTCGTCGTGATGATGCGCGAGCGCACCCCCTTCCCGCGCCAGGTGATCGAGAGCCTGCCCGACCTGAAGCTGCTGATCACCACCGGCGCCCGCAACAATTCCATCGATCTCAAGGCCTGCGCCGAGCGCGGCGTGACCGTCTGCGGCACCGGCGCCGCCGGCAGCCCGACGGCCGGCATCGCCTTCGGCCTGATGCTGGAGATCACGCGCCGCATCGGCTTCGAGAACGCGCGGCTGAAGGCCGGCCTGTCGTGGCAGGTGACCATCGGGCAGGATCTCGAAGGCCTCACGCTCGGCATCGTCGGCTTCGGCAAGCTCGGCCAGCGCGTCGCCCGCATCGGCAACGCCTTCGGCATGAAGGTGATCGCCTGGAGCCAGAACCTGACGCCGGAAAAGGCGAAGGAAGGCGGCGCCGAATACGTCAGCAAGGACGATCTGTTTCGCACCGCCGACTTCATCAGCATTCATTACGTGCTGGGCGACCGCTCGCGCGGACTCGTGAGCGGCGAGGACATCGCGCGCATGAAGCCGACCGCCTGCCTGATCAACACCGCGCGCGCGCCGATCGTCGATCAGGCGGCGTTGCTCAAGGCGCTGCAGGACAAGAAGATCGGCGGCGCCGGACTCGACGTGTTCGACGTCGAACCGCTGCCGCTCGATCACCCGTTCCGCAAGCTCGACAACGTCGTGCTGACGCCGCATCTCGGCTATGTCAGCGAGCAGAATTACCGCAAATATTTCCCCGACGTGGTCGAGGACATCCGCGCCTGGCTCGACGGCAAGCCGGTGAGAACGATCGCACCGAAATAACCGGCGCCTCGCGGCGCGCGTACGCGCGGTGTTGTTGTCCCAGGGCAACAGCAACGTTGCCGTGTTTATTCCCTTTATGCGCGCGACGGCGTCGCGAATTGCTGCGCGGCGTTTGGGAGTCGCTGCGGCGCAACGGGATAATTCAAAAATCGAACCGATGCAGCGCCGCCACGCTCTGCTCCAACTTTATCGGTATTGTCCGGATTAGTGTTAAGCCGACATATGGCTGTGCACGTTGCCAGTACGGCCCAGATTTGGCCGGCTGCGCCGCCAGAATGCCTCCGACTTTACCAATGCCGGAGGCGAACGATGGAAGCGCAAGAACGAATCAAAGAAACAATCGACCTAGTCCCGTTTGGCCGGAGAAAAGTGGCGCCGCGGGTGTGCGTTGCCGACAGCAAGACGCATATCCGCAATTTCTTTCGGGATGCGCTTGAAGATATCGGCTTCATCGCTTGCGAATGCGAACGAACCGAGGAGATAGGCAAGATCATCGCCGAACGGCAGCCCGATCTGTTTGTTCTGGGCATGTCGGCGGGCGGGATCAGGGCGCATGCGATGCTGGAGGCGATGGCGGCGGTGAAATTTACCGGCAGCATCCTGCTGTTTGGCCCGCCCGTCTCGCCCGCAATGACCGCGATCAGCGAGTCCGGCAAGGAGCTTGGCCTTGCCATGCTTCCGCTGCTGCCGACTCCGTTCAGCGACGCTCATTTGCGCGACAGCGTGGCGGCGTTCCTGCCGGATGAAGCGCCGCCGAAACCTCCGGTCGATTTCTCCGAAGCGCTGCACGCCAACTGGCTCGAGCTATGGTATCAGCCGAAAATCGACGCCCGCACGCTCAAGCTCGGCGGCGCCGAGGCGCTGATCCGGATGCGGCATCCGACCTGGGGAACCGTTCCGCCGGCCTGCTTCCTTCCCGATGCCGGCGATCCTCATTTTCAGGCGCTATCCGAGTTCGTAACGGCGCGGGCCGTCGACGACTGGCACTATTTCGTCACCACGCACGGTCACATCGAGATCGCGATCAACCTTCCGGTCGCATATTTTCGCCACCCGGCGGCAATCGAGAATTTGACGCGGCATATGCCCAAGCACGCGGCCTTCGATGGCCTTATCGTCGAGGTGAACGGCCAGGAACTGATTCAAAACCTGCCGCTTGCGAAGGAAGCGGCGCGAAAACTCCGATTCCACAACATCGGCGTTTCGATCGACGATCTCGGCGCGGACTGGCCCGCGCTCATGGAGCTCAACAACTTCCCGTTCGTCGAAATCAAGATCGATCGGACATTTGTCGCCGGCTGCGCGACCGACCGCCTGAAGCGGTCCGTGTGCCGCCGCATCCTCGAACTTGCGGACGGGTTCGGCGCGCGCACGGTGGCCGAGGGCGTCGAGACGCGCGCCGATTTTCTCACCATGCGCGAAATAGGAGTCGACATGATTCAGGGCTTCTACTTCGCGAAGCCAATGGAGCCGCAAAAATTCTCGCGGAAGATACTGGGCCGCCCGGTGACAATTCCCGATGCCTAGAGCCCTAACAGCTTCGCCGCGTTGTTGTGTGCGATGTCGGCGCGCAATTCCTCGTCGAGCCGTACGGTGTCCATGAAAGAGGCCGCCTCTTCGGTCGACTCGAACGGATAGTCGGCGGCGAACATCACGCGCTCGGGACCGAGCGCGGTGATGGCGCAATAAAGCGGATCGACGGCGAACACGCCCGACACCGTCACCAGAATGTTTTCCTTGATGTATTGCGACGGCGGCTTGGCGAGATCGACGCCGTAGAGTTTCGCCCGGCTGTCGAAGCGCCAGAGCAGATAGGGCAACGTCTCGCCCATATGGCCGAGGACGAGCTTCGCTTTCGGATAACGGTCGAACACCCCGCCGAACACAAGACGAAGCGCATGGGAGCCGGTCTCGAAGCCCCATTCCCATGTGGCGCGGCGCAAAGCGCGGTGGCCGTCGAGCACCGGCGCGGGCACCACCGGATCGGCCGGGTGCAGATAAACGAGAGCGCCCAGTGCCTCGGCGCGCTCCCAGAACGGATCGAACGCGCGGTCGTCGAGATATTGGCCGTTGGTATGGCCGTTGATCATCGCGCCGTGGAATTTCAGATCGCGAACACAACGCTCAAGCTCGTCGGCAGCCGCTTGCGGGTCCTGCAACGCGATGTGCGCGAACCCCGAATAGCGGTCCGGCCGCTTGCGGATTTCATCGGCCAGAAAGTCGTTCGCCTCCTGCGCCTTGCGCAGCGCCGCCGCGGTATCGCGCTCGACCTGCACGCCGGGCCCGGACACCGACAGCACCGCGCGCGCAATGCCCGCTGCATCCATGGCCTCAAGCCGCCGGTCGCCGAAATCCGTGAGCTGCGCGAGCAACTGTTCGGCCCTGGCTTGCGGGATATCCGTCACCGTCGGCAGCCAGTCGTCCACCAGGCCGGGGCTCAGGAAATGCTCTTCGAGCGCGATCTTCGTCACCATGTGCGTCCATATCCCAATGCGGCGCTTCGAAGCACCAGCAAATATTTTCCGTTTTTGCTGTACCGCATATTGGGCGAACGTGTACCATGATGCAAGGCGGCCAGACGGTGGCCGCCGCGTGAGTATGCGTCGATGAACCGGCTCGTCACCAACGACAAGAGTCAGGTGCAGGTGATCGCCCGCGCGGCCACCATCCTGCGCGCGTTGGAAGAAGAGAATGCGGGCCTCAGCCTTGGGCAGATCGCGCAGCGGGTGAAGCTCGCGCGCTCGACCGTCCAGCGCATCGTCGCCGCCCTCGAAACGGAAAAGCTCGTGATCGCCGCAACGCCGAACGGCCGCGTGCGGCTTGGGCCAACCATCTTGCGGCTGGCGGCCTCCGTGCGCAGCGATTTCATCGCGCTGGCGCGGCCCTTCATCACACGGCTTTCCGACGAACTGCACGAGACGGTCGACCTGTCGATGGTGAAGAAAGACCATCTCGTCTTCATCGACCAGGTGGTCGGTTCGCAGCGGTTGCGCACCGTCTCGGCGGTCGGCGAAACGTTTCCGCTCTACTGCACGGCCAATGGCAAGGCTTACCTCGCGGGGCTCGACGATCCGGCCGTCGAACGGCTGCTTGGCAGCCGCTTCGAGCCGCGCACGCCCAGGACGCTGCTGGGCCTCGATGCGCTGCTCACCGAATTGAAGTCGGCCCGCAAAGCCGGCGTCGCCTTCGACCGCGAAGAGCACACGCTCGGCATCTGCGCCGCGGGCGTCGCGTTGCGCGATCCGCTTGGCAATTCAGTCGCCATTTCGGTGCCCGTGCCGGCGCAACGCTTCCATGATCGGCATGCACATATCGCCGAACGATTGCTTTCCACCAAACGCGCTCTTGAATCGCACATGAACGCAGACGCCGCGTAAGCAGCGGCACAAACAGCAGGGAGGATGCCGTGGCGAAAAAAATTCGCGGCGTGATGTTCGAGGAAAATCTCAAGAACAGCATGGGGCTGGAGTTTTACAACCTGTCCCATCGCTTCGGGTATCAGTCGCCGAACTGGCCCTATTTCGAAGACGTCAAGATCGAGCGCATCCATTACATGGCGAAATCGGGCGTGCTGTCGCAGCGCATCACGACGTCGATGCACAACACCACGCATATCGACGCGCCCGCGCATGTCATTCAGGGAACACCGTTCATCGATGAAGTGCCGCTGCCGCACTTCTTCGGCTCCGGCATCGTGGTATCGCTTCCGAAAGACAAATGGGAGCCGATCACCGGGGACGATCTGGAAAAAGCCTGCGGCAAGATCATTCGCCCCCGCGACGTGGTGATCATCAACACCGGCTGGCACAAATACTACGAAGACAGCGAAGACTATTTCTGCCGCTCGCCGGGCTTCGTGCCGTCCGCCGGCGAATGGTTCGTGAAGAAAAAAGTCAAGGTTGTCGGCCATGACACGCAAGCCAACGACCACCCGCTCGCGACCGCCATCGGGCCGCAGCGCAATGGGCCGCTGCATCCGCATCTCGCCGAGGAATATCGCGAATGGTCGGGCGGGCGCGACTGGAAGGATGACTTCCCGGAGTGGGAGCCGGTGCACCGCATCCTGTTCAAGAACGGCATCATGGGCATCGAGAACGTCGGCGGCGACATCGACAAGGTGACAGGCAAGCGCGTGACTTTCGCGTATTTCCCGTGGAACTGGGATCGCGGCGACGGCTGCATCGTGCGTCTCGTCGCCATCCTCGATCCGAAGCAGAAATTCCGTATCGAAAAGGGGAGCAAGTTCTAGCGCATGATGCCGAAAAGTGGACCCCGGTTTTCGGAAAAGATCATGCGCAAGTCAAAAATGTCAGGGACGTAATCAGCCCGATCCAAGGAGCAGATTCTCATGCACGTCAAACGCTTTGAAGACGCCAAGCCTTACGAGGCGCCCAATCACCGCAACTACACGTCATTGCGCATGTTCGGCGCCGAGGCCGGCGGCACCAAGGGCCTCGTGTTCGGCTACTCGCACTTCCTGCCCGGCGGCGGCGCGGGGCCGGACGCCTCGCCGCCCGAGAAAGTCTACTTCGTGCTGCGCG
>JBARCH010000400.1:0-1683 GCA_049793875.1 Pseudolabrys sp. | reverse complement strand
AGCTTATCCCCGGTTGGGCAGACCGCGCGGATGTTGTTTCGTTTCCAGCCGCCGCACGCTAGCCTTCCGGCAGAATAAGAACGCAAAAACAATCGCGGCATATCGGGAGCGAGACATGGCAGATAAGGGCAAGCATTCGGCGCCGGGCAAAGGCAACATCTACGCCAAGGCCAACGAAGTGATCGTGAAGATTACCGGCGGCGACACCAACCAGACGTTCGAGGTGGTGGAAGAAAACTGCAAGCCCGGCTTCCAGTCGCGCGCGCATTATCACATCAAGGCGTACGAGACATTTTACATTTTCGATGGCAGCGCGGAGTTCAAGGTTGGCGACGAAATCTTTCACGGCACCAAAGGATCGTGCATCCACATTCCACCCGGCGTGCCGCATCAGGTAACGTCGAAGGACGGCGTTCGCATGCTGATGATCTATTCACCGGCCGGCACCGAAGGCATGTTCGCCGACATGCACGCGCTCTCGCAGGAGCAATTGATGAATGCGGAGTTCACCAAGCAACTCGCGCTCAAGCACGACACGGTGATGATCGAGCAGAGCAGCGACGGCCGCGGCAAAGGCACGATTTTGGGCTGAGGCCGAAAACGTGCCGCCTTAATTCATCCCCGCAGTTATGAACACCGACTCCAAGGCGCTTGTCTTCGCGCCGGATCGGCCTAGGCTTCGTGACAGGCTGCTTGCGACCGGTTAACGCCGGAAACGAATGGCCGCCATGGCCGAAACGGGCATGGGACGTGGGTGCTGCTTGCAGTATTCGTGGCCCTTGAGACGACGGTCCTGGCTCTCAGTAACTAGTACCAGCGCTGCGGGCTCACGCTTGCGCGCAGGGGATCCGAGAGCTTGTGACGGGTGGACGACGGTCCGCCCGTTATGGCTTTTTGGGGGTGCCAAATCCCTACATACTCGCTCCGTCGAACTTCATCACCTTGAACTGGTCCGCATCGACTCCGTCGAGACAGCGCACGTTGATCATCACCATGTCCTTGCCGCCCGGACCTTTGCCGTAGGCGTAGGACTGGATGCCGCAAGTCGCGCAGAACGGGTGATGAATGGCGCCCTTGTTGAACTGAAAATCCGTCATTTCACCATCGCCCGCGATCAGCTTGAAATCGGTCGCGTCGGCGGCAGACAGCAACGATCCGAGTTTCCGGCAGCGCGAACAATTACACGCGATGACCTCGCCGATGTCGGCCTGCACTTCGTAGCGCACGGCGCCGCACTGACAGCCGCCGGTGTATGACTTTTTCATCGCCTGCTCCCGTTTTGCGAATTCCGTCCGGGCTAGAGTCCGATCCGGACAGATTGAATCATGGTAATCTGCTAACATTTTGTCTGCGCATGATCTTATCCGAAAACCGGTTCCACCCTCGGATCAAGTCCGAGGGCAGGCTTTTTCGGGATCATGCGCTAGCCATCAAAAAAGTTCGTCAACGTCAAGCCGGCGCGAAACCAGTTTTTGCTGAACGCAGTAGGATACCAGCAATTCGAGCGCACGGCGGTTCGTCTCCTTTCCGAACGGCGCCATGTCCGGCTTGCCGGCGGCGGGCAGGCCCGCGGCCTTCCTGATTTCTCCCAGCATCCGATAGAACTCCGCGACCGCACGCGGATTCTTGCGCGCAAGATCGTCCGTGACGACCACCATGTGATTGACCGGCACAAGCTTGTGC
>JBARCH010000399.1:0-2232 GCA_049793875.1 Pseudolabrys sp. | reverse complement strand
GTTCGGGGCGACACGAGGCCATTGCATGACGATCGCGCGTACGCTTGCACTTCTTCTTTTCTCCTTCGTCCTCGCCACGCCCGCATTCGCTGCGCGCTGCGGCGGCGATTTCCATTCCTTCCTCGCGCAGATGGCGCAGGACGCGCAGGCCGCCGGCGTCTCGCGCAGCGTCATCGACAGCGCCTTTGCGGGCGTGACGCCGAGCGCCGAGGTGCTCAATTTCGACCACCGCCAGCGCTACACCTTCCGCAAGAGCTTCGAGGAATACGCCCGCACGCGCGTCACGCCGGGGCGCATCAAGCGCGCGCAGGCGCTGATGGCACGCCACGCGCAACTGCTCGCGCGCGTCGAGCAGCGCTTCGGCGTCCCGCGCACGCTGCTGATGGCGATCTGGACGATGGAAACCGACAACGGCGGCGGCGACATGGGCAAGCTGCCGGTCATCCGCACGCTCGCGACGCTGGCGCACGATTGCCGCCGCACCGAGCTTTTCCAGGGCGAGCTCATTGCCGCGCTCAAGATCCTCCAGCGCGGCGATCTGCCCTTGCGCGATCTCGTCGGCGCTTACGCGGGCGAGATCGGCCAGACGCAGTTTCTGCCCTCGTCCTACATCAAGTACGGCGTCGATTTCGACGGCAACGGCCACGTCGATCTGCGCCACAGCGTGCCGGACGTGCTCGCCTCCACCGCCAATCTGCTGAAGACCAACGGCTGGCACGCCGGGCAGCCCTTCGGCCCCGGCACGGAGAATTTCGAGGTGATGCGCGAGTGGAACAGGGCGGAGATTTACCGCAAGTCGCTGGTGCTGTTCGCAGAGAAGCTGGGCGGGGAGTGACTCCCGCCGGCAGGATTCCCCGCGGAGGCGTTCAAACGTTTATGGAGAGGCCGGAGCGCGGTCATCAGCCGTGCGCTTCCTTCTCCCTCATTACTTCTTTTTCGCGCCCGCCCTCGCGATGCTCTTGATCTCGATCGGCGCACGCCCTGACTTCTCCGCGATCTCGCGGTCCTGCTCGATGATGAAGCCGCGCGCGGGCTCGTCCTTGTCCAGGCCGCCGAGCAGCTCGGCCGGCACGCGCCGGTTGGAGCGCTGCGAGCCGTCCTCATAGACGACGTCGAAAAAGACGAATTCCCCTTTGGGGTTGGTGCCGGGTTTTTTTGCCATGCGGGCTTCTCCCCCATGCGCGTGCATCTGTCAAAAGAAACCCGCTTTCCGATCCCTCCCCCGCAAAGGGAGGGAAGGGAGCGGCCGGCGCCGGGCCTCGAAACCGTCTCGATTTTATTCCTATTTCTGTCTCGCGCCCAAGGCGTTCCGCCCCACGCCTTTCTCCGGTTCAAGGAAACGTAAATGGCCGGGACAGGCCCGGCCATGACGTGTCGACGTGAAGCGCGCTCGCGCGATTTTCAGTTCTTTGCCGACTTCTTCGCGGCTTCCGCCACCGTCACCGGCTTGTCGCGGTAGAGGTCGGGAAACATCGCCTTCAGGTGCTCCACCTTCGGCGCATCGTTGATGAAGATGTAGGGCTGCATCGGGTGGTTGAGCGCGTAGTCCTGGTGATAGCCCTCGGCCGGGAAGAACGCCTGCTTCATCGTGCCGGTCTTGGTGACGATCGGCCGCTTGAACACATGCGCGGCGTCAAGCTGCGCGATGTAGTCGCGCGCGGTTTTGGCCTGCGCCTCGCTCTGCGGGAAAATCTCCGAGCGGTATTGCGTACCCGAATCCGGTCCCTGGCGGTTCAATTCGGTCGGGTTGTGTGCGACCGAGAAATAGATCTGGAGGATCTTGCCGTAGGAGACGATGCGCGGGTCGAACGTCACCTTCACGCTCTCGGCATGGCCGGTGCGGCCGCCGCTCACGGTCTCGTATTCGGCGTCCTTCTGCGCGCCGCCGGCATAACCGGACACGGCATTGGTGACGCCTTTGACGTGCTGATAGACGGCCTGGATGCCCCAGAAGCAACCGCCGGCGATGACGGCGGTTTCGAGCCCCTGCGTTTGGTCGGCGGCTTCAGTCGCGGGCGCGGGGATCTTCACCGCGCTTTCGGCTTGTGCCGTGACGGGCGCGAAGGCGCCGAGCGCGGCGGCGAGGACGAGGGCTGTGCCAAGCTTGCGGCCGACGATGCGCATGGTGGGTTTCCTCCGAAGGGGTGTGATCGGTTGCGCTCTATGTACGGGGGAAGCGGCGCGCCCGCATTACACATCGGCACACATCGTCACACAGGTCCGTGAGCCGCG
>JBARCH010000398.1:0-3863 GCA_049793875.1 Pseudolabrys sp. | reverse complement strand
GCTTGCAGGTCCGCGATCACGCTGCCGGATCCGGACAGCAGCCCGTTGCAGCCCAGCACCAGCGACGAAAACAGCCAAGAGCTGTGCGTCGTCAGCACGTTCACCGGCCGCGGCAGGTTTTGCAGCGTGCGGATATGCCATTCGTGATGCGGCACATTGCCGACCCAGTCCTTGATGGCGCGGATGTTCGGCACTTCCTCGCACAGTGTCAGCAATGTTTCCTGCGGATAGCCCTGTCCGGTCGCGAGCGGGTACTGAAAGACGATCAGCGGCAGATCGGTGGCGTCGGCGATGCGCTTGAAATGCGCGAGCGCCATCTGCGGCGATTGCTGAAGCGTGAACGGCGCCGGCGGGAACACCAGAAGCGCCGACGCACCGCCCTGCTCTGCCATGCGCGCGATACGCGCCGCCTCGATGCTGCCGTCAGCCCAGATGCCGTTGATCAGCGGCAGCCGCGCCCCGATCTCGTCCTGCGCGATATCGAGCACGCGGCGCTGTTCGTCGAAGGTGCAGGAAGCGACTTCGGTTGAATGGGCGTTGACGGTAATGGCCGAGAGGCCCTCGACCGCCGCGACGTCGCGCAGGTGTTTGCGAAAACCGGCCTCGTCGATCGACAGGTCGTTCTCGAATGGCAGCAGCACCGCCGGGATGACGCCGTGGGGAACGTAATTTCCGTGTCTCGGCATCTCCGCATCTCCTATGCCGTCGTTCCGGGGCCGGCCAAAGGCCGGAACCCGGAATCCAGAGGCAGCAACTGTGAACTCGTCTGGATTCCGGGTCCAGTCCCTCGGGCTGTCCCGGAATGACGAGGAGGTTATTCCGCCGCTCGCAGGTCGCCAGCATAGCCGAATTCCGCCGACAGGCGATCGGCCGCCTTGCGCACAATGCGGGCGCGGCTTTGCAGCGCCTGGTTCGTCAGCCGCCAGACAGGGCCGGACATGCCCATCGCGCCGACCACCTGACCGCTGAAATCGCGCACCGGCAACGCGACGCAACGCAATTCGCCATCGAATTCGCCGTCATCGAAGGCCATGCCGGCGCGGCGCACCTCGGCGATCTCGCGCCGCAGCCGCGCCGGATCGGTGATCGTTTTCGCCGTATGGGCGCAGAGTTCTGCGCGGGCGAGGAAATCGTCGAATTGCTCGAGCGGCATCGCGGCAAGGACGATCTTGCCGAGCGCGGTACAATGCGCCGGCCTGACGACGCCGATGCGATCGTTAAGCTGGAACGCGCCCGGCCCCATGGTGCGCGCAAGAACGACGACCGCGTCTCCCATGCGTACGGAGAAATGCGCGCTTTCGCCGGTCTCACGCGACAACTCCTCGAGAATGGGCGTCGCCAGACTGATCATCTCGCGCTCATCGAGCGCGCTTGCCGCCAAGGCAAACAACGGACGGCCGATGCGATAGCGCTTGGAGTCCTTGATCTGGCGCACATAGCCGAGCGAGACCATCGTCTTGACCAGATGAAACGCCGTGCTGTTGTGCAACCCGACGCGCTTGCTCAATTCCGCGAGGCCGATCCCGTCGCGGTTACGCGCGATTTCTTCCATGATCGCGAAGGCGCGCGCGATCGATTGCACGCCGCCGCGCGGTTCGCCATTGTTGCCCTCTTTGCGCATCTGCAAATCGACCACGGGTGCCGGACGTTGCGCCGGCGTTTTTCTTTTCGCCATGATCATTGCGCCTCTTTCGCCGAACCTTCGTCATCGGTCACCGGCGACGTCACCACCAGGAAAATCAGATCGGTAAGACCGGTATTGGAAATTGCGTGCACCACGCCTGGCGGCAGATAAACGTAATCGTGCTTGCGCATGACGTGATCCTTGCCATCGACATGCATCAGGCCTTCGCCTTCGATGACGTGATAGACTTGTTCCTGAACCTTGTGGCTGTGCTTCTCGACATACGCCTTCGGCTGATACATCGAGATGCGGTAGTCGATGTGGCGGGACTGCGCGGTGTCCGGCATCACCAGCGGCTTCGACAGCGCACCGCCGAAGTGATTGGGAAACTCAAGCCACGGCACTTCCGCGATATTGCGGACCAAGGCTTTGCGGTTGTCGGCGGCCATCGCAATCCCCTATTTCGCCGGCGCCGGATCGCCGGGCATCCAGCGCTGGCCGAACACCGGCTCCTTGTAGGGCGTTGGCGGCAACTCCCACGCGCCGGTCGAGGGCGGCCGCACTTCCGCATCGACATGCGCGTCGATCACGAACGGCTTGTTCGCCCTCACGGCATGTTCGAGCGCGCCTTTGAAATCCTCGGACTTCGTCACCGTCAAAGCGTCGACGCCGCATGATTTGGCCAAAGCGGCGAAGTCCGGATTGTACGGCGTCTTGTTGGCGCCCTGGTGAAACATAGTGCCGTGCTCGCGGCCGCCGAACATGCCGAGTTGAATGTCGCGGATCGAAACCCATCCGAAATTATTCCAGATCACCCACACGACCGGAATGTTGTACTCGACCGCCGTGCAGAGAACGTGCGGCACCATCGTAAAACAGCCGTCACCGGTTACCGCGATACAGGGGCGGTCGGGCGCTGCCAGCTTGGCGCCGAGCACGCCGGCCGCACCGAAGCCCATGCCGGAAAAGCCCCACGAATTGAGCATGTTTTGCGGGCGTTTCGGCTTCCAGAACTGCATATACCAGTTGTGGCTGACGCCGACATCGCAGGCGAGGATCGCATCATCCGGCAGCACCGCGGCGCAATCGGCGACGATGCGTTCGGGCCGCATCGGTGAGGCGTGCAGGTCAAAATTCGGACGCGTGAAGTCGTCCCACTTCTTCTGCCAGGATTTGATGTCGTCGTGCCACGCCTTGAGCACACCGGCATGTTTCGCCCCGCGCCGCTCGATCTCCGCCAGCAATTGCCGCAGGAATGTGCGCGCGTCGGCGAGGATGCCGAGATCGGGCGGATAGTTGCGGCCGAGTTCGGCCGGATCGAGATCGACGTGGATCAGCCGGGTTTGCGGAAAATTCCATGAATAGCCCGGCATCCATGACGACGCGGAGCGGTCGTCGAAGCGCGCGCCAATCGCAATGACGAGGTCGGCGTGACGTCCCGCCTCGTTCGCCGGATAGGCGCCGTTGCGGCCGATGAAGCCGAGCGACAGCGGATCGTGCATGTCGAAGCAGCCCATGCCGTTCGGCGACGAGATCACCGGAATGCCGAGCTTGCGTGCAAATTCGGTCAGTTCGCGGCTCGCCTCCGACAACGTGACACCCTGTCCGATGAAAATGACCGGCCGCCTCGCCTTCAGGATCATATCGACGGCGGTCGTGATTTCGTCCGGCGAGGCGCCGCTGCGCTGCGCATTGAGCGGCGGCGCAATCGGCGGCATCTCGACGTCGTCTTCTTCCTGAAACACGTTGAATGGCACGTCGAGATTAACCGGGCCCGGACGGCCGGACAGCATCGTCGTCATCGACTGCCGCAACGCCAGCGGCAACATATCGACGCGCGTCGGCTGGAAACTGCGCTTCACCACCGGACGGATAATGTTCGGGAAGTCGGCCTGGAAGTGCTTGTTGATCTCCTGAAATGGGCTGCGGTTGAATTGCGACGTCGGCACGTTCGCCGTGATCGCAAGCAGCGCGGAAGAATCCGAGAGCGCGACCGCGAGCGGCATCACGATGTTGCAGGAGCCGGGGCCGCAGGAGGTCAGCGTCGCCACCGGCTTGTGACGCACGCGAAAATAGGCGTCCGCCATGTGGGCCGCGACCTGCTCGTGCCGTGGCGACACAAGCTTGATGCGGTCGCGCGCGGCGTAGAGGGAATCGAGGATGCCGACATTGCCGTGGCCGCAGATCCCGAACACATAGGGAATGTCGTTGTCGATCAGATACTCGGTGATCAGATCGG